>NZ_VPEN01000019.1:0-32319 GCF_013417135.1 Acinetobacter sp. YH16051 | reverse complement strand
AGTACCAGCGTACGGCCCACAGAATGATGTCACGCTGAAAATGCCGGCCTTTGAATGGGTTCATGTGCAGCTCCATCAGCAAAAGGGGATGATAAGTTTATCACCACCGACTATTTGCAACAGTGCCGAAAATAGCATTGATTTAGAGCTTTATGATCCAAAGCATACTGCAACCAACCAAACACAGGGTTTGAAATTACTGAGCAGTGAAAAACCTAGAACATTAACCAATGTCCCACTTAAAGTAACGACCACTAATATTCCATTAAGACATAGTGCCGCAGTAAGGGCAGCAGAAACCATGCTGATGGCGGATAGTACAACTTCAACCACTTTTTATAATTGTACAACAGGTTTTAATGTGAAAAACGCTGCGGGTACAAAATTTGCGACCACAGCGGCTCACTGTAAGAATTACAAAATTACTGTAGATGACCGCAAGACAACTGGCAATGATAATATTGCACTAACCTTTGTGGGAGACTTCTGGAATGGTAGTCAGGATTTCCAAACCATGAGTTTAGTATCATCTACACATACCTTGAACCCAGAATTTTTCGCCAGTGACAATGTGGTCAAAACTCTAACTGGTCGACGTACACAAGGTAACACACCTGTTGGTACGTATGTCTGTCATTATGGAATGAAAACTGGTTATAGTTGTGGTACGGTTCAGTCGACCGCATTTAAAGCATTTGGTACTGACAATAAATGTGGACCATCAGGGGCAGGTGTGTGTAATGCAACATGGGTAAAAGTTTCAGGTCCAACGTTGGATTGTTGGGGTGGCGATAGTGGTGGTCCAATCTTTATTGGAAGTGTGGCGGCAGGGTTATTATCTACTGCAACTTATCAAGGCACATGGAGTTCTTCCATGAAAGGTCAGGGGTATTGCGGAGGTGCCGCCAAACCTAATGGATATATGACCTATATGTCTACTGATGAACTCTATAAAGAGGGTTACTCATTATTATACGGACAATAACGATGACTAGAATATTTATACTGATGTTCGTCGTTGGACTTTTGAGCGCTTGTCATAAGCCTTCATCAGCCGATCAGTCCAAGATACAAGAATTACAAGTGATGTCCTTTAGTGAGCAGACCTTGGCGCAATTTTCTTGGGAATTAATCGAGGCAACAAATGCTAATAGTGAACGTATAGATTCATTATTTCTGGCTTCAAAACCTGACCAACCTATCACGCTAAAATTTGCAGAAAAGATGCTGTATATTGGGAATTTGTTTTGTAATATAAATTCGATTGGTATTCATTTTAAGGGCAATCATTTATATGCTGAACAACCAATTGTTGCCACAATGATGGGCTGTCCTGATGATATCAACTTACGTGAAAGTACGATGATAGATATTCTGGTGAATGCTCCCACATTATATCTTCAATCTCGTAAGGGGCAGGCACAACTGCTTATAGAAACACAAAAAAAAGAGAAATTGATTTTTAAAGGTGTTCAAGTCAACAAGTAGTCTAAATTCTTGCAGTACACTGATGAAAATCATAAGGTAAAGTTAGATATGAGGAAGCCCAATCATTTAGTTGGGCTTCTTTGTTTAAATATAATTTTAAGAGCCGGTAACTTATTTTCTGTAAGTTCCCTTTTACTATTTTTCTTTTGAGTATTTTATTAATCTAATTCTTTTACGCACTCAATAAGTATTACCACTATACCAACTCTTAGAAAGAGCTTTGAATTCCCTATTTAACATAATGGTGGTTATACGAAATAAAAAAAAACCTAGGCACTGCCTAGGTCTTAAATTTAAAAAAATACATAAAGATTAAGGCGCATGACACTTCAATCAAGCTATATTAATAATTACATACCATAGAAACAGCACCTTGATAGTTACCATTATTGCTCAAAGTCATACGGTAAATTGCACCAAGTACTAGGCTATTTGGTCCATTATCAGCTATGTTAAATGTACCGATCTGATTTGATTCACCTTGTTGTCCTACGATACCCAATAAGTTATAGCTGCTATAGTTATTGAATGAATCAACCCATCTCATTGATGAAGCAAAGGTAGTTTCATCACTGCCATTTTTTGCAGTAAATTTAACGTCGATATTGCCGTTAGGATTTAAGGTAATACTTCCATTATGAATGGATGGAGAAATAAATTTTTCAAATTGGCCACTATTGGTCACTTTTGCTTGAGTAGCATTAACATCAGTACAGTTAATTTGTTTGGTTTGGGCAGAAATACGCTTAGTAATGATTGGGGTAAATGCAAAATAAAAATAAGAGGCATTGCTATATTTGGAAATATCTGTTGATTTTATTTCCCCATTTTTTTCATAATTAAAAATTCCTTTGGTTACACGAGCAATCGTAAAGTTTTTATTTCCAGCAATTTCTTTCGCAACAATATCTCCTGTAATTTTGTAATCACCAAATTCGGTGATAATACCATCGGCATTTTGTTTTACAGAATCAAGTCTTGATGCACCAGAAGAATTAGGGTAGTCAAAAATAATATTGTAGGATTGTGATGGATTCAATTTTTCTAATACTGAACCAGTAGAAGTATCTGGTGTGGTGCCGCTGTTCCCTGTAGAGCTCGATGTACCATTCCCTGTAGAGCTCGATGCACCATTCCCTGTAGAGCTCGATGCACCATCACTGCCGCCGCCGCAGGCAGTTAAAGTAAGACCCAAAGAAATAACTAAAAAAGAGGTCTTAAATCGGTTCATGGTAATTCCTAGTTTAAAAGAATCAACTATAGTCTATTTTTAGAATACTGAAAATACGAACATCTTTTTATTTACAATAACTTAAGTGCATAAACCTACTTTTAAAGGCTTATTCAGCAAACAATGATTGATAGCTATTAACTTTATAGGCATATTTAATTCAAATATACCTCTCCTTTAACATAATGGTGGTTATACGAAACGAGAGCTGTTAGAACCCATTCAAAATGTCTATATTCTCACCAATAAAAATGTCTAGTTTATGATGCATATCTAAATATTTGTTTAGTCACCATTTTAATATGTTACTGTCACGATAACACTATCAGTATAATCGCCAGGAGTACTACCAATAGTTATACCTGATGCAATTTTCCCATATACAGTACTTGACTGAGCAGAACCTATACCTGTTAGAGAAAGACCACCACTTCCCCCTATGCTAGTAGTTCCACCTGTTTCACTCCAAAGATTACTAAAATTAGAATCCTTATAAAGTTGATAAGGGATATATTCAGTGGCAGACGAATGTTTCATTCGCCGACTGCTACTATAATTATTACCATTACCTAAATATATTGTGTAATTTGTTGCCTTATTACAAGTCGTTGAAATAGCTCCAGATGCGGTATAATTATTTTTTGTTGATCCAATATCAGAGATGCTACCAAAATTTATTACATCTGTAGAATTGAGCTGACATATTTTTGGAACAACATAGTTAGCTGTTAATGTAGTGCCACCAGAATCCCATCCACTACCAGTACTAGAACTAGTCCCTTCACATTGACTGGCAGAGCCACCTTGCATATCCCAATAAAGATTAACTGCTGCAGTATACGTACCGACTGGATAAATATTGGTTGAAGAGGATCTTTTAGGTACAGTTACTGTTACAGAATAATCAATGACATTGTTATTTGATACTGTAGTAACGGGGCCGTACCATGTATTAGAAGTTTGATTAGTTGAAGTTGAACCAGCACCGCCCACAGAAGCTATTACCGTATAAGGTAATGATGTTGAACTATTTGCAGTTGTTGTGCCTGTAAAAATTGTTTTCATGCACATATATTTTTCAACTTTATTGGAACTACTTCCTTCAGTACAAGTTATTGTTCCTGTAAAGGTAATTTTAGCAGGACTATCCAAATTTGTAGCATTATAAGTATGGGTAGTTGTAGTTGTGCCAACTGGTTTACATACAGCATGCGCTTTATTAAAAAACAAGCTTATAAACAGAATAAAAAAACTAATTATCAAAAACTTAC
This sequence comes from Acinetobacter sp. YH16051, assembly GCF_013417135.1. NCBI lineage: Bacteria > Pseudomonadati > Pseudomonadota > Gammaproteobacteria > Moraxellales > Moraxellaceae > Acinetobacter > Acinetobacter sp. YH16051. The sequence continues at coordinate 28,329 of NZ_VPEN01000019.1, read as the reverse complement.
ACAAATTGGTCGAAATTATATTTTTCATTGTAACTTGATAGTTTGTGCAAATTATTGACATACATATGGCCCTAATTTCTTTAATGAATAATGTTCACTACCATAATCAAAATGAACCTGACATGAACCCTGATCTAGCAAATCAACATCAAGGATGTTTTTAGGTAGTAGACCTTGTACAAAAACCTCACCATCATAACCAATGAGTGCTGTATTTTCGCCATTAATCGTTACGCTATAACCAGGCTGAATAGGGTTATTGTTTTTATCTACTAGTTTTACAACAGCAGATATTACTTGGTGAGCATCAAAGTCAATGTGTGCACCTTGGCGATACCCCACAATTACTTTCTGTGCAGTATTTGGCACTTCCCACTGCAACGGTAAATAGGTTGGATCAAGGAAAATATGATGGGTTTGGTAAGGTAGTAAATTAGAAATTAAGAAACGACCTTGATGATCGGTTTTACCTAAATTAACACCACCATTTAGGATTTGGCTTTTTGGTCCTGCATTTGTAACAACTGCATAACCATCTCCAATTTCATTTGCAGCAAAAACCCTTCCTGCAGCAAAAACGAGTGAACCTGTTGCAGATAACGAAGCCTGATCTATATCACTATATCGACTATAACTAGCTGTGAGATAGGCAGGTCGAGCCCGATAATTTACATATGCTGAAGCATTGTTATTCGAACTTCTTTCATTGTGCTCAACATAGCCACCCCAACCTAATGAGCCAATTTCTGGGCCTGATAAGCCATTAAATTCTTGGCGGTAACTTGTAGTATTATCTGCATCTCTCGACATGCTCGTGATAGCATTAAACTTAAATGATGGGGTATAACGTAAAGCAATATAAGAACCATAATTTTTAGCATCATTAAAATCTTTATAAACCGATGCATATAAATTCCAGTTTTTACCAAGATTTGCATTGAAGTTGGCAGATAAAAGGCTATATTGAGATTCTTGTGATTTTATCTTATTATAACCAGCATAAACCCCATAACCATTATAAAAATTATAGCTTAATCCCGCCCGAAAGAGTTCATCAGCTAAAGCGCCTGATGTTAAAAAATTGTATTCTGCATCTTTTTCATTCTTATTATATCCATTTTCATAACGAACTTTTGAAACACGTGCTAGGTCATAATAATTATCAAAAACTTTTCTAAAGCTTGTATTAAATGAAATATCTTTATTAATCCGACCTTCTAACCCAATAGAACTTAAATAACCATTTTCATCTTTATAGTTACTCAACGAAAAATCTGCATTTACAACGCCCAAACCCCATAAGTTTTGTGCAAAACCGATACCTGCATTAGACAATCCATCAGTTGATGCTTCCATCCCACCACTTAACGTGAGCGATTGTTTAATCCCGTAACGAATCGATCCCGAACCAAAAAGCACCCCATCATCATAATCATTCGAATAAGAACCATAATTGTAACGTGGCATACCAACATCTACAGAAAACTGATTAACACCTTTTGCTAAAACTTTAGGTGAAAAGTAGTATGCCTTTTTAACTAAATTTTGCTTTCCTGTAGCATCGGTTGTTACTAAAGTGACCTCATTTCCAGAAATAAGAGGTAACTGTTTAATATCGAATGGGCCAGAGGGCACTATTCCAGAATATACTTTTTGCTGATTAACATATAAATCAAGCGTTGATGGTAGTGCTGCTGATCCTGAGAATTGAGGTAATGCTGTAGTAATAATGTCTGAGCGTTGAGCATACGCACTTGACCATTGCGCACCACCTAAACGCACACTGTTACCCCAGTCAGTAGTGTTTGATGTAAAATCACCAATGGTATAAAGTCTAATTTTTATCGGATTAATATATTGCCATTTCGATTCTAACCGTACAAATTTATTATGGCTATAATCATTTAGATCATCACCATTATACAAAACACCTGTATAGAAATTGCCTAGCCGAGTGCTATAAAATGCTTCAGCAGATCCAGAAAAAACATTCTGTTCGTCATTAATCGTATTGTAAAGACTATAATTAATGATCGCTGCATTCAATGGTTTTAAGTTTAATAGCTGATTTGGAGTCGCATTGGATCCTTCTAAATCCAGACTAAACCTAGTAAGCATCTCTTGAGGTACAGTTAAGTCTAAATTCTGATTACTTTCATCATATTTAAATTGAATTTTTTTATAATCATTTAAACAAATTAATTGTGTATCAGAAATATTCTCATCTAATATTATTCTTAGTGCTCTTAAATGCTTTGCTAAAATATATAATTTACCATTATTATCTTTTTTAACCGCTGTTAAATCACTTGTATTTTCACTATTAACAGATACATTCAAAAACAAATTGATATTAGATTCTTTGTTAGTAATATTTTGTGGGATAATATCAGGGATAATTGGAGTCGTAGCATGAGTGTCATCCCTTAACATAGCATAAGCAGTTGTATATGGTATACAAATCAAACATGCTGCTAGAACCCTATATTTCATAGCATTAAATGCCTTTTACAATACGATGGTTTTACCATCTACTACTAAAGTTACGCTATATTCATGATTAGCTTGAAATTTAAAATTATTTGCAATCGCATAACTTTTTGTCTGCTTATGTAAAATGTAGCCATTCAGTGTGTTGACAGGTATCAAATAGGTCATTTTAGAAGTTTTATCAATAATAGAGAGACTACTAAGTAAAACGTGTCTGGTTCCAATATTATTTAAAATCAAAAATGATTGATTTTCACTATTTTCAATTTTCCATTTAATTTCATAATAAGCATTTTTGTTCACTACAAAAAGTGGCATCGAAGAGCGAAGTAAAACATTTACACCTTGACTTACCTTACGGCTATCTGCCGGCTTAGGTAATTCATCCACAATAATACGATATGACTTTTCATTTGTAATAGGTGCCGAATTCAATCTTACAACGCGTAAATTATAAGACCCTTCGGAAGCAAGTTTAAATATTGGTGGACTAATGACAATATCATCTGTCGGTATTAGTTGATCTTTTCCTTCTACTTGCGACCATTCAAATGCGCGCACCTGAAAATCACTACTTTCAGTTGATTGATTATAAATATTTAGCGTGGTAGCCGACTGTGTATCTAAGAGTTCTAAACCGATAGGCGATAAACGAATCGATGCAGCATAAATACAAAATGGCATACATAAAGAAATTTTCAGTAATAAGCTAAAAATACTTTTCATTATCAACCTATCATTAAATAAATATTAAGCTAGCAAATAATACCTAGCTTAATACAACGCAACTGTTAATAAGTAACCGTCAATGTCACTGCATCTGTATAATTACCTGCAGTTGGTAAAACACTTCCTGCTGGGATACGACCATAAACGTTAAGTGTCTGTGGAGTACCATTACCTGTAATTGCAGCTGTCGTGCCATCAACTGCAAGTGCAGTTGCACGATTTGGCATTAAATATAAATTGTATGGAATAAATTCTGATGAACTACCCGCCATACGACGTACGCCACCTACAGCATTGTTACCAGCACCAAATGCAACTGTATAATCTGTACCTTTGTTACATAATACCTTGATAGAAGTTCCAGAAGTAGTAGTGTCACCATCCACATTGGCTGTCAAAGAAGTGATTGTCCCAAAGTCAAGCACCGCATCTGCTACAGTGCCAGACGCATCGGTATTTACCGAACAACCTTTTGCAACTGTCGCTTTCACAGTTAATGTACCTGTTGTAGTTGCAGCATTTGCGGCTTGAATACCGATTAGCCCAATTACTGCTAACGTAGCATAAGAAATAACCTTTTTCATTTATGAACCCTTTTACATCGAATTGTTAATGTATATATGTGAAAAGAGCACACTAAACCTGTACAACTAAATAGTGATATTCTTTACATTCAATAAATTATATTAAATTAATGTAATACAAGCCACATTTTTTTGTAAAAATGTTAATTTTAATGCAACCAGTCCGAATCATGCTGAATACGCTTCGGACTATTTAACATAATAGAGCTTATACGAAATGCCTTTTAAAATATCCTTGTTTTTCATATATTTAAAAATTTTCCATCCCCCTAAAAAACCACAAAAAACCGACTGGGAAACAAGTCGGTTTCTTTTTAAGCAAAACTGTAACTTTTAGCCAATAAAATTGATCAAAAAACACTCATTTTTGCGTTTTTTCCTGATTTATCAAGGTTCACAATTCAGAAATAATCCTCAATTTCTGCGGACAACTCTTGGGATAAAATAAGCCAGCTTTGTAAGCTAAAACTTACATGGATTTAAGGATTTTGCGGATTGGTAATCCAAAGCATTAGCCCTATGATGAATACATAAGGAAACTGGATGTTTCCAGACAACAAGAATAAGAAAATTGCGCAAGGAATGGGCAGCACGAGATCAGTAAGACGAGCAACCCGATATGAAAAAGCCCGACAGGATGTCGGGCTTTTTTATTACACGAGGTATTAAAGAATATCTTGTTCCTTTAAATGCGATATCGCAGCAAGAATATATGATGAGTTAAAGGTTACATCTGTATATGTTGATGGAGACCGACTTCCTGTTTCTTTGAAAACTTTATAAAAATTATCAACTTCATCTACACTTAATGGGCGAATATTGTCTTTATTATTATGAACAAATAGCTTTCCATCTTCGCTAAAGATACGAAATTTTGACTTTCTTGATTCAGTTTCTAAATCAATTGGTGTAGAAAAAGACTTAACTAAAGTTTCATATAAATTAATATTCATATCTCTTAATTCTTTGTTTTCAATCGTATATTTTTTTTCTAGGGTCTCAAGACTTAATAAAATTGCTTCTCTAGCTAGAAATGATTTAGTTCGTTGGGTCTTTTTCGCTATTTCATCTAACCGCTTAACTAGTTCTACTGGTAATCTAAGCATTAGCATTTCAACAACCACAATCTAAATGTAGATCAATTAGTGTATATCATTAGAATTGACTTTGCAATGCCTGTTTTTTAGAGAGTTATTCAATAAAAAAACTCCTATTTAGGAGTTACAGAAGTTGTTATTCCTAAGTAGAAATGTCCTACCTAATAACCAAATAGAAATGTCCTATACAGACACTTCCAAGTCAAGCACAGGATTCAGATTTCGTTCTTTGATTACTGTTTTCTGTGCACGTCTGCTCGGCATCTTTTGAGAACGATTGCGTTTGTTTTGCTGTTCTAATTCTTCGTGCTGTTGTTGAATATGATTGAGAACAGCACCTAAACGTTTATTCTCAACAACCTCTCGCTGGTTGAGCTGACTTAATTTATCGAAGATGCTGTAATTGATTTTTCTTCCTTGATGTTCAATGGCTACCGTGCCATCCGGGTATTCCAGAAACTCAAGATACTTGCCGATCAACCTTTTATTTTCTTCGGTATTTTCCAGTAAATATACGCATTTATCATAAGTAATCGTCAGGCTGTTCGTGACTCTGCGGGGTTCACGCCAGGTAAAAACATCATCTAATTCTTCGGCTGTTTCAGCGACAGTCCGGTGTAGATCCTTGGGATTAAAGGCCATATTGGCAAATTTACGATTAAATTGCTCGATAAAGCAGGGCAGCCAGGCATTCGCTTGCTCAATCGAACAGATGCCTTCCAGGCGCATTTCTTTAATCAGACGGTCCTGAAGCGTTCTATTCGCCCGTTCTACACGGCCTTTGGCTTGTGGTGAATTGGCGAAGATGATATCGATATTGAGGGTACTGAGTACGCGTCCAAACTGGGTAATCTTGGTGTCTTTCTTGCTGCTTTGATTCACCCTGAAGACTGAATGTTTATCACTGTAAAACGCCAACGGCTTACCATGCTGCTCAACATACAAACGTGTTGAAATCATATAGTCAAATGCTGATTCCGACTCACAGAAACGTAAATGCTGTAATTTTCCTGTGGCATCATCGATAAATACCAGCAGACAGCACTTAGCAGCGCGTCCTTCAAACCAGTCATGGTGTGAGCCATCGATTTGAATCAGTTCACCATAACAATCTCGGTTATAACGAGGCTGATACGGGCGTTTCAGGCGCTTGGCGCGAGGAATCCACAGATCGGCTGCAATCATCCAGGAACGCAGTGTTTCCACTGAAATATCGAATCCATGAACAGTGGTGAGCTTTTCATGCGCTAAAGTGGGTCCGAAACCATGCAGTTGATCCGAAACAATATTGAGGCACTTGAGTCTGAGCTCTTCAGGAAGCCTGGAATTGCTGATTTGGCCACGTGCAGCATGTGCTAATGCAGCTGGGCCTTGAGCTTTGTATTTTTGCAATAAACGTCTGATCTGACGTTCTGAAATATGAAGTAGCTGAGCAGCTTGGGACTGGGTTATGCGTTGATCACAGATTTCTTGCAAGACCGACAATCGTTTAAGTTCTTTATCCGACATAGACACCAACATATCAAACCGTCCGCTAAGAAAATTGCAAAAGTGCATATTCTAAAAGCGGACATTTTTACTTTGGAGAAACCGGACATTTCTATTTTGGAGTTACAAGTGTATTGCGTATAACCACCATTATGTTAAATGGAAGGAAGCAAAATAAGTTAACATTTTGCTTCCGGCCACACTAAGCTAGAGTTTTATTTAAATAAAGCTATTTAGTAATCATTAAATTAATTAAAATCTAAATCTAACACCAGCTCCATATAACCAACCTTTCTCAGAGTTTGATTCTATTTGCCACGACGTTTCATCATTACCTTTTGAATACTCATAGGCAATGTCGATATACGGCATGATCTTTTTACTGATTTCATAGCGAGTTTCAAACCCTGCGGTTGCACTGCTTAAACCAGTTCTTTTCGCATATTTAGAGTCATCACTAAAGATAGCATCCAACTCTAAATAAGGTTGAATAATCAACTTTTGCGTAATCAGAAAATCACGTTCCGTTTCTAGGCTAAAGCCCGCATAATTGTCTTCTCCCGCATAGAGATAAGCATCAGTTTCAAAGAAATATGGCGCCATACCATGTAAGCCAATCACCGCATCAACATTTTCTTCGGTGTCTTTGCGATGATCATTGAGTTCAACTTTTTCACTACGATAACGTGCACCAATCTGTGCATCCCAAAAGTCTGAAATCATACGGCTATATAAAAGTTTGGCATCATAATGTGCATCATGCGATTCTTCTTTATCGGCATGAATTTTAATAAAAACCTTATTTTCATCTGTGCCAATACGGGTTTCAAACTCTGACTTTAAATCACCTGTGCCATCTTCATTGACAAGCCACTTATTGTCCACTGTCGTAATCGCATAAATTTGCGCACCGTGTTCTGAGCGATGATCATAATGCGAACTCTGCTGAGCATTCGCATCTGGTACATGATGTAAATGATTAACCGTAGATGTTGCCTGATGTTGTGCCTGATTCATTTGGCTATGGTTCATTTGAGAGCGATCCATTTGCATCGGCTGATTTTGACTAGAAGATGTAGCAACTGTCATTTTTTCAGGCGCACTATGATCTTCACCATTATGTGCCAAACTCACTGCACTGACCATCAACAAAGAGCTTGCTAAAACAGTTTTAGAAAAAAGATTAATGGTGCGCATGTTGATCTCCTTTCTGTACTTTTTGATCTTGCTGTTTCTCTGTTGATTTGTGATGCATTGGCTGATGACCTGCATGTTGATGGTTCATCGGTGCTGAATGTGCAGCATGATTCATTTTCCCCATCATCTGCATGTGTTGTGCATGCTCTTGTGGAGAATGCTGTGAATGATCCATCTCAGACATCGCTTGATGATTCATTGATGGTACATTTTTTCCATCAGTCTGAGCAGTTGAATGATGCCCTTCGTGCGCCAAACTTAAGCTTGTTAAACTCAATACCGCAACAGAAAAAAACGCTTTAAATACAAAATTAGTGATGTGCATGTCCAGCTCCTTTTTGCTCAGTTACTTGGTGAGTTTGAGTCGAATTTGTACCTTGAATTGGCGTTGTAGACACTTGTTCATCGCTAACATTTGCCACGATCAACTTGTTCATCATTCCTGCACTCATGTGATACAACAAATGACAATGGATTGCCCATTCGCCCAACTCATCCGCAGTTAATAAAGCAGTCACTGTTTTACCCGGTGGTACAATCAATGTGTGTTTATTCGGCATATCTACCGACTCTTGACCATTCTCTAACTGCATAAACATGCCATGTAAATGCATGGGGTGCGCCATCATACTGTCATTAATAAATTTGATACGGATACGCTCGCCATACTTCACTTTTAATGGCTCAGCATCGCTGAATTTTTTACCGTTAATCGTCCAAATATAACGCTCCATAGTACCGCCCAAACGCACTACTAATTCACTGCTAGCTTCACGAGTATCTTTTTGCGGTTCTAAAGATTTTAAATCACTATATTGCAAGGCTTTATTGCCCGCAGGTGTAGATGCATTTGCCCAACCATAAACCACTTGATCATTTTCTTGTGGTTTTGCTGTGCCATGCTGTGAATGATCCATTTTCGAGTGATCCATGCCTTGCATATCGCCATGGTTCATTTTTGAATGATCCATTTTCGAGTGATACATGCCTTGCATATCGCCATGGTTCATTTTTGAATGATCCATTTTCGAGTGATCCATGCCTTGCATATTGCCGTGGTTCATTTTCGAATGATCCATTCCTGCATGATCACCGCCACCATGTCCCATATCTTCCATGGTCAAAAGTGAGCGTGGACGTGGTGCAGGCATATGAATGCCATGTGTCATAGGATTTAATTCATTGTGCAGTGTACCAATCGCATAGCCTGCACGGTCAATTGACTCAGCTTCAATTTGATAATGTCCGCCTTTGGGCTCCACAATCACATCATAAGTTTCAGCTGTGCCAATACGAAACTCATCCACAGCAACAGGTTTTACAGGCTGACCATCAGCACTGACCACAGTCATTTTCAAGTTAGGAATACGGACATCGTAGAAAGACATCGCAGATGCATTCACAAAACGTAGGCGAATTTTTTCATTCGGTTTAAACATTCCTGTCCAATTTTGTTCAGGTGTTTTGCCATTAATGAGGAAGGTATAACCTGTAACATCCGACATGTCGGTTTTTAGCATACGCATCTGATTCCACATTTTGCGGTCAGACCATGTCGCTTTTATGCCATCACGTTTAACCTGCTTCCAAACATCACCCAAGGTTTCACGCTGATCTTGATAATATTCAGCTGAAATTTTAAGATCTTTCTGAATTTGATCACTGGTTTTTTCATGAAAATCTGACAACATCACCACATAGTCACGTTCAGCTTTTTCATGTGCTGCCAATGGTGTTTTACCTTTTGGATAAATCACAAAAGAACCATATAAGCCGTCCTGTTCCTGTCCTTTAGAATGAGCGTGATACCAATAAGTCCCGCTTTGGCGAATCTTGAATTTATAAACATACTCGCTTTGAGGCTTAATACCGTTAAAACCATTAAATCCCGGTACACCATCCATAATGCCCGGCAACAACAGTCCGTGCCAATGAATAGAAGAATCTTGGTTTTTTAAATTATTTTTCACGCGAATGATGGCTTCATCACCCTCTTCAAACTCAAGCAAAGGCGCAGGAAATTGACCATTTACGGTAATGCGCTTTACAGGCTTTCCAGTTGGGCTGACCACTGCTTCATCAATAACAAGCTGATATTCACGCACTTCGGCAAAAACCAAAGGCGACGATGCAAAACAAATACCTGCTAATAGGTACGAACTAATTTTATGAGACATAACTTAACCTTAATTTTTGAAAAATAAATAAATTTTAAAAAAATTGGTTAAGTTTTAGGAGGACGTGAAATTTCTTGCCAATACCCATTTAGATATTGGTTGGGGTAATAAAAATTAGGCTGATCTATAGAATAGAAGGTATCTAGGGGATCTAGCGAGCTTTGCAAAGAATGAAGACATGAGATCTGTGTCTGGCAGGATAAGCTAGAACATTCCTGACACTTTTTGTGATCTATATTCTGATTAAGAGCTAAATGATTATGGCAATCGGTATTCGTCTGTACTTCGTGATTAATACCATGTTGAGTGACTTGCTGTGCTTGATCTAAACAATGATCTTGGCTCATTTCAGTTTGCATATTGATATGCATTATCTTTACTGATGCAACAGACACACTACTCCATCCTATGGCAAAAACCATAAGAAAACAAAACCAAAGTTTTTTGGAGAGATGAGTCAACACGAATGCTATCTAGGAATAGAATTTAATCCAAAATATCTTAACGGAATTTTCAAATATTTACAACTCAATATAATTTAGTAGTTTCTCTAAAATTAACATAATACACCTTATACGAATTCCCAAGGCATGGCTTTTAGTCATGCTTTTTTTATCAAAAGAGTATACCTGAATGATAGCGAGCCAAATCGCATACAATATCTATCATTAGACTTAATGCAATAATTAAATGATAGTATTATCATTAATCTAATAGAATTAAGATTAAATGATAGAAATGAATACACGTATTTATCTACGAGCTTCAACTAAAGATCAAGATGCAGAAAGGGCTTTGCAGATTCTTCAGGATCTAAACCAAAACTTGAATTTGGGTGAAACCATTGTGTACGTGGAAAACTATAGTGGTACGAAGTTAGACCGACCTGAATTGAATAAGCTACTGTCAGAAGCAAATCAAGGTGACACATTGTTAGTTGAAAGTATTGACCGCTTATCACGCCTAACCCAACGAGATTTTCAAGAGCTGAAGCGCAGGATCCAGGAGAAGGGACTTCGTTTAGTCGTAGCAGATCTTCCTACTACCTACCAAATGATTCAAACCAGTGACAGCATTACTCATTCAATCTTGGAACTCATCAACAATATGTTGATTGATCTTCTGGCAACAATGGCCCGCCTAGACAATGAGAAACGTATAGAACGTATTAAGCAGGGCCTGGCACGTTCGGGTTACAAACCAACAGGCAAGAAGGCAAATGAGGCTAAACATAAACGAATAAAAGAATTGCTAGTAGTTGGCAATATGACTAAGGAAGAAATTGCCAAAGCAGTGAATTGTGGAGTTGCAACTGTCTATCGAGTTGCTAAAGTTATCTAAAAGAGGCTTATCTCAACGCGCCCCCAATGGGGCACCGCTGCATTCAGGTTACTTCACATAAGAAATTTTATGTTAAATGATTGTTAGAAATGCCCCTTGATCGAGGCATTTTCTATAAAGAATACTAAAAACTAATTAAAGCCAACCAAGTTTCAAAACAAGGCAGTTCTCAGCAATCATATTTTTAAATTATATAACTCCCAACTGAGCTTTTGCTCCAACGATAAGGCTTTCATTTTGAGTTTCTAAGGCAAATAAACCATACATCAAAGGAGAGGCCGCTGCTCTTTCTAAAGTCTGTTCATATAGTTTATTCCAAACTTTACCCCCTAGTTTTTCATACTCGATGATTAGAGTTTTGAGGCTTTCTTCTCCAAACAAAGTTACATGCCCAGCAAAATCAATCGCTGGGTCATCTATATGGGCTGTTGACCAATCAATAACGCCTGAAACAGCTCCATCCTTTGAAGCTAGTACATGCCCAGCATATAAATCGCCATGTATAAATTGGGTGAAATCTGCCCATAGAACATCATTATCCAACCATTTTCTGTAGCGGGTTTCCAATTGCTCACTTATACCAATTTCAGATTTTACTAACTGCAAATTGTTTGCTATTTCAGGTCTTAAATCTGAAGGTTTCATAATTTTCAAATCATTTTCCCGAACTTCTTTTTCAGGAATACTATGGATTTCAAATAAGGTTTTTGCCAAAGATGTTATGTATTTCGGGCTATCTTTGTCCATATTCCAAATTATTTCATAGGTTTCAGCATCCAAATTTAAAACAGGATTATCTTTAAGTATGGGATAAGCCACTAATTCTGTAGATGAAATTCTCCAATCAGGAACCTCTACAGAAAGATGTTTTTTTACCAATTCTAAAATGCGTTTTTCTTTCTTGATTTGTTCCCTCATGCCATCACGACGAGGAATACGCAGCAACCATTGTTGCCCCTTTGTATCAAGAGCAAAAACGACCTTAAAATCAATGCCCATTTCATTGAAATTCATTTTGTCCGTAAGCAACAAGCCGTGTGCTTCAGCAAGTGATTGAATATCCTGAATTGTCATTTTTAATTTCCTTTAAAGAGTTCAATAATTAATGTTCGGATTAGATTGGCTATCATTAACAATCTCTCTCAAAAGTCTTGATGATTTTGTGGTCTTTGATCTCGTAGATAATGTCAGCAATATTATCGACCAATTGCTTGTCATGAGATACGAAGATAATAGTTCCTGCATAGGACTTCATCATTGTTTCTAATGCGGCAATACTTTTTAGGTCAAGATAGTTTCCTGGTTCATCCATAAGCAAAATATTATATTTTCCTAAAAGCATTTTGGATAAAAGCAGTTTGATGATTTCACCTCCCGATAAGTCGGATAAGTTTTTTTGAATATCATTCGCTCCGATCCCCATTGAAGCCAATACTGCACGAATTTCCGCAACTGTGTACTCGCACTCTTCCTGCATAAAGGAGAGCACAGATTTATGCGTGTTAAATTTATATCCTGTTTGTGTAAAGTAGCCAATTTCAGCTTTTGGAGATATGGTTAATCCATCAGCACGTTCTGATATCATTTTTAACAAGGACGTTTTCCCTGTTCCATTCGATCCAGTTATAGCGACTTTAGCGCCAAGCGGTATTATAAAGTTAGCGTCATCAAAGATAGTACGGCTACCAAATTTTAAGCTCAGACCATCTGCCGTAATCGGGAACTTATTGTGCAGTTCTAGGGCTGAACTTTGACGAAAACGAATAGAACGCAAATGCTCTGGTGCTTGAATATCTTCTAATGCAGCCAAACGCTTTTCCATACTCTTAGCTGCCTGATACAGTTTTCTTTGCTTGGTGCCAGTCATTTTTGCATGCCCAAGTCGTCCAGCACTTTCGGTAGAGTTTTTGGATTTTTCTCCTTTTTTCTTATTGTCTAATCGATTAGCTTGCTGGCGTTTTTCTTGCACAGCAGATTCTAATCGCTCCCGTTCCTTCATCATCAGCTCATATTCTACGGCTTGGTGTTGTCGCTCTTCTTCTTTTTGACGCAAGTAATCCGAGTAACCACCCCAATATTCCGTAATTTTACCGTCTTTTAACTCCCATATCTTGTCTACAACCATATCAAGAAAATATCGGTCATGACTGATAACAAGTAATGCTCCATCAAATGCTTTAAGTTGACCAATAAGTAGATCTATTCCATTGAGATCAAGGTGGCTGGTTGGTTCATCCGCTAGAATGCCATGTACTTGTTGGGAAAATGCGGCAGCAATTTTTGCACGAGTTTCCTCTCCGCCACTCATTGTGTCGTTTTGTACATTGGAAACACCAAGGCGAGATAACATTGCCCGGTCTTCGACCGTTTCTATTTCGATTCCGCCCAGTTGGCTGATATGTGCAAAATCACCAAAACGCTGTAATGTCGCTTCGGCTAAAACAATTTCGCCATTAAGTACTTTGAGTAAACTACTCTTTCCTGCTCCGTTATCACCCACAAGACCAATACGGTCATAAGAGTGAATTTCCAATTCATCAATATCCAAAACATCACGCCCAGCATAATCCAAGCGTATGTTTCTCGCTTTAATAATTAAACTCATTTTTATTTACTCCTGTTTAGCTCTTGAAATTTTTTATGCAGCAAACAGGATTTAGGTGAAAACAAAAGCTAGCATCACAGTGTCCTCCCAAAAAAAAAGCTATTCATCCACAGGGTGGACAAATAGCTAGTCAATTAAGTTATAACTGGAAACTATGCACTAAAAGCATACTTATAAATTAAGCATACTTTTACTTTATATATCCGCATATATTCTTAAAGACACAACAAAAGCCCACCATTATAAAATAGTGTCACTATGCAAATAGTTGTGTCTTAACGAATGCGGATAGAATGCATAAACTTACCTAAAAAATAAAATTCAGTTTTATGATAACTTTACTGTTAAAAGAAGTCTAGACAACCTTGTTTTATGCTTGGATATAAGGCTTATTTTAAAATAATAGTAGTGAAGATTTTCTAAAATTAACATAATACACCTTATACGAAATAAAAATGGGAGCCTTAAGCTCCCATTTTTTAAGTAATTTTTTCAAATAAGGCTTGGGTGAGCATCTAAAATTCGAATCAATGTAGCTGCTGGTCCAGTTGGATAGCGTCGTCCCTGTTCCCAATTTTGCAGGGTACGGGGGCTAATATGTAGACGTGCAGCAAATTCATTTTGGCTCAAGCCAGTTTTTTCACGTACTTCTTTAATATCAGGCAATTCGAGTTCTGTAACTCGGCTTGCTTTAACTTCTTTACGTTTGATAGCTCCAGCTTCTTTGATTGAAGCAACCAAGTCATCAAATAAGTTGTTATCCATGAAATTGCTCCTTCACGAGTTGGTGCAGAATGGCGGTTTCCTTATCTGTTAAATTATCTTTTACTGATTTTGGATAAGCCACTAAGAAAAAGATCTGATCATCCTCGGTGACCCAATAATAAATCACCCGTATCCCACCACTTTTCCCTTTGTTACCTTGAGCACAACGTACTTTGCGAATACCACCGCCATTCTTGATTAGGTCACCTCTATCAGGCTGTACCAAAAGATCTTGCTGAAGTTGACGATATTCCTCATCAGATACAAGGGCACTGTTGCAAATAGGCTGACATGATAAGCTAAATATCTTATTTATTTCGAGATACAGCAGATGAATCCCTTCCACGGTCGGCACTTTCAAGGTGAAATCATTCTTTGGGCTGTTCGTTGGTATTGTAAATATGGCATCAGCTATCGTGAACTTCAAGAAATGCTCGCTGAACGAGGCATAAATGTGGATCACAGTACAATTTATCGTTGGGTTCAGCGTTATGCTCCAGAAATGGAAAAACGGTTACGCTGGTATTGGCGTAATCCTACAGATTTACATTCATGGCATATGGATGAGACTTATATCAAAGTGAAGGGGCGATGGACTTACCTGTATCGTGCAGTTGATCAACAGGGTCATACGATTGACTTTTACCTTTCCGCTAGACGGAACAGTAAATCAGCCTATAGTTTTCTAGGAAAGATCTTCAATACGGTGAAAAAATGGCAAATTCCACGGGTCATCAATACAGATAAAGCAGCGACCTATGGCCATGCTTTATCACGATTAAAGCGAGAAGGAAAATGTCCAGTAGATATTGAGCACAGGCAGATTAAGTATAAAAATAATGTCATTGAATGTGATCATGGTAAGTTAAAGCGAATCATCAGGGCCACATTAGGATTCAAATCTATGAAGACTGCTTATGCCACAATTAAAGGTATTGAAGTCATGCGTGCACTACGTAAAGGACAAGCATCGTCATTTTATTATGGTCAGCCTCAGGGTGAAGTGTGTCTAATCAACAGGGTTTTCGGTCTCTAAGCACTTTTTAAAGGGAACATCATCGACTCAAATCACTATTTGCAACAGTGCCAATGTAGTTGCCAATTTATAACCTTGGTTGAAAAGCATAGCATTGTTATTCGGAGAAGTGAGGTAAGCCATCCTTCTCTTATTCATTTAAAATGATTCTTACTCAACTGATCTCGACTCATGGGCTGGTTCCAATTAGACGGATAATAACTTCCATCCCCTATCTTTTTCTTACCATATTTCTTGCATTTAATCCCTTCTTTGGAGATTTGATTCAGCATCACTGTTGTCGGTTGAATCAAATCAATGACATAGTTCGTTGGTTCAGGAAAAGCAGAAGAGGCTGCTTTATTGCAAAAGAGAACATTCGGATCAAATGGATTGCATTGCACAAAAGCCATGATACAGCCACAGAGTAATTCACCTGCATGTAATCTGTAACATCCATTCAGGTCATCAGACGAAGATTAATCTGAAATTTAAGCACTAAACGCCATAAATCTATGTATGGGCAGACTTTTTTGAGACATATGTTGATAAACATGCGGCAAGTTACATTGCTTAAAAGTCTATCTAAGTTAACAATCTATGTAAGCGTCCGCTGAACCCCATGCCTATTTTTTAATTTGAGTTGGATTTCCAGCGATGTGGCAGTAATTCTTCTATTTGGGTCGCTTTATGTGTCGGCAGCCTTTTCAGCACATCACTGAGATAGGCATACGGATCCAGCCCATTCAGCTTTGCTGACTGGATTAAAGTCATGATATTGGCCGCTCGTTGACCACTACGCAGCGAACCTGCAAATAGCCAGTTCTTTCGTCCCAATGCCCAGGGACGCATTGAGTTCTCTGCCCAGTTATTGTCAATGGGTAGATTGCCATCATCCAGATAGCGGCTTAAAGCTGACCAACGCTTCAGCGTGTAATTGATGGCCTTGGCGGTGGGAGAACTCGATGGTACCGTCAGATAATGTTGGTTGAGCCATTCATATAGTTGTTGCATCACCGGTTGGCTGTGCTGTTGTCGGTATTCGCGGCGCTGTTCTGCTGTACTATCGGTCTTTTTCCTGAGTTCTGCTTCTATGGCATACAGTTTCTGAATCAGCACTAATGCCTGTTCAGCGACCTGACTTTTTTTGGTCACATGCAGTTCATGGAATTTACGACGCGCATGGGCCATGCAGCCCACCTCAATCACCTGGCCTGATTTAAAGCGTGCTTTATAACCACTGTAATCATCACAGACTAGATAACCCTGCCAGCCTTTCAAGAACTCTGCAGCATGCTGGCCTGAACGGCTATCCTGAAAGTCATAGATCACCGCTTGAACTGGATTGTACTGTGTGGTGGCATAGGCCCAGACATAACCTTTCTTCGGTTTTTTCTCATCATCATCCATCCGCATAATGGTGACTGGTGTTTCATCTGCATGCAGCACCTGCTGTTGCAGCACCACCTCTTTTAAGGCATTGGCCAGAGGTTCCAGTTCCACACCGCAGCGACCAATCCAGTCAGATAAAGTAGATCTGGACAGATCAATGCCCGCCCGCTGATAGATCAGGCGCTGACGGTACAGCGGCAAATGATCGGCATACTTCGATACCAGCACATGGCTGAGCAGTTCAGGTGAAGCAATGCCTTTATCAATCACATAGGCGGGCATCGCTTGCTGAGTCAGAGTGTCGCACTGATCACAGACCCATTTGCCACGGACATGCTGTTCCTTGTAGAACTGTGCTGGTCTGAAATGCAGTTTTTCACTGATATCTTCGCCGATACGACGTAACTGGCAGCCACAACTGCATTGGGTTGATGCAGGTTCATGCTCAATACGGATGGTGTGTAGATGATCTGGCAGCAGTCGACGTTTAGGTTTGTTGACTGTGGCTTTCTCTGTCGCTGCATCGGTTTTATCTGCATTCAGCCGCTCCAGTTCCAAATCAACTGCTGCGATATCTTCTTCGACCGCTTCGTCCCATAGGTGGATTTGTTTTGTGGTGAGATGTTCGTTTTTACTGCCAAATTTGTGCTGTTTAAATAGTGCGAGCTCATGCTCGTATTTTTGCGTGAGAATGGAAAGATGTTGAACTTTGGCATCCAATTGCTGGTTTGATTTTTCTAATTCTTGATTTGATTGTGCCAGAGACTGATGCTGCATTGCCAACTGTCTGGTAAATTCCAGCAGTTGTTCATGGGTCAGTTGGCTTAAGTCTGGCAGCGTATTCATGACCGCAGTATGCCTGAGGTCATGACGCAGAGGAAATAGAACGTTTGGAGAATAGCAGAATGGACCAGCCTAGTTTAGAGCATCGTCACCACCTGCTGTCGTCCAATGCGCTGCCAAGGTAAACCCTGGATCAGTGCCTGTAACTGTTCCGGACTGATCGCCATGCTTTCACCCTGGTGAACCTGCGCCCAGTGGAATTTTCCCTGTTCCAGCCGCCGGGCACACAGCCAGATGCCCAGTCCATCATGTACCAGCACTTTCATGCGATGGCCACGTTTATTACAGAACAGGTAAGCACAATGCGGTTTAATGTAGCCAAAGGCTCTCACCACCTGAGCCATGATAGTATCCATCCCTGCTCGCATATCCAGAGGTTGGGTAGAAAGCCAGATTTCATCAATGCGGATCATGTTGCAAGTGCCTTGAGTAATTCTGCTAAAGCAGATATTTCTGATACTTGCCATTTCAAGCCAATTTCTGCTTTTGAGTGGGGTAAAGTAATTTGAACCGTTAACATGTCAGTAGGAGTAGGATCTAATGGTGCAGAGCAAGATAAGGCAATAAATGCAGGTTTATTCGGTAGTGGTGAGCGATCATTCCCTGGCTTACCATCAATTAAGCGAATCCATTTGGATACAAGATTTGTATTCAATCCATGTTGCAAAGCGACCGAAGCAATTGAAACGTCCGGTGCTTTACAAGCCTGAACGATCTGCTGTTTAAATTCAGCACTGTATGTTCTTCGTTTTTTCGCAAGAGATGCGATGGATGTCTGGTGATTTGTAGTCATAAATTTTAGTCCCCACTTGTTTTTAAGTGGGGACTAAATTAAGGCTTATAGGATGAATTCATAAGGTGTGTTCAGCGGACGCTTACCCTAAATTACCCGAAGAGTATTAAGATTTCTAAGAATCGTGATTGTTGGTTTATTTGGGAAATTAATCAGTGGATTGAAGCAAAGATGATGGCTCATTAAGGATTGTGGGCTTCGACTACTTAAATTTTAGGTATTTTGAATAAAGCATATTTCAAAAATCTTAATTAATGGATTTAAATTACCATAAAAACCTTCAATATTGGCTTGAATCCATTGTTGTTGAGAGTCAATGCGAGACCAATCAATACCATAACCACAATGAGCAATCAGATGCTCAAAGAAAATCCGTTGTGTACGTCCATTACCTTCACGGAATGGGTGTATGACATTAAGCTCACAATACAAGTCGGCAAGTTGAGGAATCAGTTGTTGTGGTGCTAAGCCTTGAAAGTATTTTTTTTCTTGAAGCGGTTTGAGTAGTTTATTGGTTTCAATTTCAATACGGGAAAAATTACAAAAACGGGTGTCACCTTTGGAAATATCGATTTGTCTTAACTTTCCTGCCCAGTCGTATAAGTCGCCAAAGAGCTGCGCATGAATTGATTTTAAGTATTGTAAGTCGTAAGGTGGTTCAGCATATTCAATTAAGTTACTTGCCAATCCAGACAGTTCTAGTTCAGCTTGTTCTAAAATTTGTTCATCATGAATATTGAGTTTGTTCTTTAGGATATTTGTGCCAGGGTAACAATACAGGCTGTCACCCATTTCCCCATATTTATCCATACATGCACCTGACTAAGTTTCGGGTTGCGAATACTTCTTATATTTTTGCAAGATTTCAGCTTTACTTTGTTGATTTGTTTGAGCTGTCGTTGTAATGCCTTCAAGCTTTAGGCTGGCTTGATAGTTTTGCGCACGTGTCGCTTGAATATATTTTTTTTTCTGTTCAGTGGTTCTGAGCATTTCGAAACTCCATTGATGCTACACGTGAAGTAAGTATAGCAGAGAATCTTTTTGATCAATGCTGCATACACAGCATTTCAAAATGTAATACAACGGTATTGTTTCATGTAATAACAGAAAACTAAAAAAAAGTGGAAGAATTTTTAAAATTTAGACCACCCATGATAAGTAAACCATATGTATTTGTTGATAATTGTAATTTTGAGAAAATTTAGTTGATAAATTAAATGAATTTTAATATACAAAGATATGCTCATTTTTTATATCGATAAAAATGTTAAAATTTGACTATTTAGTAAAAAATATAGAGATATTTATGGGGCAATTTATCATGCCCTTTTGCTTTGAGCGACAAAATGTTCAATTTAAGATAGTAAAAATTAACTCAGAACTACTGAAAATCAAAAAGATTAAACAGAGCCAGAAAGTAGTAGTACAAGCAAAGTTCAAAATAATCTATGTGAAAATTTGGCAAAAAATATTGCTATTAATGCAAACGGAGCCATGCTTACGTGTACATTCTAATTATGTTGCAATCTTACAGTTGATACATAATCTTGATGATTTTATCGAAAAATCACAGCAACACTTGTGCTTTGAGAGAAAAGCTCAGAAAGAGCTGGATGCTAAATTTTTTGCTAGATTTTTTAAGCTGACAAAGAGTTCAATAAAAGATCAACTTTTACCAAATTGTTCAGATCGTAATGAATTTAACCAATGCAATTTGATAAAAAATTAAGCGAAAGCGAATATGCCAAAGATTGAAACAGAAGAGCAATTCTTAGATTTAGCAGAAAAATTCCAAAAAGATTATTGTTTATTACGCAATCATGTTGTGAATACACAATTTGTCGATCTATCAGATGATTTACGTGAAAAAGCCCATGCTCTATATAAGGAAGCACAACAGATATATGGCTATATATCTAGTTCTAGACAATTAGGTAAATATTATTATCTAGCTTCTTTAAGTTATTTTGCATGCCCGACTACTAGTAATACTCAAGAGCTGTCGTCTGAACGTTATTTGATTCTACAAGCGAGTTTTTTAACATATCGGCAGTATCAAGAATTTGCAAAAATTGATAAAGCTGAGAATAAGCAAAAACATGTTTGTGATCTCTTTCGCTATGTATCACGATATGTTCTGGATTCTAATCATGCTGAATTATTTCAAGAATGCAGTGAGCTACTAAATCGCTATGTCATGTACGAACGTAACTTGAAAAAGGAGGATCGTAATCAACTTTTTAATATTAAAGATTTCAAACAAGTACAAGCCATAGAGTATTTATCGGCTCTATTAATAATTTTTAAAAGACTTGATGATCGTCGTGTTGTTCATCGTCAGCGTAAGTCAAAAAAAAGTAAAGTTTTGCAATGGCCGACGAAAAATGAACTCAAAAAATTTCGTGAAATTAAAACGGGTAAGCAAGTAGATATTGGACATAACGCAAAGATCAGTATTTATGATGCCGCTCTTCACAAAGATGAAGAGGGTGAAGTTGATCTATTAGATCCTGAAATGGAGTTTTATTCAGAAGATGAAAAGTCTAAAAATTTAAATTATATACTCAGCGATAATGCGACGCATCTAATGCGGCATCGCCAGCGCCGTCATGCTCCTTTTGTTACAAATCCACATTATTTGGCGCCAGATATACTGAAGCAAATTGTTTATGTGTTGAGAACCGAGTTATCCGGGC
This sequence comes from Acinetobacter sp. YH16051, assembly GCF_013417135.1. NCBI lineage: Bacteria > Pseudomonadati > Pseudomonadota > Gammaproteobacteria > Moraxellales > Moraxellaceae > Acinetobacter > Acinetobacter sp. YH16051. The sequence continues at coordinate 7,117 of NZ_VPEN01000019.1, read as the reverse complement.
ACTGGAGGGATGCTGCAATCGCTGCAGCATGTTTATTGTCACTTTTGACGGGATTATCACCCGTCGCACTGATGGATTTTAACGAGCTTATTCAAGATGGAATTTTGATCCAGAATGGTTCAAGTAGACGTCGCGAATATTTACTCAAATTAAATCTTAAAATTACAGAGCAGAAGATTAAGAGCTTAAATCATGTGCGGTGGAATGAAGTGATGACACATCAACTACATTTACCTTCTGCTTGGTTTGACTATATAGAACAAGCATCGAATCCACTAATTTCATCAACACACATTAATACGAAACTTAAGAATTGGCTTGATAATCGGTTTGTAGGTTCGATCACTGTAGAAAAACTGCAGGCTCAATTATATTTTCATATATATTATGAAACATATAATGAATATCTTGCTCATGTAATTGCTGGGCGGGATAGTCAGCATCACATGCCTGGTATCTATTATGGCGGGCTACCGAAAACTCAACTCAGTAGCACATATCTAGCCTTTTTAGAAAAAGCACTTACACCACATTCCACACATTTTACTGAAGACACGGCTGAACTAAAAATATTGCAACAACAATTCAAAGTGCAATCTGCATTATCTATAGGAAGGATAGGGAGCCAACTGGCACTTGAACCCAATTTTGTGAAAGAGCAATTCCATATTTTACATAGACATTGTCACGAAAACATCCAAGAAGATAAGCACATTATTAATCAACTTAATGCATATGCGTGTTGGATGTGGCATATCAGTTTGTTGAGTTTGGCAAGTCGGCCTAAAAAAAACCTGTTGGGGAATTTGGATGATTATTGTGTTGAGCTCAAGCTTTTATATGTGAATGATAAAAAAAATAGTAAAGCAAGAAAAGATGGTCGTTTTATCCCTTTATCTGATTTTTTCATAAAAACACTGCAAAATTACACTGCCTTTTTAGAACAAATTATTGAAGCGTACGGTTCATTTTTTAGACAAGTCTTTGCAAAGAAGAAGATAACTGTAAATGATCTTTTTGGTAAGGTCATTTTTAGTAAAGATATCTTGCCGATAACTGTCAAAGAATGGCAGAGCAGGAAAATTAAGTTAATCCCTTTATCGAGAAAATGGGTGAATTCATATATGCAAGGAGTCTTTCCAAAGAATATGTATTCGAATTGGTTACGTCATTTTGACATGAACTTTTTGATGCATGAGCAGCAAGAGGGTAAACTAGCATTAGCTTTTCACTTAATTCAGGCCCTGTATGGTCATGACCAACGTGACCGAGAGGCTTTTCATCCGCATTCTTCACTTATCCCGAATGTCTATGTACAGCAAGCCCGCCAGCAATTGCAAGATAATGTCAAATCTTTATCGATTAAACACTTAGAGCGAAAATAGTTGTATGCAAAAAATCAAAGAACTAATAAAACCACAACTAGATGATCTATTTGTTGATATTCATAAAATGGTGAAAAAGTCGCTAGATAGACAGCCTTCTCCACCTGAAGTATTGACGAAAGAAATGCAGCAAAAACTTGATCAGCTGATCGCTGAAAAATGGCATGACATTAAAGATAGTGTTGATTGTTTGAGTCAAAAGTTGAGCCGAGACGAACAATCAAAACTGATGCAATTTACTGAAGATGAATTTAATAAAAGAAGGAAGCAATTCAACCAGAATGTAGATAAAAAATCATACAGAATTAAGCTAAATCCACATACTAAACGGATCGTACTGCCTAGAAAAATTGAGAGTACAGAGTCACGGTTAGAACAGGGGCATCTACATATCCATGTACTTAAGGAATTAAGGCAGTATTGGCAAGATTCATTTGAATATTGGAATGAACCAAAGTACTTATGGGGAAATTTATGCTTAAGTTTTATATATATTTCAGGCTGTGCAGATGAACAGCATTTGATTGCTATTCAGAAGCAATTGCAGGAGGCCATTGAGCTTGGTACAGATCTGAATTGTTTTCGGTTATACCATTCGGACTACAAAAAAATCACTAATCCATTGTTACTACATTATCGTGTTGAAAACTCTCAATATGGCAACGATGTAGAACAGGGAAAGTTGTACCAATGGAAACATGTTTTTTTTAACCCATATGCGCAGTTCATTTTGCAATATTTAAAAAAGTTGAAAGCTACTCAGAAAGAATTTTGTCTGCAACATTCAGTTGAAGATTGTATTTTAGAAAGCTTGAGTAAGATAGGCAGGAAAAAAAGTCTTGGGGATCTGCAATATCAAATTAAACGCCGTGGATTTCGTGCATTTAATGATGTGCAAATGGTACTCGAATTTAATCCAAACCTCAGCATAGATATATTTTTGAGTAATGTGCTTCAGCAAGAGATTAATACTGTTGCTTTAAGGCCATCCGAATTTAGATTGCTGTGGAATAATGATTACAATCAAGTCACAGAAGCAGATAATCGCCCTATTCATTTTGAACAAGAGCAGTTACTTCCTGAAGTTCCGACTGTTCAAAGCAAATTACAAACGATTCCGTATGAGTTGATGTTGTTTGGTCAAAAGAAACGTAAAGGTCAAAAAGTTGAGCGTTTAGATAAAAAGAGGAATAAAGAAGAACGCACGCTACGTTTTTGGCAAGAAACTAGAAGGGTGTTAGAGGAGAAGATAGTTGATGCTAATACGGAGGAAAAGTCTTTAATTGATGCTCAACTACGCTTAATTCACTGGTTAATGCATTTAAAAAAACGAGGGCTTCAATTATCAACTATTGAAAGCTACTTAGGATCGTTTGGCAAAGAATTTATATTTGAGATTTGGCTCAATAAATTAGATTTAAAGCAACAATCCATAGATGACTATGAGGATTTATATCGGCAGCTATTGAAATACAGCAGTGAACGTGATGAAAAAGCAGTTCAACGAGATTCGGTGAAAGGAAAAACCTCTCGTAAGATGCACCAAAGCGCAGAATACCGTTTTGGTCGCCTAAAAGATTTTCATCAATTCTGTATAGAGAATTATGATGCTCCAGGGGTATTGGTGTTACAGAATTCAAGTTTTAAGCATTTACAAATTTGCAATGCACGGCTAGTGAGTCCTTTGCTATTTGGCAAATTATTGGAAAAACTAGAAAATTTAAGTCAAGAGCCAACGGCATCAGAGTGGGTCGATCATCTGAGTTGTTTAAAGCTGATGTATTTACTAAGTTATAGAACTGGACTTCGATTAAATGAAGTTCGTTGTCTTAAAATACAAGATATTATTTGCCCAGAGCTACTTTATAAAGAAAAAGAAAATACAGTTTTTAATAATATCACGCTTCATATCCAAGACAATTCATATCGCCGTCTGAAAACGCGAAGTGCGAATCGTCAAATACCATTGAAAATTGCATTGTCAGAACATGAGTTTTTAGTAGTACAACGTTACATACAACATCGTTATGAGCAATATTTGGTTAATCAGCAGGATGATCTACTTTTTAGTGTGAATCATCGTGTATTAACTGATCAATGTATCAGCAAAATTACAGTAGATTTGTTTAGTCAAATATTAGGTATGCATCATGGCTTTAGTTTTCATACATTACGCCACAGTGCTGCTAACTATCTAGCAATAACTTTGCTCGGTTCAAAAGAAATGATCAAGACCTACACAGATTGTCCTTGGGTAAAAGCAAAAAAGATGAGGGATTTATTGTTTGGTATGAAAGCACGTGCTCAAGAAGAGATTATTCAACATAAATGGCAGGTGCTCGCCTCTTGGATGGGGCATAGCAGTATTGAGCAAACGGCTTCAAATTACCTTCATGTTTTGGATTTATTAGCAGTCGATCGAATTTATAATTCGCCGTGTATCATTTCAAAAAAAGTATTAGAACAGTGTTTTAGTCCAGTGAAGTCAAGTACAGACTACATAAACCTAAATCGTTATACTCAGCAGCAGAAATGGTTTAATTCTTATCAGCAAACACAGCCAGTTACGATGGCTGGCCGACAAGAAAAGAAGTTTAGTATAGAGAAGAGTACTCTGACACCTTTTCAACGTTTGATAAGTTTTAGAGAAGGTCGTTTAAGCGAAGATACCCAAGCTCAAGAATGGATGCAACGATGTCAATGGATGAGCACTAAATGGATGGATCGCCAAAAATTTAATTTAAAAACGAATTATGTTTATAGTAAGAATTTAGAAGAGAGTTGGTTTGATGAACTTTACGAAAAGGCTAAAAAACTGACTCGTCCAGATGAAATAATTCCTCTCCTTGATTTTCATTATAAAGATGATAGGCAGCAAGATGCACTGAAAGAAAAGAACATGGTTAAGGCGCTTAAAATATTATTATTATTTGGAAAACTGCGTAAGAATTTTCTACATTTTCAATGCCGAATGAAAGGTGATGAGCAACAAATTGTTAATTTTATTACTGGTATAGAGCCAATGTTAGGAGATCATCTGTATTTAGAAAAACAAAACTACCCAGTTAATTTGGATGCTCCTGAGCGAACCGTTAAATTTAGTTTTCAAAGAGTTGTCGGCTCTAACAAAAAAAATGTTACTCCGCTGGTTATATTTAATTTAATGTTAAAAATGATGCAAAAAGATGAACTCTGGATCAAATAGCCTAAGCAAACTGAAAAGGGGGAATTGTTTAAAAATCTCTCTGGTTATAAGTAAACTGTCTTTATGAAAAGCATCATACTAACTTTGATTCATAATAAAGGGAATTTAAAAGCTTTAGCATCACAATTTGGTCACTGGATTTTAGACAATAGTGTAAAGATTAGCACTTTGGTAAATCGATGAGCTAAAGTGTTGTAGTCCAAACTCGATCTGACAATTACCCATTTTTTAGTGTGCCCGTCAGGTTAAATTTGAACTGAATTTTTCTCAGCCCAAATTCATTTCCAATCAAGTTATGTTTCAAGTGGCGTGCGAACACTGCACAATTTAATTCACGGTGCCTAAGACAGGTATCAACTTCGGACCAGCCATTCTAGCTTTGCTAATGATTTCCACCAGCTCATCATAAGTCAGTTCAAACTTATCCTCACTATCAAATACATAGACCATATTCTTGCCTTCATGTTCAGGTGGAGTAGGTGGTACAAATCGTTTCGGGATAAGAATTTGTGCGAGTTGTTCGTCAGTTAAGGGGTCGTTTGCGGGAGGGGGCGGAATCCTACGCTAAGGCTTTGGCCAGCGATATTCTCCGGTGAGATTGATGTGTTCCCATCCGAGCGGCGAAACATGGGCCAAGAGATCGGGCGATAGCAGCTTTCCATCGCGTTTCTGGTTTGCAACGACCTCGCCGAGCTTCATGGTGTTCCAGAAGATGATGATGGCGGCGAGCAGATTCATGCCGGCGATGCGGTAATGCTGGCCTTCGGCGGAACGGTCGCGGATTTCACCGCGGCGGTGGAAGCTGATTGCCCGCTTCAGCGCATGATGAGCTTCGCCTTTGTTGAGCCCGATCTGGGCACGCCGTTGGAGTTCGGCATCCAGAATCCAGTCGATCATGAACAGGGTGCGCTCGACGCGACCGACTTCCCGCAGGGCTGTCGCGAGCTCGTTCTGCCGCGGATAGGAGGCGAGTTTCCGCAGAATCTGGCTTGGCGCGACGGTCCCGGCAGCAATGGTGGCGGCGATGCGCAGGATGTCGGGCCAATTGCGCTCGATCATGGCTTGGTTGACCTTTCCGCCGATCAACGCTCGCAGGTGCGCCGGGGCGGCCGACGGATTGAACGCGTAGAGCCGTTTGGATGGCAGGTCGCGGATGCGCGGAGCGAACCGGTAGCCGAGAATGGCACATGCGGCAAAGACGTGATCGGTGAAGCCGCCCGTGTCGGTGAACTGCTCGCGGATATGGCGTCCAGCATCGTTCATCAGCAGGCCATCGAGGATGTAAGGCGCTTCGCTTGCCGTTGCAGGAATCACCTGGGTTGCGAACGGCGCATATTGGTCGGAGACGTGGCTATAGGCTTTCAGGCCCGGGGTATTGCCATATTTCGCGTTGACCAGGTTCATGGCCTCACCTTGCTCTGTAGCGACGAAGAACTGTCCGTCGCTCGAAGCCGACGTGCCCATGCCCCAGAACCGGGCCATGGGTAACGCTGCCTGTGCCTCGACCACCATGGCCAGCGCCCGGTCATAGGCTTCGCCCTCGACATGCCACCGTCCAATGCGGATCAATTCCCAGAAGGTGTGGGTGTTTGTCGCATCCGCCATTTTGCGCAAGCCGAGGTTGATCCCTTCCGCCAAGATAACGTTCATTAGCCCGATCCGGTCAGCGCAGGGTGCTCCTGTGCGCAGATGGGTGAACGCTTCGGTGAAGCCGGTCGCCGCATCCACCTCCAGCAGGAGATCGGTGATGCGCGTGGGCGGGATCTGCTTGTAGAGATCGAGCACCAGATCTTCGGCGCCTGTCGGCGCGGCGGCTTCGAGTTTCTCGATATGCAGAACGCCGTTTTCAATCGACCCGCCCGGGATCGTGCCTGCGCGAGCGGCACGGCCAAGCTCGCGCAACCGCATGTCGAGGCGAGCTTGCCGGTCTGCCAGCCATTCCTCCGGCCGCAATGGCACAGCGAGACGACCGCCTTCCGCGATGGATTGTGCCGGAACGAGTGCGTGTTTCAGATCGCCATAGCGCCGGGACCTAGTAAGCCAGACATCTCCGGAGCGGAACGCATCGCGCAGATGGAACAGCACCGCGATCTCCCATAGGCGAGCGTCGCCAGCCCTCTGGGCCCGAAGGTGGCGATGCCATTTCGAGCTGGGCCGCAAGAAGCTGGTCATCGCGGCATCGTTCAAACCGGTACGAAGGGCCGTCACCGCTTCCAGAAGCGGCAGTGCAACGGGCGCAGCTCGCAGATCGAGCAGGCGCAACATGCGTGGAGCGTATCGGCGGAAGCGGTGATAACCGTCGAGCACATGATTGAGCGGATCGTCGGCCATGGTGGCGGTCAGCCTGGTTGCCATTGCAACAAGGGTTTTTAAGCCGTCCCACCCTGACCCACTCGCGATGGCACTGTTGCAAATAGTCGGTGGTGATAAACTTATCATCCCCTTTTGCTGATGGAGCTGCACATGAACCCATTCAAAGGCCGGCATTTTCAGCGTGACATCATTCTGTGGGCCGTACGCTGGTACT
>NZ_VPEN01000018.1:0-38247 GCF_013417135.1 Acinetobacter sp. YH16051 | reverse complement strand
AATTTAAACCAATCAATCAATGAAATATTTTCGATCAATCAATCAGTAAAAATCCACACAAGTTGTTCTTCATAATCTCTTAATGATCTTCTCGATGCTTCGTCAGCATCAAGCTAGGTCGGCTATATTACGCTTTATTTCTAAAGTGTCAACTGGTAATTTAAATTATTTTAAACTTTCTTCCTAAAACCCAACTTAATCAAGTTTAATCAAGTCATTGTTTTATCAGAATTTTTAATCTTCATCACCGCCGATGGATGTGCATTATAGGGCAAATATTTCGCCTTGCAACCCCTCTTTTTAAGTTTTATAAGTTTTTTAGTCCGAACGGTTATTTATTCGGCAAAATCATTTAGATCTGTATTATTCTTGCTCAAAATTAGCAGTATGCTTATTTTCCAATATTAGCTACACTACTTTTATGTTCATTCGTGTTGTATTGAAATGACTCAAAATTTAAAAATAATAACCTTGCTGTCATTTGTAGCAATGCAAACACCTATTTTGTATGCTGCACCTGCATCAAATCTTTATAACACTACATTCTCCATTTTAGCGTATGCAAAATGGCAAGCTAGCACGCCCAAACTTTGTGTCGTAAATCAAGATAATATTGCACAACAATTCAAAAAACATGCCCCATTACATAATAAATATGACATTCAACCCATTCAAAGCCATGAAATATCTAAAAGTAATTGTCAAATATTAATTTTTTCTACGCTTTCTGCTGCACAAGAACAACATACCTTAAATACTCAAGTTCGATTTCCAGCCCTATCTATTAGTTTAAACAATCTGGAATGTGAAACTGGCAGCGCTTTTTGTCTTTATAAAAAAAATGATAACTATGCTTTTAAAGTCAACATGGAAAGCTTGACTCAATCTCAAGTGCATATTGATCCGCGTGTATTACTGCTTGCAAAAACATCGGAGTCAAACTCATGAAGCAGTTATACACCCCAATTACCTTGCATCAATTATTCACACGCGCACAACTCACTATCTTTGCTCTGACTTTTACAATTTGTTCAATGATTTTTCTGGTCATTTCAACCTACACCATGAACACCTTCGCAAAAAATAGTTTGCAAAGTTTATCTGCAGCATTAAATGAACGTATTCAACCGGCTGTTGTATTCAATGACCAAATAACACTGAACGAAATTCTCTCTGAACATACGCAGCGTTATTCTATTCGTTCAATTGAAGTACGCTCACCTAAACAGACACGTATTGCCTTTATTGAACAGCAAGGTCTAGAGCATTTTTCAATTCAGGCTTTATTGGACTATCTGTTTTTTAATCATCCTGTTCGGCTGAGTATTGACCATGATCAGCAAAACTATGGTGAGTTGGTGGTGTATGGAAACTCTAGTGACTTGGTCAGTTTTTTTTATAAAATCGTTTTAGGATTAATTTTCGGTTTTATTTTGCTTTTAATTGCTGTGTTTTGGTCAATTAATTCAATTTATCAATATCTCATGCAATCTTTAAGTTCTATTGTCAGCTCGGCACAGGAGATCAGTGCACAAAAAAATTATAAGCTGCGCGTTTCAAATTCAGATATTCAAGAACTTCATGAACTGAGTTATGCCTTTAATGGCTTACTCAATGAGATTGAACAATCCCATAAGAATTTATTGGTTGAAAATCATAAACTGCAATTTCAGTCGCAATACGACAATTTAACGCAGTTGCCAAATCGTAATTATTTTTATGAAACACTGTTTAAGCTATTTACCCAGCCTTCTGCTACGGCTGCAGTATTTTTTTTAGACATTAATAACTTTAACCAAATCAATAACCAATTTGGGCATTTGACGGGCGATAATATTTTACGTGATTCATCACATTGTCTAATTCAGATTTTGCCCTCACATGCGTTTGTTGCGCGTTTAGGTGGCGATGAGTTTGCAGTAATCTTAACTGGCTCACACTCCACTGCAGAATTAGAGGATTATTGTCAAAAGATTCATGCTTGCTATACCTCTACATTTAAGTATGAACAGCAACAAGTTTCCTTAAATGTCAGTATTGGCGTAGCATTGATTGAATATGCAAAAACTCCTGAAAATTTAATTGCCGATGTCGATCGCGCAATGCTCAAAGCCAAACGTGATCAATCAAAATGGTATATTTCACCTCAATCAAACAATAAACAGGTTCCTTATGCTTAAAAAAGTTCTGATCGGCACACTTATTCTTGTTATGGTTTCACTCAGTGCTTGCATGAGTTTGGGGAATGTCAGCTATAAGCAGGCGCGCACGCTAAAACAAGAAGGCTTTATTTTAAGTGATGATGGCTGGACCTTAGCCCTGCCTGAACGCTTGTTATTTGGTTTTGATGAATACGCCATTCAAAATAGCCAAAAAGAACGCCTCAACCAATTGGCACAACAGCTGCATAAATATGACTTGGATAAACTCAAGTTTATTGGTCACACAGACAACGTAGGTTTAGCCAGCTACAATCAAACCCTATCGGAAAAACGCGCCCAAAATGTGGCTCAGATCTTTTTAGATCAGGGTTTTGAAAGAAAAAATATTCAGGTGATTGGACGTGGTGCAACACAACCAATGGTAAGCAATGACACACCAGCAAATCGTGCCACCAACCGACGCGTCAATGTGACGATTGTGCCTTAATAAAAAAGACACTAAAACTTTTCTTATATTGAGCCTCATTCTTGAGGCTTTTTTATGCTGACCAATAACTAATACGAAATCAATTTTAAACCAACAAGGCTTTCATAAATTTCAGGCATAAAAAAACCGCTTAACGCGGTATCTTTATTGACTTAACCATTTCTACTTAGTATCTGTTCTATTTAGAAAATGGTCGGAGCAGTAGGATTCGAACCTACGACCCCCTGGTCCCAAACCAGGTGCACTACCAGGCTGTGCTATGCTCCGTTTATCTCTCAAAGAGATTGGGGTGAATGACGGGATTCGAACCCGCGACAACTGGAATCACAATCCAGGGCTCTACCAACTGAGCTACATCCACCATTATGTTTGGTTCTTTTATACCAAGCTACCAAAAAATGGCGCGCCTGACAGGATTCGAACCTGTGACCATCCGCTTAGAAGGCGGATGCTCTATCCAACTGAGCTACAGGCGCATGACCGATGATACATAATATCATGCGATACGTTGCCTTGAAGAATTGGTCGGAGCAGTAGGATTCGAACCTACGACCCCCTGGTCCCAAACCAGGTGCACTACCAGGCTGTGCTATGCTCCGATTCATCTCAGCTTTTTGTGTATCGCACATCGTGCGGTACGGTGTGCATTCTAGGCGCGACGCCCGAAGACGTCAACACCTATATTTAAAAAAAATTAAAAAAAAGCTTCAACCGTATATTTATCAAACATTTTTGATATTTTTCAATCAATTTTAGCGTTTTAAGCTCGCACTGAAATTCAACATACGATCTAGTGGTAATTTAGCACGTTCTGCCATGGCAGGTTCAACGAATACTTCTTGATCACCCGTTTGCAATACATGCAAAATTCCATCCAATTCATTCATCGCCATCCACGGGCAGTGTGCGCATGAACGACAGGTTGCACCCTCACCTGCAGTTGGCGCTTCAATTAGAATTTTATTAGGTACAGCTTGCTGCATCTTATAGAAAATACCGCGGTCAGTTGCCACAATTAAACGCTCGTGTGGCAAAGTTTTGGCTGCTTGAATAAGCTGCGATGTACTGCCCACTGCATCAGCTACATCAATAACTGATTCTGGTGATTCTGGATGCACCAAGACTGCTGCATCTGGATACATGGCTTTCATATTGGCAATACCGCGTGAACGGAATTCTTCATGCACAATACACGAACCATCCCAAAGCAGCATATCTGCGCCAGTTTTCTTTTGAATATAGCGTCCTAAGTGCTGATCTGGCGCCCAAATGATTTTTTCACCTAAGCTATCGAGATGTTCAATAATTTCAACCGCACAGCTTGAGGTAACGACCCAATCTGCACGCGCTTTTACCGCAGCGGACGTGTTGGCATAAACCACGACTGTATGATCAGGATGCGCATCACAGAAGCGGCTAAACTCATCGACAGGACAACCTAAGTCTAGCGAACAAGTCGCTTCTAAAGTTGGCATAAGAATGGTTTTTTCTGGCGATAAAATTTTGGCAGTTTCGCCCATAAATTTTACACCAGCTACGACCAACGTGGTTGCCGCATGATCACGACCAAAACGTGCCATTTCCAGTGAATCCGAAACACAGCCACCTGTTAATTCAGCCAGTTCCTGTACTTCAGGATCGCAGTAATAATGGGCAACCAAGACAGCATTGTGCTTTTCGAGTTCTGCTTTAATTTGCGCAAATTTTTCCTGCTTGGCTTGCTCACTCAAATGATGTTCTTTGGTTTCACCCAAGCGATCTAAATGCGCCTGCACAATTGATTTGGCTTCATTGGCAATTAAATTGGTCGCATCATTCATAACAACGTCTTCTCTATCTTCATGCTTGCCCGAACACAAGCTTACTCAAGTCACTGATGATATGGGGGCAATTTACTCATTCACCAGCCCTTTGCCGATTGAATGCTAAAAAAGCCTCACAACGGAGGCTTTATCACTCAATTTGAATTTTTACGAACGGTAATCCGCGTTGATCTTGACATAATCGTAAGACAAGTCACAAGTATAGACTGTATCTGTCGCTTGACCACGTCCTAAATTTACACGAATGGTCATTTCGGTTTGTGCCATGACTCGCGCGCCCGCTGCTTCGGTATAGTCGGCAGCAGCACCGCCATCTTTGCAAATTTGCACATCATCCAACCAAACCTGAATTTTTTCAACGTCTAAATTTGGCACGCCTGCATAACCAATTGCAGCAAGAATACGCCCCCAGTTTGGATCTGAGGCAAAAATGGCCGTTTTTACCAATGGTGAATGTGCAATGCTGTACGCAATATCACAACATTCTTGGGTATTGTCACCATCTTCAACACGTACCGTGATGAATTTTGTTGCACCTTCACCATCACGGATAATCAGTTGTGCCAAACGCAACATCACACGATTCAAAACATCTAATACCACAGCATAACGCGGGTCATTTTCACTGCAAATTTCAGTGCCACCCGCCTGACCTGTCGCCACCAAGATACATGAATCATTGGTCGAGGTATCGCCATCTACAGTAATACGGTTAAACGATTGTTCTACGCTGTGTTTGAGCAATTGCTGCAAGATGTCACGTTGAATTGGTGCATCGGTTGCAACATAGCTGAGCATGGTCGCCATATTTGGGCGAATCATACCTGCACCTTTAGAAATGCCTGTCATGCTATAAGTAATACCATCTAACTCAAACTGCTCAGATGCACCTTTTGGCGTGGTATCTGTGGTCATAATACCTGTCGCAGCATCATGCCAAGCATCCTCACGTAACGATGCCAGCGCAGGCGCTAAACCAGCAACCAAGCGCTCAATCGGCAATTGCTCACCAATCACACCTGTAGAAAATGGCAAAACTTCTTGGGTAGATACACCTGCCAATTCAGCCAATTTGGCACAGGTGATTTCTGCATTTTGCATACCCAATTTGCCTGTACCCGCATTGGCATTACCTGTATTAATGACCAAATAACGCGGATTGCCTTGAGCTAAATGTGCTTTGGACACATGCACAGGCGCAGCGCAAAATGCGTTTTGAGTAAATACGCCCACTACATTTGAGCCTGCTGCAAATTCAAAAATAACCAGGTCACGTCGGTTCTGATAACGCACATAAGCCTCTGCTGAACCAATTTTTACACCTTTGACCACATGCATGTGTGGCATAGAGACGTCACCAACTGCCATTTTGAAATTTCCAGTACAAATTTGAGAATGTCACAGCTTAGTGGAAATTGAAGAAAAAATCGAGCATCCTCCCTGCTTGATTCAACTTTTGTTAATACACAAGGTCATATATAAAAAACCAGCCCGTATGGACTGGTTTTAATCTTCAATGTAATACATCAGCAACTAAAATTATACTGATTGAGCCTATTGGGATTATGGCGTAGTCGCAACCACGGTTTCACCCAATAAAGCCTGTTTTGCACGTTCTTGACTTGCTGCAGATAAAGCAGGATTTGCAGCCACAATACGATTTACATTGGCAGCATTCGCAGGTGCAATCGCTGCAGTATGCAACACGATTGGACGCTGATCTGGATTGGCAAAGGTATAACGAATACCTGTGCGTGGGCTTGCCACAGTCACGTGACCATTATCCACTTGTACCTGTGCAGTGGTCGCACCCACAGCAGCTTGAACTTTTGCAGGAGTTGTCGTTGTTGCCGCATTTGCAAATGTGAAAGTAGGCAAGCTCAAGGCAACAATCATTAAAGGTTGTAATACTTTTTTCATTTTTTGTTCCACACATGGATATTGCATGTGCAACTAAATAGCATTTAATTCCAAAATCTGCAAATGCTATACACATCTTGCAAAACTATTACCACAAAGATTTTGCGCCCAAAATACAAAAAAGCAGAGCCAAAGTTCTGCTTAAGTTGTAACAAGTCAGGTTTAGATTTTACCGTGACACTGTTTATATTTCAGTCCTGAACCACATGGGCATGGCGAGTTACGGCTTGCAGGTGGAACAACCGTTTGCTCAGCAGCACTGTACTGTGGTTCTGATTCAAAGGTTTCGCCCGTTAAACCATCTACATCAGCATGTGAAAGATTAAGCTGCATCGCTTCTGCTTGCGCTTGCTGCTGTGCTTCCATCGCTGCCAATTCTTCAGGTGTTGGGACATGCACACGCGAAAGATCGGTAACAACATCGGCTTTAATCACGCCCAACATATTCACAAACAAGTTAAAGGCTTCTTTTTTGTACTCTTGCTCAGGATTCTTTTGTGCATAACCACGTAAATGAATACCTTGACGCAAATAGTCCATCGCCGCCAAGTGATCTTTCCAGTGACGATCAAGTGAACTGAGCATAAAGTGGCGTTCTAGCATCGCAGCAGATTCATCACCCATTTGCTCACGACGTGCACGGTAACGTGTCACAATTTCATCGGCAATACGTTCAACCAAAGCTTCTTCATCTAGGCGACGATCATCTTCGAGCCATTGGTTAATTGGTAATTCGACGCCCAAATCATCACGCAAGGCACGCTCTAAACCTTCAATATCCCATTGATCATGAATCGATTCTGGTGGAATATAATTGGCGATCATACCTGTGACCACTTCACGGTGCATTTCTTCAATATAGTCTTGCAGCGTGCTTTCTGCCAGAATATCATCACGCTGTGAATAAATGATCTTACGTTGTTCGTTGTTTACGTCATCGTATTTCAACAAGTTTTTACGGATGTCGAAGTTACGTGCCTCAACTTTACGCTGTGCATTTTCGATAGAGCGTGACACCATTTTGTGTTCAATCGCTTCATCTTCCTGCAAGCCCATAGCACGCATCATTGCTACAACACGATCACCTGCGAAAATACGCATTAAGTCATCTTCAAGTGACAAATAGAAACGTGACACGCCTGGGTCACCCTGACGACCTGCACGACCACGCAACTGGTTGTCAATACGGCGCGATTCGTGACGTTCTGAACCAATAATGTGTAAGCCACCTGAACTTAACACCATGTCGTGATTTTGTTCCCACTCTGCCTTTAAACGCGCTTCATCTTCAGGGGTTGGGTTTTCAATTTTGGCTAGCAAGGCTTTCCAGTTACCACCTAGCAAAATATCTGTACCACGGCCTGCCATGTTCGTGGCAATAGTCACCGCACGTGGTGAGCCTGCTTGCGCAATAATGTCAGCTTCGCGTTCGTGTTGCTTCGCGTTCAATACTTCGTGCTGAATACCCGCTTCACGCAGTTTATCCGATAAAATTTCTGAAGCTTCAATGGTCGCTGTACCAATCAGAATTGGTGCGACACCTGCTTCATGCACACGTTGAATTTCTTGAATAATCGCGTTGTATTTGCCTGTACGGTTTAAATAAATTAAATCGTTTTGGTCGTTACGAATCATTGGTCGGTGGGTTGGAATGATGACGACATCTAGACCATAAATTTCTTTCATTTCTGCAGCTTCAGTGTCTGCAGTACCCGTCATTCCTGACAGTTTTTTGTATAAACGGAAATAGTTCTGGAAGGTTGTGGTCGCTAAAGTCTGGTTTTCAGGCTGAATTTCCAGACCTTCTTTGGCTTCTACCGCTTGGTGCAGACCTTCTGACCAACGGCGACCAGGCATGGTACGACCTGTGTTTTCATCGACAATAATTACTTCACCATCATGGATGATGTAGTGCACGTTACGTTGATACAGGAAGTGCGCACGAATAGCTGCAGATACGTGATGCACCAAATTCAGGTTAGATGCAGAATACAGACTTTCGCCTTCTGCCAATAAACCCATTTGAATTAATTCATTTTCTACCGTTTCATAACCAATTTCGGTCATTTCTACAGTACGTTGTTTTTCATCAATCCAGAAATGTCCACCATCGGCTACTTTTTCTTCTTTTTGTGCATGCAATTTTGGCGGAATGGTGTTGATTGCTGCATATAACTGCGATGAGTCATCACTTTGACCAGAAATGATTAATGGGGTACGTGCTTCATCAATTAAGATCGAGTCCACTTCATCAATAATGGCATAAGTCAGACCACGCTGTTTTTTCTCACTCAGCGAGAACACCATGTTGTCACGCAAGTAGTCGAAACCAAATTCGTTATTGGTACCGTAGGTAATGTCTGCGCGATAAGCCTGTGCTTTTTCAGTCGGGTCTTGCATGGAATAGATAATGCCAATGCTTAAACCTAAAAACTCAAATAAAGGGCGGTTGAGTTCGGCATCACGCTGTGCCAAGTAGTCGTTCACAGTAATGACGTGCACACCCTGACCGCTTAAAGCATTTAAATAACAGGCCAAAGTTCCCATTAGGGTTTTACCTTCACCTGTACGCATTTCTGCAATTTTACCTTCATGCAAGGTAATACCACCAATCAACTGCACGTCATAGTGACGCATGCTCATGACACGTTTGGCGGCTTCACGACATACTGCAAATGCTTCTGGTAATAATTTATCTAAACTTTCGCCTTTGTTATAACGTTGTTTGAATTCTTCGGTTTTTGCAGATAAGTCTGCATCGCTTAAGGCAGATATCGTCGGCTCGAGCGCATTAATCTTGTCTACGATTTTACGCATGCGTTTGAGTTCGCGCTCATTTTTAGTACCGAAGATTCCTCCGATCAGACTTGCCAACATGAATAAACTCTCTAAATCTTGCTTGTCAAATAAATAGGTTTTTCTTAGTGGTTATTATGGTGCTAGAAATTTGAAGTACAAGGGTTTTGCACAAAAACCTATTAAAAATTCCAATCTCTACTTGCCATTTCTCGCTGCTAAGTGGCAGTTAATGTAACAAATTTCGAGCGGACGATATATAGCAATCACACATGAATCTATTTTGAAAATGCAATAAAAACGACACAGCATATTCAATTTACTCATAAGAACATACAAAAACACTATTTATTTTTGCAAAAGAAATAACGCATAGTAGTGTTCATTCAACATACAACACAAAACATTAGAGGCACAGCATGACCATTCGCTTAGGTGACACCGCACCCAACTTTACACAAGACTCAAATGAAGGCCAGATTGATTTTTATGAGTTTTTAGGTGACAGCTGGGGGATTTTATTTTCACACCCTGCCGACTACACGCCCGTCTGTACCACCGAGCTAGGCTATACCGCAAAACTGAAAGATGAATTCAGCAAGCGCAATGTCAAAGCGATTGCACTTTCTGTAGATGATGCTGAATCTCATAAAGGCTGGATTCAAGATATTAACGAAACTCAAGATACAACGGTTAATTTCCCAATTCTTGCTGACCAAGATCGTAAAGTGTCTACCCTGTACGATTTTATTCACCCGAATGCCAGCGAAACACTGACTGTCCGCTCATTAATCATTATTGATCCAAATAAAAAAGTACGCTTGATCATTACTTATCCTGCTTCTACAGGACGTAATTTCCACGAAATTTTACGTGTCATTGATTCACTACAACTGACTGACAATTACAAGGTTGCAACACCTGCCAACTGGCAAGATGGTGAAGATGTGGTGATCGTGCCTTCCATTCAGGATGAAGCGGAACTTAAAGAACGCTTCCCAAGTGGATATAAAGCCATCAAGCCTTATTTGCGTTTGACCAAACAACCGAACCGCACTTAATTAAGTGTTACATGAGCAAGCCTATCTTCGGATAGGCTTTTTACAATCAAAGCATTTGAAACACGCCTAAATTCAATCAGCATTAAAAAAGGATTTAACCCAAAAGATTAAATCCTTTTTAATAAACATTTTGATCGAATGATCTAGTCGCGTTTATCTAACGGTACCCAGTCAATCACCCATGCAGATTTCATATTCAAACTTGGGTCTGCGGTAATTTTCTTACGGGTTGCATCGGCAGCATCACGGTCTTTAGATGGCCCAACCATAATCCGAACCCCTTTAGACGTTGGACTTTGGGTGACTTTATAACCTTTGGCTTTCAGTTTTGCCGCCAAAGCATCGGCATTGGCTTGGTTAGCAGCCAAAGCCACTTGTACCATCCACTGCTTATCGCCTTCTTCCAATAACTTACGTGCTTTTTCAGCTTCAGCCTTTTTCTTGGCAGCTTCTTCAGCTTTGCGTTTTTCCTCGGCTTTACGCTTATCTTCGGCAGCCTTACGTTCTGCTTCTTTTTTCGATTCTGCTGCTTTTCGCTCTTGTTCAGCTTTACGTTTTGCATCGGCTTGGCGTTGTTCTTCCGCTTTGCGCTTCTCTTCTGCAATGCGTTTTTCTTCCGCTAAACGCTTTTCATCTGCTGCTTTTTTCTCTGCAGCACTACGCTCTTGCGCAGCTTTTAACTCAGCAGCTTTCTTGGCATCCGTTGCTTTTTGCTGCTCTAACTTCTTTTGCTGAGCGGCTTTTTCTTCAGCCAAACGCTTTTGCTTGGCTTGTTCATCTTCGACCAATTCAGGCGGAATATTGTCAGAACTTTGCTGCTGACCAGAACGTAATGCATTTAAGGCAGCATATTCTTCTGCAGCTTTACGCGCTGCTTCTGCTTCTGCCTGTTGTTGCATCGCTAAAAACTCAGCTGCACGTGCTTCTTGCTCTGCCACTGCTTTTTCACGCGCACGGCGCTGCTCTTCAAGCAGACGCTGCTCGGTTTGCACATCGACAGTTAAAGGTTGCAATTGCACCATTTCTGCCTGATTGGCATTTTTATGTTGAACTTGTTCGGCTTGGCTTGGGGTTTTCACATTATTTTGATGTATTTCTTCTTGCCCTTTTAAAAGCAATGCTGCCAATAAAACACCACCACCTAATAAAACAACGCCACCCATCCAGCGCTGTTTGTTATTCATTGACATTCTTCCAAATACTCCCATACCGCTTCTAAGGTATGAAATGATCCACATACCAAAATCAGCTGATTATTTTTTGTTTCATCCAGTGCTGATTTAAAAGCCAATTGTATACTGTCGAAGTGTTGTATTGTTTCGCCTTGCAAAGCCTGATCCAAAACCGTGATCTCCGCCGCACGAGGCACATTTAATGTGGCAATTTTCCACATTACGACACTATCTTTCAATAACTCAACCACAGAATTTATATCTTTATCTGCAAGCA
Organism: Acinetobacter sp. YH16051; assembly: GCF_013417135.1. Classification (NCBI taxonomy): domain Bacteria; kingdom Pseudomonadati; phylum Pseudomonadota; class Gammaproteobacteria; order Moraxellales; family Moraxellaceae; genus Acinetobacter; species Acinetobacter sp. YH16051. Next base: position 26,549 of record NZ_VPEN01000018.1, on the reverse strand, counting down.
TTGAAAAAACACTGACCACTTCAGTGTACTGTTTATTGTAATTTAAGAAATTGCGCAATTGCTTTAACAAAAATTCAACGCCATGCGGGTTATGTCCTGCATCAAAAATCACGGTTTTGCCCTGAATTTGACGAATTTCAAAACGTCCCGCCAATTTGGCCGTTTGAATACCTTGTGCAATTGCGTCTTGGGTGATTTCTAAACCACTGTGCAAGACTGCTGCCACAGCCGTTGAAATATTATCGAGGGCTAAACTGCCTGTTGGAAGTTTTAAGGTACAACCCGATGCAGCAAACATCCATGACTGACCATCTTGCATATCCCGATAAAAATAATCACGATTCAAGACAAACAAAGGTGCATTGCAGGTTGCTGCTTTGTCGTGAATAGCTTGAGGCAAATCTTGCTGACCTGCAAAAATGACAGGAATGTTAGGACGAATAATGCCTGCTTTTTCATAGGCAATTTTTTCGATGCTATCGCCTAACCAATCGACATGATCTAAACCGATATTGGTAATAACCGCCACATCAGGATTGACGACATTGACCACATCTAAGCGTCCACCTAAACCGACTTCAAGCACCCATACATCGCAATCACGTGCTTTAAAAATCACAAAGGCTGCCAAAGTCGTGGCCTCAAAAAAAGATAAACTCAGATCGCAATCACGTCGTGCTTGATCGACTTGCACAAAAGCATCAATCAAACTTTGGTCATCGATTTCGACGCCTGCTAATTTGACTCGTTCATTAAAACGGTAAATATGTGGCGATTGGTACAACCCAACCCGATAGCCCTGCGCATTTAAAATAGCCGCTAAAGTGGTTGTGGTTGAGCCTTTGCCATTGGTTCCCGCAACCGTAATGACTTTAGCTTTAGGATGGGTTACACCCAATTTTTCTGCAACGGGAATGACCCGTTCCAAACCTAAATCAATACCCGTAACGTGAACATGGCTCCAATAATTGAGCCATGTGTTTAAATCATCGGTTGCAAGAGGTGCTGTGTTCAAGGCAAATTCATCAGTTTCGACACAATGCGATAAACTGTATCACGTAATGCATGACGATGGACAATTTGATCGACCACGCCATGATCAAGCAAGTATTCTGCACGCTGGAACGGTTCTTCCAGTTTTTCACGTACAGTTTGCTCAATCACACGTTTACCTGCGAAACCAATCATCGCTTTAGGTTCAGCAATGTGTACATCACCTAACATTGCCAATGATGCTGTTACACCGCCATATACAGGATGAGTCAACACCACGATGTATGGCAAGCCTGCTTCTTTCATACGCTGAATCGCTGCAGAGGTACGCGCCATTTGCATTAAAGACAGCATGCCTTCTTGCATACGTGCACCGCCAGATGCAGCAAAGCAAATTAGAGGTTGTTTCTGTTTAATAGCACGTTCAGCCGCTTGAACAAAACGGTCACCAACAACAGTACCCATTGAGCCGCCCATAAAGTCGAACTCAAATGCACAAGCAATTACTGGCATTTCTTTGAGTAAGCCTTGCATTACCACCAAAGCTTCAGTTTCCCCTGTTTTCTTTTGTGCTTCAGACATACGCTCAGGATAAGCCTTACTGTCTACAAAGTTCAGCGGGTCTTTGGCAGAAAATTCTTGACCTAATTCTTGTTGAACTTGATCTAGGAACCAAGTTAAACGCTCACGCGCTTTCATACGTAAATGTTCGTCACATTGTGGACATACATACGCATTAAAAGACATTGCGGTACGGGTGACTAACGCATGACATTCAGGACATTCAATTGTTGGTTCAGTGAAAATAGCTTTTAAGGCTTGTTGTTCATCTGGTGTTTCAATACCAGGCACACCACGTTCAGTCCACGGCGTCGATGGGCTTAGAATTTTCCCTGTTTTCACTTCTTGATTCATACTAACTCATCGAGCGCAGCTCGAAGCTCCTTCACTTTATTAACCGTTGCAATGACGGCTTGTTCTGGGGCAAGGCTCGCAAATTGTTTTACAAAAGCACTTCCGACAATGACTGCATCGGCAGCTGCACCCATTGCTTTGGCAGAGGCAGCATCGCTGATACCAAAACCTACGCCAACCGGCACATTTGTTACAGATTTAATTTGTTGTAAGCGTGTTGCAGCTTCTGCAACATCAAGTGTTGCTGCGCCTGTCACGCCTTTCAAAGAAACATAATAAATAAAGCCACTGGCTTGGTTTGCAACAAATTGAATACGCTCTGGTGTAGAAGTTGGCGCTAACAAGAAAATTTGATTCATCCCATATTTATTCAGGACTTCATCAAATTCTTGGGCTTCTTCAGGTGGTAAATCGACCAGAAGTACACCATCGACACCACAGTCATGTGCATATTCAACAAACTTTTCATAACCAATGACTTCTACAGGGTTTAAATATCCCATCAATACCACAGGAGTTTCCTGATCTTTTTGACGGAACTCTTTGACCATGTTTAAAGCATCTAGCGTATTGGTTCCACCTGCCAACGCTCGCTCTGCAGCGAGGGCAATTACTGGACCATCAGCCATTGGGTCTGAAAACGGCAAACCTAATTCAACGACATCTACCCCTGCCTCGACCATTTGATGTAACAACGGAACTGTGACTTCTGGATGAGGGTCACCTGCCATAACATAAGAAACCAAGGCCTTACGCTGTTGAGATTCAAGCTGTGCAAATCGTGTGGCTAAACGTGACATAGGGTTGTATTTTCCTTGAATGATTAAAACTGAGACATTTGCTATTGTAGAAATACAAATTGACCCATTGTAACGCTATTTTTTACTCAATGAATAGCGCACAGGCATGAGTTGCTGCATTTCTGTTTGCAAAACGATTTATTCAGAACAACCGCGAGGCTACATTTACTGATATTTGCGCTTTTTTCTCAATGATCAAAGATGCCTAATTTTGCCTGCTTATCGGTTTTTGAAACTTGCTCAATCGTGCTTTTAAATTTAAAAATATTGATAAAAATAAACAACTTCAGGTTTTATCTTAGGCTTTATCAACCTTGCAAAAGCTGATTCGGTCATGGCTACACACAGCTTATTTTCAATCTCTTAGCGCGAAATCACCTGTTGATAATGAGCCAATCCATACTATTTATGGCGTATTTTGCTGTAGAGAAAGTGCATCCTCAGCTTGCTGCAACTGCTGTTTACGTTTTAGCAAGGTCTGTCCTGTACAGGCTTTATAGGCACGCGCCAAAGCCGATTGGTCTGAATAACCCAACAACTGTGCAATATCGCTTAGGCTCACATTTTGTCGCAGTAAGTTTTCACAGCGCTGCATCCGTTCTATTTCAAGAATCTGTTTAAAACCCGTACCTTCCTGTTTAAGCTGACGCTGTAACGTACGCCCTGAACGAAATAAACGCTGCGCCACCCATTCAATGCTCGGCACTTGCTGTTCATAACGTAAATAATGCGCCACCTGCTCTTGGACTTGCTGCTGCACGGTTTCTAATTGTGGTTTTAACGCAATCGCATCTTCAGCTTGTTTGGTGAGTAAATGAATTAAAGAGGGATCGGCTTGCTGTGGTTTTAAACTGAGGCTTTCTAAATTTAAAACAATTTGATATTCCGCTTGCTTAAATAAAACCTTACAACCATAAAACTTTTCATAATGCAGCATCGCCATACGCGGTGCATGGGCAAAATGAATCTCCCGTATCGGAGAGTGTTGAAAATCAAAAATTTGCATGGCCAATTGAGTCATACAAGCAAAAGTCATTTCATGAACCAAGCTGTATTTTTCATCCACCAATGGCCATGATAAATATAAAGCATCTGATTGTTGTTCCAGTCGCATTGGTACGGCTGCCGTACCATCCACCACCAAGCGACTAAAACGCATCATATATTGAATGGCTTCTGCAACACTGTTACTACGCGATGCCATATAGCCAAGCACGCCAAAATGTTCAGGCTGAATATAACGTGCCAATTCAAAAACGAGCGTTGGACAATCTAAAAACTGAATACTGTGTTGGATGATCTCGTTAAAAAACTGATAGGACGATTGGGTATCCATGGGCAATGCCAACACATGCTGTAACTGCTGCAATTGTGCAGGCGAAAATCCAAGCTGCTCAGGAACTCTGCCCTGTGCAGATAAATAGCGTAACCAAAGTTGATAATAACCATTCGGAATTTGAATTTCGCTCATGTGCTTGCTCATTTTGACATGCATCATTTTCTTTTGTCGCTTAATGTATAAAAACTGGCAAATACTGTCAAAACAAATCTGCCAAAGCCCGACATAATGCAAACAGGATTGACCAGAGTGAAATAAAATAAAATGAATGCACTTGTCCAATATCATGCTGCGCCCATAGTACGCAGCAATCTCGATTTTAAATTAGCCGATGTGCCGCGTTACTGGTTTGCAGGTGACCCGTTTTTAACCCGCATGTTTGATGCTTTGAGCCTGACTTTTCCTGATGGCGAGCGTTATTTCATTCAATCGGTACGTTTGTTCCGTGATCAAATTCAAGACCCTGACTTAAAACAGCGTGTTGCCGATTTTATTCGACAAGAAGCTCAGCACGGCATTGCACACGACAAAATGAATCAGGTCATGAAAGATCAAGGCATGCCTGTAGATCAGTTTATTCAGCGTCTAAACAAAGTGTTTAAGTTTGAACTGAAATATCGCTCGCCCCAATACAACATCGCCATGACAGCAGCTGCGGAACATTTAACCGCACTTATGGCAGAAACTTTTTATGGCGAAAAAGACACGCTGCAAGATGCACATCCTTATGTCCGTGCTTTATTTGCATGGCATGCGATTGAAGAAATGGAACATCGTGATGTGGCGTTTGATGTGATGCAACAGGTGGGCAATGTGCCTGAAGTGACTCGAAAAATGGCGTTGGTGCTGACCACAGGTTTAATGTTCGGATTTACCCTGTACCGCGCCAATGTCATGCTGAAATGCGATGGGTTTAATCGTATCCAGCGCCTTAAAATGAATGTACGTGGCTTGCAATGGCTGTTTGGCAAACAAGGGAAATTACGCAAAATGCAATCACAATATCGTGATTGGTTTAAACCTGACTTTCACCCTAGCCAACATCCAATCATCGCGCAATATGATGTCTGGCTTGAGACTTTAGCGCAAACAGGCGACCTAATTCAGGCAGGTGAAGCATTTTGGCAGGCAGGAAAATAAAGCTTTTGGTTTTGCTTGGCTTTTAACCAATGAACACCTAAGCATTGCTTAGCTTTATACAAACTTGCCTCTAATATCTTTATATAAAGTAAGGCATAAGGCAATGCTGAGTCATATCTTATTATTTCTTATTTATGAGTGACCAACACAGTTTAAGCGTAAGAGATCGCTGTTACTGTTACAGCTCCATCTCCTACGCAGAAAAAGGTTTTAGTCCTGATTCATAATAAAAAAGTATTGGCGATAATATTTCAGCTCAGCAATCGAATCACGAATATCATCCATCGCCAAATGCGACGCATTCTTTTTCAAACCGCTCATAATTTCTGGACGCCAGCGCTTTGCCAACTCTTTCACTGATGATACATCCAGATTACGATAATGGAAATATTGCTCCAATTCAGGCATTAAACGGTGTAAAAAACGGCGGTCTTGGCAAATTGAGTTGCCACACATTGGCGATGTTTTAGGATTGACCCATTTTTTTAGAAACTCAATGGTTTGCTGCTCTGCATCCTGCGCAGTGAGTTTGCTGCGACGCACACGCTCAATTAAGCCCGATTGTCCATGCTGACGTGTATTCCACTCATCCATGGCATTTAAAATACGATCAGGTTGATGCACAGCCAGCACAGGACCTTCTGCCAAAATATTTAAATGATCATCGGTCACAATGGTAGCCACTTCAATAATTTGGTCGTTATCGGTATCTAAACCTGTCATTTCCAAATCAATCCAAATGAGGCGAGTATCAGGCGTGCTGCTCATAAATGTGCAATCTTATTCGGCTTAAAAACAACATAGTAGCAAATTTCTTGCTTCTTGGCTGTAACTGTGCCCCCGCTTCATGCTATTTTTGCCATCCTGAGTTCATGGTTTTTTAGGATATGAATGGCTTTAATTCGTAAGCGTCGATTGACTGAACAACAGCAACGTCGAATTGAAAAACAACACAAGTCACGTCAGGCAGACATTGACACTTCACATGATTTAGAAGGCTTGGTGGTACAACACTATGGTCGTCAATTAGAAGTGCAGGCTTTATCTGTTCCTGAAATTCATCCTGAAAAACCGGTGGTGCACGCAGGTGAGCCAGAACCATTTTGGAAACCTATTGAAATGGGAAGTATTTGGCGCTGTCACACTCGTACCAATTTAGAATTATTGGTGACGGGAGATCGGGTCAAATGGCAGGCCGACCCAAATACAGGTTTAGGAATTATTACCGCGATTCATCCACGCCAATCTTTATTGACCCGACCTGATCGTTATCACAAAGTTAAACCTGTTGCCGCCAATATCAGTTTGATTGTGATTGTTTTTGCGCCTTTGCCTGAACCTGCACCGGGCTTGATTGACCGCTATTTGGTTGCTTGTGCCGATGCCGATATTCCCGCCTTATTGGTTTTAAACAAATCTGATTTACTCAAAGAAAACGACCCGATTTTAGACTTGCTCAAGGAATATCAAGACTTGCGATATGAAGTTATGCAAACCCAATCCGATGCGAATTTAGAGCATTTAGCGGCACGTTTAGCAGGTGAAACGGTAGCTTTTGTCGGGCAATCGGGCGTGGGTAAAAGCTCGCTGATTAATGCCATCGTGCCCGAAGCGGCGCAAAAGACCAATATCATTTCGGAAAACTCGGCACTTGGACAGCACACCACAACCTCTACTCGTTTAATTGGCTTTGGAGATGGTGCTGCCTTAATTGACTCACCGGGGATTCGTGAATTTGGTTTGTGGCACTTGAGCCAAGATAAAATTCAAAATGGTTTTCCTGAAATTGAAAACCTGTTGGGTCATTGCCAATTCCGCAACTGTACCCATAAACATGAAAAGCAATGTGCGCTGCGACTGGCTGCTGCAGAAGGCGAAATTTTATCGCGTCGTTTAGACAGTTATTTAAGACTGTGTGATGAAATTGCCGAAGCGCAACAAAAAAATTAATTTTATTGTGGCGCTGCCCTTGAAGCGGTGTTTTTGATCGCCATATTTATACGCTATACTCTTGAACAATTTTGACATTGTAATTAGGTGACTTGTGGAACGTTGGTTCGAATTTATGGGGAATCATCCCTTCTTATTTGGGACACTGGCCGTATTGGTAGTGTTGTTCTTTGTGTTAGAAGGTCAACGCAATGGTCGTAAAATTTCCCCACAATCTTTGGGTATTTTAGTCAAAGCTAAAAATGCCATGTTGATTGATTTACGTGATGCCAAAGATTTCCGTGAAGGTCATATCAGTGGCAGCCGCAATATTCCCTATAGCCAAATTACCAAGCATGTTGAAGAGCTAAAAACCTCAGATCGTCCATTGGTCTTTATCTGTAACTTAGGTCAAGTTGCAGGCAGTGCTTTACAACAAGTCGCTCATGCAGACGCCTATCGTTTAGATGGTGGCATTAGCAACTGGAAAGCACAAGGTTTACCTTTAGTAAAAAGCAAATAGTTATCCCTCATATTTTTCGCAAGGAGAACGATCATGGCTGAAGTCACTATTTATTCAACGACTGTGTGTCCATACTGCATTCGTGCAAAACAACTCCTTGAGCGTAAAGGCGTTGCCTATAAAGAAATTAATTTGTCGAATGAAGCGCCTGAAGTACGTGTTGAATTAATGCAACGTACCAATCATCGTACCGTTCCACAAATTTTCATCAATGACCAGTTTATTGGCGGCTTTGACCAATTATATGCGTTAGATCGCGAAGGCAAACTCGATCAATTATTGGCATAAACATAACACTATATAACCAACTCGTAAGGATTTAACATGAGTGAAGAACAACAAGCTCAACCACAATTGGCATTAGAGCGCATTTATACCAAAGACATTTCTTTTGAAGTTCCTGGGGCACAAGTATTTACCAAAGAATGGCAGCCTGAACTTAACATTAACCTGTCATCTTCTGCAGAAAAAATAGACCCAACCCACTTTGAAGTGGCATTAAAAGTTGTGGTTCAAGCCAACAACGGTGGCGATACTGCATTTATTGTTGATGTTACCCAAGCTGGTATTTTCCTAGTTGATGGCGTTGAAGAAGAGCGTTTACCGTATATTCTGGGCGCATACTGCCCGAACATTTTGTTCCCATTCTTACGTGAATCTGTAAATGATATGGTAACCAAAGGCAGCTTCCCGCAATTATTGCTCACCCCAATCAACTTCGATGCCGAGTTTGAAGCCAATATGCAACGTGCGCAAGCTGCTGCAGCAGAAGGCCAAGCTTAATTTACGCTGTATTTAAGCTAAAAACCGCTGAAATTTCAGCGGTTTTTTTATGTCATTAACTTATGGATATACGATAAAGGTTAAAACTCATCATCCTGTGATGGATCACGATATAAAGCATCATGTATCGCCTCAACCAATTGCTGTGCAATTTCTTGCTTCGAGGCTTTTTCCAAATCACGTTTTTCCATGTGGTAGCTTTCAGCAAAAAATACGGTCATGGCATTTTCATCTGAAGCAAAGCCAATATCGGCACGGGAAACATCATTGCAGGCAATCATATCTAGCTTTTTCGCCACCAGTTTACCCGCTGCATATTCTTCTACATTGCGAGTTTCTGCCGCAAAACCCACCATAAACGGACGTTTTTCCTGCTGAGCAATAGTCGCAACAATATCTGGGTTTTTCACCAAGGCCACATTCAGCTCATCGCCTGACTTTTTAATTTTGTGTTCTGCAATTTCTGCCACACGATAATCGGCCACCGCAGCTGTAGCAATGAAAATATCACAGCCCTTTTCTAGCATTTGCAAACTGGTATCTAGCATTTGAATAGCTGAAGATACATTAATTCGCTGTACCCCATTTGGCGTATCTAAACTAACTGGGCCTGCAATAAGCGTGACTTTTGCCCCTGCTGCATAACAGGCTGCAGCCAAAGAAAAACCCATTTTGCCTGTACTATGGTTAGAAATATAACGCACAGGGTCTAAAGCTTCGCGGGTTGGGCCTGCTGTAATGGTGACATTTTTGCCTGCCAACATGCCAAATTTTTCCACCAAAGCACGCTGTGCCTGATGAAAATACTGCGTCACCTGATGCGCCAAATCTTCAGGTTCTGGCATACGCCCTAAACCAACATCTCCACAGGCTTGTTCGCCCGCATCGGGCATAATTACATGCACGCCATCTTCCACCAAAGTGGTTAAGTTACGCTGTGTGGCTTTGGCTGCCCACATTTGCTGATTCATGGCAGGTGCAACCCAAACTGGTGCAGTGGTGGCTAAATATAAAGTACTGAGCAAATCATCGGCCAGACCTGCAGCAAATTTGGCTAAGGTGTCGCAACTGGCGGGCGCAACCAAAATTAAATCGGCCCACCGTGCCAATTCAATATGCCCCATGCCTGCTTCGGCTTCGGTATCTAATAATTCGGTATGTACAGGATTGCCTGACAGTGCTTGAAAGGTCAGCGGTGTAATAAAAGCTTGTGCCCCTCTGGTCATGACCACGCGAACACTAAACCCTGCATCCTTTAAACGACGCACTAAAATCGCACTTTTATAGGCCGCAATGCCGCCTGTCACAGCTAAAATAATGTTTTTATGAGGGAGTACGCTTAAATCGAAGCTCACAAATAAGCCACCTTTTTGTTGCAGTGGCGCTCACAATAGCATTAAATAATGTCATTCCCAAGAGATCTGTTGGGATTTAAGTTTCAAATTTAGAATAACAAAGTCAAATAACAATGCATTTATCTATTAAACATTGGCCTGAACAAGAACGGCCACGTGAACGTCTCATTCAAAATGGTGCTGCCAGTTTATCTGATGCCGAACTATTGGCTATTTTTTTGCGCTCAGGCTCACAGCAACATTCTGCGGTGGAGTTGGCACGATTGCTAATTCAGCATTTTGGCAATCTCACTACTTTACTCGATGCACCCATTGCCGAGTTGTGTCAATTTCACGGCATGGGTAACAGTAAATATTCACAGCTCATGGCAGTTAAAGAACTTGGACGGCGCTATGTAGCCGAACATTTAAAACAAGATGCACTTGAGCTTAGCAATTCCAAACGCTTGATGGAGTATCTGCGTTTTGAACTTTTGGGCGAAACCCAAGAAGTGTTTGCGGTGCTTTGCCTTGATGCCTGTTTACGCAAAATCAGCTTTAAAAAATTATTTTATGGTGCATTAAATTCGTGTGAAATTTCCATTAATCAATTGCTACGTTTTGCGATTAGTCAACATGCCACAGCGATTGTGATTGCACACAATCATCCTTTCGGCTTACCACAACCTTCACCTGCAGATTTAGTCCTGACGCAGCAGATTCAGCAAGCCTGTCAGTTGCTAGAGCTGCGTTTGATCGATCACTGTATCATCTCAAGTGAAGGTAATTTTTCCTTTGCCGAACAACAACTGCTTAAATTTGAGCACACTTAAAATTTGCATATTGACAAAGCCTGCACAAGCACAGAAGATCATCAAAAAATTGTGATGATTCTAATAAAATGATAGTCGATCAACCCAGTGTATTTAACTTACTGTTTTCTTGGCGGGGCACGATTTTACCGAAGGTCTTACCGCCTTTGGGCTTGGTGATGTTGATCTCCACCATTATTGGCGGTTTGTCTTATATTGGTTATTTTCATTTTCCAGAATTGCCTTTGGTTGGCTTTACTTTAATTGGGGTGGTGCTGTCGATTTTTTTGGGCTTTAAAAACTCTGCCTGTTATGACCGTTGGTGGGAGGCACGTAAACTTTGGGGCATGCTGATTGCCAACGCGCGCCACTTTGACCGCGACTGCCGTATACTTAGTCAAGCACGACGTGAACGCGTCATTCAGCACGTCATTGTATTTGCCAATGTCTTGCGCGACCGCCTGCGTCATCAAACTGCCAATCCAACCGAGTTAATTCAAACCAGTGGCATGAGTCAGCAAGCAATTACCCAACTGTATCAACAAGCCAATGCGCCGCAATACACGCTCAGTTTGATTCAATGGGAGTTAATGCAAGCACTTAAAGAGGGCGAAATTTCCGATATTATTTACACACAAATGAATCAACACGTCACAGAGCTGAGTTTGGTACTCACGGGTTGTGACCGTATTGCTACCACACCGCTCCCTTTTGCGTATTCAGTCCTACTTAACCGAACAGTGTACTTTTTCTGTTTTATGTTGCCCTTTAGTTTAGGGTCTACACTCGGATTGGCGACTCCGCTTTTGGTCGGTATTTTGGCTTATACTTTTTTAGGTCTGGATGCGCTCAGTTCTGAAATTGAAGAACCTTTTGGCACGCAAAGCAATGACTTACCTTTAGATGCCATGGTAAGAACCATTGAAATTGAATTATTGGGTACGTTGGGTAAACCAACGCCACCACCAATTCAGGCACAGGACAATAATTTGCTTTAGACCCTCTTCCCAACCTTCTCCCAGAGGGAGAAGGAGTTTTTATCCTTTCTAAATTTTAATAATGGATATCACATCTGCTTATATGAGAAGGTTGGGATGAGGGAGTTACTCAACAAAACTCTCCCAAATCCCAATTTGACCATCTTTCACCCGCGGAATATTGCCCAATTTAATCCACGGCATATTTTCACCATGAAAATCACTGCCGACAGATACTTTTAGACCATGTTCAGCAATCATGCGATCCACCATTTGACGGGTCGATGCAGGGTCAATATTAGGCGGCAATTCCACAGCATCCCCCCCATATTTGGCAAAAATTTCAATCAAATAACGAATATTGGTGGCAGATAAATCATAACGGGTGGGATGTGCCAATACAGCAAAGCCCTGACTGTCATGAATTACCCGAATCGTATCTTCCAAACTCAAGCCGTCAAATTTCACATAAGCCTTTTTGCCTTCTTTAATATATTTATCAAAGGCTTGCTGCACACGCGTAACAATGCCTTTTTCCTGTAAAGTTTTGGCAATGTGTGTGCGAGTAATCCGATCTGCTACGCCTTCGACTTTAAGAAGTACATCATTATAAATATCTTGTCCAATCAGCGGAGTGAGTAAATCACAAATTTGTTTGGCACGTTCTGCACGAATTTGTTTTTGCTGTTCCAGCAGCGCCTGTAAAGGTGCAGGATTTTGCATGTTTAGCGCCACCACATGCACGCTATAGCTTTTTTTAGTGGCAGGACGTGACCATTGACTGGAAATTTCCACTCCCGAAATAATCTTTAAATCTTGCCCCTGAGCCGCTTGCTCTGCCAAAGCCAGCCCATCCATTGTGTCATGATCAGTCAATGCCAAGGTATGAATGCCCTGCTGAATTGCCGCAGACACCAATTCTCCAGGTGACAAAGTTCCATCAGAAATATTACTGTGTGTATGTAAATCTACGCCGTGCATCACTTATACTATGTCATTTATTTGATCAGATTTAGATACTCTAACATGAAAGCACTTTTAGACTTTGTGCCCCTCATTATTTTCTTTTATTTATACAAAACTGTAGATCCAAAAGACACTAATCATCAATTACTACAACTCATCGGCTCTGCAGGCGGTGTCGATAACAACCATATTTTGGTGGCCACCACAGGTCTGATCATCTCGATGTTAGTGGTGTACGGCGCATTGTTCATCATGCAAAAATTCCGTTTAGATAAACAACAGTGGATTGTGTTGTTTATGACCGTAATTTTTGGTGGCGTTACCTTAATGTTAAGCGATGACTTTTATATTCGCCTGAAAGCTGCCATTTTGAACATTGTATTTGCAGGTGCTTTTTTGCTGTCACCATGGTTTAGCAAAGATCGTAAGCCACTGATTCAACGCTTATTTGGGCCTGTGTTCAACTTGACCGAAGTTGGCTGGAAAAACCTGAATTATGCTTGGGCAGCCATGTTTGCAGTCATGTCTTTCCTACACGTATTTTTTGCATTTTTATTTAGGGATGGAAAATATTGGGGCGAATTCACCGCTTTTGGTGACATGATTGTGATGTTTTCCTTTATCATTGTGCAGTTTATTGTATTGCGCAAATACTTTAAAACATCTGAATAATTTCTGATCTACGATATTCGAGAGTAACTATGCCTTTATTTGTTCTGAGTTGTACTGACCGTGAAGGTACACTGGAAAAACGTCTTGCGACCCGTCCTGCACATCTTGCACGTTTGCAACAACTCGATGCCGAAGGTCGCTTAATTGTGGCGGGGGCAATGCCAAAAGACCCAAGCAATCCACAAGCAGGCTTTTATGGCAGCACCATGATTGTCGATTTTGACAGTCGTGAAGCACTCGATGCTTGGCTACAAGATGAACCTTTCTTAAAAGAAGGCGTATATAGCCACATTGACGTTAAGCCATTCAATAAAGCATTCCCTCAAGGATAAGCGCTATGCGTTTCGTTGTTGCCAGTGTTGTTGCTGTTCTGCTCAGTTCACCTGTATATGCAGTTGAGCCAGCCACAACCACACCTACTGCACCTGCTCCTGCTGCTGTGACCAACACGGCAGCTGTAGCAACAGCCAATGGGGTTACTCCTGCACAAGATAAGCCCCTGACTGCAGAACAAATTGCCAAAAATAAAGCCCTTCAGGAAGCTAAAACCAAAGCCTTGATTAAAGATCAGAGCACACGTTTGCAACAACTTGAACAGGCAAACCTCGATGCTTTGGCACAGAATCAGGAACTGCAACTTAAAAACGATAATTTAGGCGTGCAAGTTCAAGTACTGCAAAGTGAACGCAGTGCGCAAATGTTTTTATACGGTGCTGCAACACTCGCGGTTGGCGTATTGCTCGGCTTCTTAATTGCTAGCTATGTCTATACCAAACGTCGCCGCCAATGGTAAGGTGAGCATTCACCTCTTGATTTAAGGTACTCTGGTTTTGTTTCAGCCTATTCAAACTGCCGAGCTGGATTGGCAACTGGTCGATGGTATTGATGTGCCCATTTCCAAACAATTTGGCGATGTGTATTTCTCTAAAGACAACGGTTTATTAGAAACACGGCATGTGTTTTTACAGGGCAATGACTTACCCATCCGTTTAGCAGCGCTGAATGATTTTGAATATTTTTGTGTAGGCGAAACAGGCTTTGGTACAGGCTTAAATATTTTAGCGCTCTGGCAATTATGGCAACAGGTACGTCCCAATAATCGCAGCCATTTACACGCAATTTCTGTCGAAAAATTTCCACTTTGCAAAGCCGATCTTATACGTGCCTTAGCGGCTTGGCCCGAACTCAGTCATCTGTCTGAACAGCTGATTCAGCAATACCCTGCCGCTATTGCAGGCTGTCATCGTTTAAACTTTCCAGATGAACGCTTTAGCCTAGATTTATGGCTAGGCGATGCTCAGGAAGTTTTTCCTGTCATTGCTAAAACTGCTCCTGTCAATGCGTGGTTTTTAGATGGCTTTGCACCCGCCTGTAACCCCGATATGTGGCAGGAAACCGTGCTCAACCCGATTGTAGCACTGTCCGATTATGGCACGACTTTTGCCTCATTTAGTGTGGCAGGCGTACTCAAACGTGGCTTAAAACAACACGGTATTCACATCACCCGCCCACGCGGTTTTGGGCATAAACGGGAAATGCTGAAAGCCATCTGGCAAGCGCCTGGAATAGAGCCAATATCCGATCAGAACGAAACTCAAATTACAACAAATACCACAACAAGCAACCAACAGCGCCATATTGCGATCATAGGCGCAGGAATTGCGGGTTTAAGCTGTGCGTGGGCATTTTCCCAACGAGGGCATCAAGTCACGCTCTATGACCAAACAGCGCCACTTGCAGGCGGTTCTGGCAATCCTTTGGCACTCTTAAACCCAAAACTTTGCCCAATTCATCAAAGTGCTGATCATTTAATGACTTTGGCATGGCAACATGCTTTAAATCACTATGCCGCATTCAAAGCATTTCGTCCGTTGCAGATTCATCAACTGGCACTTAAACATGCCGATGAATTGCTGGATTTAGCCACACAATACCCAAAAGGTATTTTAGCAGCACAGAGTGCAACCGAACTTACGCCACAAAGCGACTTTGCCAGTTTAAACTTATTGCAAGCAGGAGCAGTTTCTCCACATCAACTGCGTGATGAAATTCTTGCGCATCCGCACATTCAGTTTCAGCAAGCTCAAATTAAACAAATCACCACGACAGCACAGCAACTAATTTTACACAGCGTAGATGCTGAACTCGGAACATTTGATCATGTCATCGTCTGTGCAGCGCTGCAAAGCGGTGCTTTTTTTGAACATTACCCTGTGCTTAAATCCATTCGCGGACAAGTCAGCTGGGTAAATAATACAGATCAGGCTTTGCCATTATCACAAGCCTATAGCTATGGCGGCTATTGCATGCAGCTCAATGCCGATCAACTGATTTTAGGTGCATCGTTTTATCCAAATCGGGAAGATTGTGACGTCTTGGCAGAAGACCATGTGCATAACTACGAACTTATCCACAGCGTCTTTCCTGCGTATGCCGAAAACTTAGCACCCGTAGATACTTGGCAAGGTCGCGCTTCGCTACGCGCCCAAAGTAAGGATTATTTTCCCCTACTTGGCAAAATGCGTGATGATCAGGAAATTTACAGCTTTGCAGGACTCGGTTCTAAAGGCTTTTTATTTGCCCCGTTGTGCAGTGAAATACTGGCGGCACAAGTTTTAGCAGAAGCCTGCGCTGTACCTAAAAACTTAGTACAAAAACTGGCAGCTACACGTTTTCAGAAAAAGGTGAAAACCAAGAAGCCTTATTTTAAAGCTCCTCCACCTTCAAGCTAACGCTCGCTTAGAGAAAATAGAAATAAAACGATACCCAACAAAAAAGCGCCTTACGGCGCTTTCTTCATATTGATGATACTTAGTGACCTTGTTCCAAAGGCATGCCTGCGTCGCGCGCAGCACGTGTACCACCCATTAAAACCACATATTCACGTGAGCTGTCCAAACCTTCTAGTTTTTCCGCTGCACGTGGGGCTTTACTTCCGCCACCACATAAAATGTAAATGGGTTGATCCGCCGACACCTGAGTAAGACTCTCTGCTGATAGATCGTTAATTGGCTGATTCACAGCACCTTTAACATGAGCTTCTGCATAAGCACTTGCATCACGTACATCCCAGATAATCGCGTCAGCTGGGAACTCAAATGTTGTAATTTCTTGTTTACGGATCATTGCGCACTCCTTTGATGTAAAACAACACTTGGCAAATGAAGAAAACATCCCTAGCATCTCAGATATTGTTTCCATTTGCAAAGGTCTTCATTATGCCTTCTTTCGATATTGTTTCTGAATTAGAACTTTTTGAAGTGAATCATGCGGTTCAAAACACACAAAAAGAAATCGGTACTCGTTTCGATTTTCGTGGTCAGGATGTTTCTATCGACCTCAATGAAAAAAACAAAGAGATTAAAATCTCCACTGAAAGTGATTTCCAATGTGAGCAAGTGTATACCATGCTCGAAAATCACTTCTATAAGCGTAAAGTCGACATTCAGGCGCTTGACCCACAAAAAATGACCGCATCAGGTAAAAATGTGATTCAAGTGATCAAACTTAAAGATGGTCTTGACTCAGATACCGCAAAAAAAATTAACAAAGCCATTAAAGACAGTGGCATTAAAGTGCAATCTTCTATTCAGGGTGACAAAATTCGTGTGACCGACAAGAAACGCGACACATTGCAACAAGTCATGGCGTTCTTGAAAGAGCAACAATTTGGTCTGCCACTGCAATTTAACAACTTTAAAGATTAATTTGGGGATGTCATGACACCAACCAATCGCTTAAACAAACTGGTCAAAGCAACATCAAAATTGCCGAAAGGCATTCAAAGCCGCCTTTTGAGTCAAGCCTTTGGTCGTGTCGTGCCGATGGTGGGCACTGCGAAAATTCGCTATCAAGAAGTAACCCCATCGCAAGTGGTGGTCAGTCTTGCCAATCATAAAGCCATGCAAAACCATATTGGACAGGTACATGCCTGTGCTATGGCGCTGCTTGCCGAAACTGCTACAGGTTTTGTGACTGCTATGAATGTACCTGATAGTGCCATTGTGCTGATTAAAAGCCTGAAAGTGGACTTTAAACGTCCAACTCAAGGTGCAATGACAGCCATTGCCACACTCAGCCCAGAACAGCAACAACTCATGCACAGCACCGACAAAGGCGAAACACTGGTCAATGTCAGTGTGATTGATGAATCAGGCGAAGCCCCGATTCAGTGTGAAATGTTGTGGGCATGGGTGTCAAAATCACATTTAAAGCAGAAATAAGCCTAATACTTGTTTCTTCTCCAATAAAAAAATCCCAGCTACTGTGCTGGGATTTTTTTCATTACGATGTTTGACTAGCTTGATACTTATGATGCTTGACTAGCCTGAGCTTCTAAAAACTTCTGTTTGGCTTCTTCAGGAATCTGACGTTTTGAGCCTTTGACATCAACCGCAACAAAGGTAAATACCCCTTCGGTAACGCGTACGGCTTCACGTGAATCATCATGGCTGTCCCACACTTCAATTTGCATTTGAATTGAAGTATTGCCCACTTTCAAAATTTTGGTGTAGCAACTGATCACATCGCCCACTTTTACAGGCACCAAAAAAGTCATTTGGTTAATGGAAATCGTGGCACAACGTCCTTTACTAAAACGCTCGGCATGAATCGCACCAGCCAAATCCATCTGTGAAACGATCCAGCCTCCAAAGACATCTCCACTCCAGTTGGTATCTGCTGGCATGGCAATTGTTTGTAGGGAAAGCACTCCCTCTGGTTTTGCATGAGAATCTGACACGTTCACTCCGGACATTTGCATTAAATTAGCACGAACAGTGCATTAAGACTGGGCGTTGAGTTGCTGATCCAACCACTGTTGTAATTCAGTCGCTCGTAGCGCGCCGCTTATTCTAGCAATTTCATTGCTTTTATTCATCAATACCAGTGTTGGAATACTGCGCACATGGAATGCACTGCTTAAGCGTGGATTGGCCTCGGTATCAATTTTGGCAAACACCACCTGCGGATTCTGCTTGGCAACTGTTGCAAAATGTGGTGCCATCATCTTGCAAGGACCACACCAGTCCGCCCAAAGATCAATCAGAATAGGTAAGTCACTATTTTGAATAAAATTACTGAAATTTTGCTCATTCAATTCAATGGGTGCAAGCGGAATCAGCGCTTGATGACACTGCCCACATGCGGGATTGGCAGATAATTTATCTTCAGGTACACGGTTTTTTGCACCACATCCAGGGCATACAATAATCATTTACTGAACTCCAAACAGTTGCTGTAAAAACTCTAATTGGGTCTGAATGGCTTTTTTAAACCATTCACCATGATAAATATCAAAATGTTGCATATCCCACTCTTCATATTGCACATAAGGCGCAATATTGGTTGCCGTTTCACGACTCGATTCAATTGGAATCAGGCTGTCACGCTGTGCGGCAATAAATAACACAGGGATGTTGATTTGCCGCACTTCTTGAATGGGGCGATAACGAATCAAATTAAAAAACACCCGAGCAGGAATTTCCCCACTCCAGTAATGATCGGGGTTCACAATGGACATATAACCTGCATAACTGTCTGTGGTCGGTAAAAAACACAGTTCTTTTTGCGCCACCACTGCAAGGGTTTTGGGCGACATCCCTACCTTTGCTCCCATATAGTCCTGACTGGAGATTTTTAGGGCTTTCGGAAGTTGCTGCAAAGGATATAACTCGGCACTTTCCGCACCATCTACAAAAGGCACTTGTACCATGACCGCGGCAATATTGTGTAAGCGCGAGGCCAAACTCAGCACATAGCCTCCACTCAGAGAAGTTCCCCAAAGAATCATACGTTTGGCATCAATCGACTTGCGTTCTGCAACATGTGAGATCATGCTGCGCCAATCATCCAGCTGTGCCTCAATAGAAACCAACTCACGTGGACGCCCCGTACTCCCGCCCCAATAGCGATAATCGAATAGCACCACGGCATAGCCTGCCTGAGCAAAATATTGTGCGTATTGCACCAATTTAAAATGACGCAAGGCCGCCAGACCATGCGCCATCAGAATTACCGCGGGTTTTTCTATAGATTTAGGGCGATAAAAGTCTGCAGCAATCACCTCGTGATCACTTTTGACATATAAAGGCTCGACCGTATAGGAATGCATAAGCGCTCCATTGCGTTATTTTATCGTTATCGTCGTTATAAATATTTCAGAACATTCTGCTCTTGAATCTGCTTAATGCTATCATAAAGCATATTGTCATGAATAAAATGATGGAGTATTCCCATGTCTGAACAAGTCGGTTTTGCGGGTCAAATTGGTCCTGAACATGTGAGCCAAGTTGTAGAGAAAGGCTTTAAGTCAATTATTAATAACCGCCCAGATATGGAAGGTGGCGCTGAGCAACCAACCAGTGCGCAAATTGAAGAAGCTGCGCGTGCAGCAGGTTTAGATTATGTCTATCAGCCTGTGGTGTCGGGTCAAATTACTGAAGTCGATGTGCGTACTTTTGCTAATCACTATAACGAGTTGCCAAAACCTGTGTTGATGTTCTGCCGTACAGGTAATCGCTCAAACAACTTATTCCAGTTGGCAAAACAAATGGATTTGTTGGATGACTAAACCCATCCTCAAATATGTATTTTGCTGTATTCTGATCTGTAGCAGTATCCCGCTGAGTCACGCTCAAAACGATGTTCAGACTTTAAATACCAAAGTCAGTGTTGCAGGTCAGATGAATGCTGCAAAATTTTCACAGTTGATGCGACAAGGTTTTAAATCTGTGATTGTGAACCGTCCTGATCAAGAAATGGGCAATGCTATTAAGGTGAGTGAATTACGCAATATCGCGGAAAAATCTCAGATCAGTGTGATTTATCAACCCGTCAATAGCGGCAAAATTTCTCAAACAGACATTCTTGAATTCGCAAAATATTATAATGACCTTTCAAAACCCATTCTGATGATTTGTCGTAGTGGCGCTCGTTCTAGTGCGTTATTTCATTAGGCAAAATCTCAAGGTTTGTTGCATGAATAAAATTTTATTGGCAGTAATGTGTATCTTGGTTCTCAATGCGTGTAGTTCGATGCAAGTGCGCCCGACTGTGGGTGTGAGTGTGGGGACTTCACTTTAATTTTTAAATTAAAATCCCCCATAAAAAACAGCGCCGAAGCGCTGTTTTTTATGGGTTTCAATTATGGTGCGCAAGTATAATTCGTACCATTCCAAGTATTTAAACCTAAATATGGACTTTCAATTGCTGGATGAGTTTTTGCAGTAATATCACTACTTAAAATTGGTAAAGTAAATGAATAGTGTGTTACATCAGGCTGAGTTGTATTCGTAGAAGATGCTGCTAATTCAACAGTTACCCAAGTCGCAAAACGTTTTGGATAACGAATTTGCAAATCAACACGACCTCGCTCATCTGTTGTATATAATACGTTACCTTGATTTGCGTGCCCTACAAAATCAACGACATTTGTAGGAATCTTACGCATTTCACCACTATCTTTATTTTGAATATTGATAAAACCATCAAGATTCGTTCTTGGCACAGAACAACGTACAGCTGGCGTTAAAGGACCTAATGGTTGTTGCGTATCTGCATGCCATAATTGGTTAATGTCTCTAAACCAATCTGCAACTACACCAGCAAAACGATTTGGATCTAGAGGGAAACCATAAGTATATTCACCTACCATATAAGCAATAGCATCCACATCCATTTGAATCTGTTGTTGTGCTACTGGATTGCCTTTCGGATCTTGAACTGCAACAGAAATATTTTGTAAGTAGTATTCTCGCGTTACATCTTCAATTAAGTTTGTTGTATCACGAGCAATTACAATAGATAAGCGTTCTAAATCTAAATCATTTCGAACTACTGGCAACTCAATTTCCTGACTAATATCTCGTTCGCCATTATTGTGCGTTGCCGTAATTAAAATACCAGCATCTAATAAACTTTGAATTGTCGCAGGAGGAACAATTAATGATGGATCAAGTCGGATTGTAAATTTCGCTTCGCCCACTTCATTTGTGGTAAGCATAGATGGACCTACAATCATTGTGCCATTTATTCTTGCGCCTGCAATATTCAAAGAAACTGTTTGATTTGCAACGGCACCACCATCTTCATCAACCACATAAACTAAAATGTCTGTTGAATCCCCCAAAGCGTTTAGACTCGATTTAACTGACTTTATTTTAATTGCTTGCTGAGGAAATGCTTGTGCTGTCGGAGCAATTACAGGAATAATCGTACGCTGTGTACGAATCGCACCATTACTTGCGGTATGACTTGCAGTAACACTAATTCCATCATTTTCTAATAACTGAACTAATCTAGGGTCTGCATTTGGCGGAATAACAATAGTAAACTCAGCATTACCTTTATTATCAGTCTGAATAGTGGATGCGCCATCAATATAAATATTATTGATAAATTGGGTATTATTTTCAATAAAATTGGCTAGGCTCAATTGTACATCTTGATTAGCAATAGCCCCACCATGACGATCGACAAGCTTAGCTGTTACCACAGAACTAGAGCCAGCGGATGACATATTAATTCGACTTAATTCCAAATTAATAAAAAATGGATTTTCAGGTTGTACAACCTCAAACTTAAGATCAGACTTTAATTCCTCACCTTTTGGAGTGTGAATAAAAGCACTTACAACTATTCCAGCATTTTCTAATCCCAACTTAGCAGAGTCCGACAAATTATTTGGAACAGTTATACTTACTGGAGCACTACCATTTGCAATTGTACTAATAGAATCAGCGCTTAACTTCACACCAGCATCGATTGCTTCCTGATTTAAAATCAATCGAACAGGGTAACCTGCTGTATTTTCGCCTAGTTCATCTTTTACAGCCACATTGATTTGATGTGTTTGACCATATTCAATATTTTTTACATCAGCAGTCAAACGTAAGTTGAATGAATTTTCAGGAATCTCAACTTGAATTGAACTTGTTTGTTGTACCCGATCATTTGGGTTATTCAAACTTGTACCAACTACAGCAAAAGCGATGCCATTTTTGATCAAGTTTGCATCGTAAGTACCTTCAGCGACACGAACAGTAAATTCTGCTTCACCCTTACTGTTGGTTACGGCTGAGTTAGAAGATAAAGACACACGTGAGCTCGTCAAAGATGACAACGCAATTTGAATTGGCGTATTTGGAATAGGTTTACCATCAGGTAAGCTATCATCTTTCGCAACAACTTTAACACGAACCTCACCACCAAACACTGACACTGTCAGCGGACGTTTATCGACAGGGGTAATCTCAAGGCCTGCAAGCTCTGGTAAAACGACTGGGGGTTGTGCAATATCAACTTTCTTTGTAACAGTAAATGCAGAACCATCATCACGAGTTGATTTCACGACTACAGTTAAACCATTCGCAATTAAGTTGGTCAGTTCAGTGATATTATTGGCTTTTACTTTAAGCGTAAATTGTGCCTTACCATCCTCATCTGTGCGAATAGCTTGTGTAGAATCGTAACTCACACCATTATTTAATGCTGCATCATTTAAACCAATACTGATCAACTGATTTTTAAGCGGCTTCCCATCTGTACCTTTTGCGGTGACATCAACAGTTAATGTTTGCTCTTGGCCAACTGCTAGAGTCAAATCTCCCAACATATCAACTGTAAAGTGATCAAGATCAATCACACCTAGCTCTGTCGGTGCTTTAAAGTTCAAACGCAATGTTTGTGTCTTACCATTTGATGAAGTCGCAACTAACGGTACACCTTGAATGGCTAAAGCAGCTTGCTCAGGCGATAAATTCGCCTTGTATTCAAGAATAAAAGTTGCAAATCCATCTGAATCTGTCTGTTTAGAAGACTGACCTTTATGACTTAAACCTAAATCTTGCAATTGTTCATCACTTAAAGACCCTGCAATACCTAGTGAAATAGTTTCACCTTTTAACGCACTGCCTTTTACACCGACTGCCTTGACTTTAACTGTGAAATTATGATTTTTTGTATAATCAAATACCGCTAGATTTGAATCTGTGTCAGAAGTGATTGGATCTATAGCTAAATAGCGCGTCGCTTCTTCAGCAACTTCTTCATCAGCAACTGTAATCGCAATTGAATTGCTTACACCGTTATCAGCCGTAAAATTAGCTTTAATTCCTGCTTTTACCAATGCTTCTACTGCAGCAGGTGTTTGAGCATTTGTTTTAATATTAAAAGTGGCAAACCCATCAACAAAATCTTTTTCCGCAGCCCCATCGAATGTTACACCATTTGATGTTGCCTCAGCATTTAAGTCAAGTTTAACCTTACCTTTAGTTGCTGCTAAGCCTTTATTATTAATTGCCTTAACAGTTACAGCAACTGAGTCATTTTTTGCATTCACTTTATATGAGGATGCAATTTCTAAACGCTGAATAGCTTCGGCATCCGAAGCATTTACATTTTCTGTTACCACATCAACGATAACACTACCAGAAGCAAGGTTAATACCATCTGTATAGGTTGCGCTTAACGAAATACCTGTGTCGGATAAAGCAAGTGGATGTGTAACATCGGCCGTGCTAATCGTAAATTCTGCAATACCTTGTGCATTCGTTTTAGCAGTCGCATTATTGAGTTTAACGCCATACGCGAGCTCATTTTTTGTAAAGCTCAAACGAATCTCTTTTCCACTTAACGGTTCATGTTGATCATTCTTTGCTAATACTTGGATTTTTACAGGTGTTGTACTTTTCGCAGCAACAGCCTGATCTGGCTTAATTACTGAGAGAGTTGAGACAATCTGAGCTGTGTCTTTAAATGTTAAATCTGCTGTTGCGGTTTTTTCCGCTTTATGTTCATCAACTAGCAAAAAACTTAATGTTTCAGACTTACCTGCAAAAGTAGCAAGATCAACTGATGTAAAATTACTACTCGCTTTAAGTGTATATTTCACCTCACCCTGAGCATTTGTTTGTTGAGTTGCTGCGCCATTAGTGATAATAAATTTACCGCGCATCGCTTCAGGCATATTTAAAGTAACAGACTGATTCGCTTTAATACCACCCTTAGCATCTGTTACAGTCGCAGTGACATCCACACTGCCATTTGGTAAAATTAATACTGTACCCTGAGTCACATCGATTCTAAAGTCACTGCGAATCGTACTACTTTTTTTAATATTTAAAGTGTATGGAATACTGACTGAAGTGCCATCAACAGTAGCTGTTAATTGTACTGAACCTTCAGCTTCTGTTAATGCAGGAACATTAATTTCAAAAACAGCTACACCATTTTCACCTGTCGCAACCACAGAGTTGGCACTGCTTACACCAAACTTATTTGTCGCAATTGATAAGCGAATATTCTTGTTGGCAATCCCACCATTGTCAGCATTTAAGGCTTTGACCGCCAAATAAACTTTTGAATTATCTGGTGCAAGTTGAATTTCTTGTTCACTCGCATTCTGTAAAACTCTTGTTAAACTGGTTGCCACCTGTGATGTGTCAGGGGTTGAAGTATTTCCACCATCGTTATTTGGCGGATTCGTAGTACTATTATTGTCTGTATTGTAATAACCATCACTTCCACCACCACCACACGCAACCAATGCGATAGAAGAAGCCAATACTGTAGACTTTACCCCTAATTTTTTTAAGTTAATAAAATATGTCATATTCGTACCCATCGTTTTTATAAATGCCACAGACCCGCAAGATAGTTTACGGCTTTTAACGGAATTTACTCAAAATTACAAAAACTTTCAATGTAAATCTTCCAAACCACAAATTAAATCGTGATATCGGCTGTTAATTGTAGTTATTTCAACTTAAAGGTTATAAATTAAATATTAGTTAACCATTTAATAAAATAGGTGTAACCATCATGTACGACCTCATTATTATTGGTGCAGGTACCGCAGGCATTAGCGCCTATAAAGAAGCAATTAAATACACCCAAAACCTACTCATCATCAATCACGGTCCATGGGACACCACCTGTGCCCGTGTTGGTTGTATGCCTAGCAAAGTCCTCATCTCTAGTGCCAATCGCATGCACGACATTCAACATGCACAAGAAGTTGCACTCACGGTAGATGCAAAAATTGATACATCCCAAATCATGACGCACGTACGTCAATTACGTGATCGTTTTACCCGTGCCACACAAAAAGATGTAGATCGCTGGGAAGCATCCCATAAGATTTCAGGTTTTGCGACTTTTATAGATGCCCATACAATTCAAGTGAATGGACAGCAATATCAGGCAAAAGCTTTTATTATTGCAGTCGGTTCTACTCCTGCTTATGAGCAAGCATGGAAAGAAAAATTAGGCGAACGCTTAATCACATCAGATCAAATCTTTGAATTAGAGAACTTACCCCAATCTTTGGCCGTCATTGGCAGTGGTGTAATTGCAATCGAATTGGCTCAAGCTATGCAACGCTTAGGGGTAGATACCACTATTTTTGCCCGTAGTCGTAAAGTTGGTTCACTCCGCAGCCCAGAACTACAAACCATTGCACAAGATACACTCAGTCGAGAATTGAATATCAAATTTGAAACCTTGCCAACACAACTACAAAGAACAGAACAAGGCGTGCAAATTGAATATCAAGAAAATGGACAAATACAAAGCTTAACTGCCGATTATGTATTGGTTGCTACGGGTAGACGCAGCTATTTAGATCAGCTTCATCTTGAAAATATTGATACGAGTTTCAACAACATCAAACAACTCCCAATTGATCCTCATACCAAACAACTCGGACAGCATGCTATTTTTATTGTGGGTGATGCACACACGAATACTCCCATTCAACATGAAGCAGCACATGAAGGGCGTGCAGCCGTGCATAATTGTTTAAGCTTTCCAAACATTGAAAATATTAAAACATTAACACCCATGGGCATTGTGTTTAGCTCACCTGAAATGGCATCTGTAGGACAAAACTATAAACAACTGAAAGAGCAAAATATTGCATTTACGACAGGCTTTGTTTCTTATGAAAAACAAGGTCGCGCTTTGGTGCTGGGAAAAAATAAAGGTGCGATTGAAGTTTATATTAATAATAAAAGTCAAAAGTTATTAGGTGCTGAATTATTTGTGGATGCTGCTGAGCACATGGCGCACTTATTGGCTTGGATAATTGATGAAGAACTCACACTTGAGGATATTTTAGATAAACCGTTCTACCATCCAACACTAGAAGAGGGTTTAAGAACAGCACTTAAACATGCACGTCGACAACTACGTGAAATCTAATCAAATTTAGAAAGTATGCTTACTCTTTAAAACCATCCCCTGATGGTTTTATTTTGCCTTCACTTTTTATAGTTTTTAATATTTTCTTTCCCTCATAAAAAAACACCCCCAACGCTAGTTGAGGGTGTTTGAATAATGAGCTGGCGATGACTTACTCTCACATGGG
>NZ_VPEN01000017.1:0-39117 GCF_013417135.1 Acinetobacter sp. YH16051 | reverse complement strand
TGAGTGTCTTCATCCAATTATTTTAACAGTATTTTTCTTAATAGTGACTATAGTACAAGTATTTAAAACGACATTTCGTGTCGTTCATATGGTTTACTCCAGTCGCTTATATCCTCGTGCTGAACCATGAGGTTTTTCGCTCCAGTGGATAAAAAAACCTAGAAATCTAGGGTCTGTTGATACTTCGTCTATGTTTGCGACGTGAGAGATATATCTCGCAAGATTTTTTAGCTGATATAAAGCATGAGACAGGAAATTTAGTCATTCTAAATGACTGGCACATAACGCAATAGCAGCAAAAAATATGCTCGCCCTGAAAGGCTGTGGCTAAAACTTTCTCAGATTGCGTTATGAAACTTGGCAATAGTCTCGCTATTCCCTGCGTTTCATGCCTGATCTGCTCAGTTTTAGCCTACAGCGCAAGCCATTTATGAAATATCAACAGACCCTCGGCTTTTTATTAAAAATCAATCTATTCACCACCAAGTGAACATTCAAAATTGGTTTTTTCGACAGAACAACGAGCGCGTTTTAACACACTCATCATGGCAGGGTCATAAATACCGCGTTTGGTCATATCCATACGTCCATCACGTAGCATTTTTTGATATTTAGTTTTATCTTCTGCGCTCAAGTTCATTTTATATTTGGCTGGAATTTCACCTTCTAAACGATTAATCATACTCATCGCTTTAGGCAGATTTTTTACAAACCAATCTCGTGATTTTTGCCCAAAGCCCGCAGGGAATTGTTCAGGGCGAATCACAAAGTCTGCGGTCACTTGTAATACAGGGAAGTTAAACATCGCCCCGTTATTGCCTAAACCCTTGTAGATTTCTAAAGGTTTGTACGCATAGGCAGGCGCACCGACCATATCGACCTGACCATTGTTAAATTTCGCCACAAAGTTAGATACATCAGAAATGACAGCTTGCGCACCTACACGCTGCACCATAATTTTTTGTGCATCGTCATAGCCCAATACCGCAAACTTTTTCCCTGCTGCTTTTTCAATCGAGCTGATATTCTTGTCGCGCACAAAAATAAAGGCCGAACCTAAAGGTGAAATACCCGCAACTTCATATTTCTTGCCACCTAAATTGGTAACCATTTTCGCTGCATTACGTTGATCTAAAGCAAAGCTGATGGCACGTTGTGCAATCGCATTACTTGGCGCACCACCTAAAGCATCAATCGAGCCTGCAAATTTATTGTATTGGCGAGCACGCATGGCGGTCATAAATACCCCATCACATTTGCCTGCTTTAAAATCATTGTCTGCGACAGCTTCATCCTGACGTGGAATTAAATTGACTTCTGCACCCCAGCCTTTTGCTGCTAGCGCCCACTCTTGTGCCATCTGAAAAGATTCACCTGACTTACCCAGTAAGTCAAAGACACATACATCTACTTTTGCTGCTTGCGCCTGAGCACTGAAACCGATCGCTGCGAATGCTGTCAATGTTGCGCTGACCCATATTTTTTTCATTGTTTCGATCCTTCTACAGATTTTTTTATTTTTGAGTGTCCGTACACGAAACAAATATTAAGCAAGTTCAAATTAAAAAAATAGAGCATTTACTCGAATTTCATCTGTCAATTCTGCCAAAACCTTATACTGCCTTATTTAAGCGATCATTTTTATTTCATAATTCACTTATATTTTATAGATTTAGATCAAAATAAAGATCATTTCCAACATGCACGTATTTTGTGCTTGTTTACAAAGTCATAAAAAAAGCCTGTTGTTAGATCATAATTTTTAAACATCACAAGAGAGATTTTTCGCAAATCACAAATAAAACTGGGCTTATTTTTGTTTTCTGGTGGGCTTCCATTAGAATATGCCCAACTTTTGTTGTGACCAGTAAACACCATGATTCAACTTGACCAAGTTTCTTTACGCCGCGGTGGACGTGTTTTATTTCAAAAAGCGTCTATGCAAATCCATCCAGGCTGGAAAGTCGGTCTTACAGGTGTCAATGGTGCAGGAAAATCCAGTTTATTTGCTGCGCTTTTAGGTAGTTTAACCCCAGACGAAGGTACGTTGAGCCGTCCGCAAGGCTGGACTGTGGCGCACATGGCACAGGAAGTTAAAGCATTGGATTTGCCTGCGATTGATTTTGTGCTGTCGGGTGATGAAGAATACTGGAACATTCAACAACAACTGCAACATCCTGAACAATTAAATAATGACCAACTTGCACATTTGCATGGTCGTTTTGATGAAATTCATGGCTATACCGCACCCGCCAAAGCCGCACAACTGATGGCAGGTTTAGGTTTTATGGAACATCAAAACAGCTTGGCGGTCAGTAGTTTTTCTGGTGGATGGCGCATGCGTTTAAATTTGGCGCGTACCTTAATGAGTCGCTCCGAATTATTATTACTGGACGAACCAACCAACCACTTAGACTTAGATGCAATTTTATGGTTAGAAGACTGGCTTAAAGCCTATGCGGGAACTTTGGTGCTGATTTCCCATGACCGTGATTTTTTAGATGCCATTACCGATCATATTTTACATATTGAAAATAGTGAACTGACTTTATATACAGGCAATTATTCAACCTTTGAAACCACACGCAGTGAACGCTTGGCACAACATCAACAAGCGTATGAAAAACAATTAGAAACCCGTGCACATTTACAAAAATATATTGATCGTTTTAAAGCCAAAGCCACCAAAGCACGGCAGGCACAAAGCCGTATCAAGCAATTGGAACGCATGCAATTGCTTGCCCCTGCGCATGTAGATACACCATTTACCTTTAGTTTCCGTGAACCGACCAAAATGAGTTCACCCTTACTGACCTTGGAACAAGTCAGCATTGGTTATGCAGACAAAGTGATTGCCAGCAAAATTAACCTACAAATTACCCCGACCAGTCGTATTGGTTTATTGGGGATGAACGGCGCAGGTAAATCGACCTTAATTAAATCCTTAGTGGGTGAATTGGCGTTATTGGCAGGTACTCGCAAAGCCTCAGAATTACTCAATATTGGCTATTTTGCACAGCATCAAATGGATGCTTTGGATGATAGCGCCAGCCCGATGCTACAACTGGCACGCATTGCCGATAAAAAAATCAGCGAAGCCACTTTACGCGCCTTTTTAGGCAGTTTTGGTTTTAGTGGCGAACGTATGGACACGCCTTGTGAAAGTTTTTCAGGAGGTGAACGTGCACGTTTGGCTTTGGCTTTAATTGTCTGGCAACGTCCTAACGTACTGATTCTGGACGAACCGACCAACCATTTAGACTTAGATATGCGACATGCCTTAACCATGGCATTACAGGATTATGAAGGTGCAGTGGTATTGGTGTCACACGAACGTCAATTAATTGCCAGTGTCTGCGATGACTTACTCTTGGTTCATGCAGGACAATGCACAGAATTTGAAGGCGATTTACAAGATTATGCCCAATGGTTACGCCAAGCTCGTGCAGACATGCTTAAGCAAGGTACATCCAACACAGCTCCATCCAATCCAAGTCCAGTGGTTGAGAACAAGACTAACCTAGTCAAAGTAGATAAAGAAGCTCAACGCAAACTGGCAGCACAACGCCGTGAACAAACTCGCCCTATTCGTAAAAATATTGAAAAATACGAAGCGCAAATTGAAAAAATTCAACCGCGTCTGACTGAAATTGAAACCGAACTGGCAGATCCTGCCCTTTACGATGCCAACCGTAAAGATGATTTGCTCAAACTCATGAATGAGCAAAATGATCTGAAAACCAAATTGGCGCAGGCAGAAGAACAAATGCTTGAATTGATGATGGAATTGGAAGAACTCGAAAGTAGCTTTGAATAGCCATACCGATGAGATTTTAACGCTATGCTAAATAGGGTTAAATCTCATCATATTTCGTAGAATATGCATTGTGTATGTTCCATACTTATAAGACACATTCGTAATAGTTTTAATCTTTAGTTTATCTTCACAATAACCACGCAAAGAAATTTAAGTCACTCTCTGCGTTTGTTTATTTTTACTTATCAATCTTGCACCACAGCATAGTTGTATGACACCCCCACCCTGAATAAAAGTAAGACAGCATAGCTACCAAGCAAGAAGTTTTGAATTTAAAACTCAGTGTGATTTTTAAATTCAAAATCTACAATTTAAATTTAAAAGCAAAAAACTTAGTTATCCACAACTCAAACTAACTGTTATTTTAAATTCAAAACTCTAATTAAAGCCAAATCAATCCATTCTTTCATGGTTATTTTGAGTCATTGAATCTCAGTGATTCACAGAAAATCGCTGCTACTCGGCAGTAATTTTTGCTTTGCTAATACATAATTCTTGTATTTTCCAGCCCTGAATATAGCGCCAGATTTCTTGAATATACCCTTGATCATCCGCCAAACCAATTTGAATCCGACAGTTAACCCGCTCACGATCAAACTCATATTCTTCTAATTCAACATTCGGTTTGATCGGTTTCCAGACACCATTATTCACTGCATGCTGAATGTTGGCATAACGTGTTTCACGATTTTCCACACGTGATTCTGCCGTATAAACGACTTTAAAATCTTCATCTTCATAGTGTGCTAACAGCTCCACATTGCCAGTAAAAAAAGCATTCACCCATGCATCACGTGCTTGTTCTAATTGATTATCCATCTTAATGATTCTCCTATATTTTTGGCTTAATGTAGCTCAGCATGACAGAACAATAAGTCAGTTTTATAAAAGTTATTTGGATGAATCACGACAACAACAAAAGCCAAACATAAAAAAGCACTCCGTAGAGTGCTTATGGTTATGCGGATGATTTGGACGAATTAAGCGTCAATATCTGCATTTAAGGCATTTTCTTCAATAAAAGCACGACGTGGTTCTACATCATCGCCCATTAAGCAAGAGAACATGCGGTCTGCTTCAATGGCATCATCAATGGTGACTTGCAACATATTGCGGTTTTCTGGGTCCATCGTGGTTTCCCAAAGTTGTTCCGCATTCATCTCACCCAAACCTTTATAGCGCTGAATCATCATGCCGCGACGCGAGTCCTGCAAAATGTGTTGCCACACTTGATGGAAATTGTTGACCGTAATTTTACGTTCGCCTTTTTCCAAATACGCACCTTCTTCAAGCAGCGTAAACCAGCTTTTTGAATTTTTCAGCAAACGTGCATATTCAGCTGAACCCAGCAAACCTGTGTCTAGCAAATAGGTATGTGGCAAGTTGTGCACATATACCGTGATTCGTGGCCAATACGTTGCAGATTTTTGACCATCCGCATCTTCTTTTTCAAACTGTTCGATGCTTAATTCAGGACGCAAACTTGGTTGTAATCGTTCAATGCTTTGACGTAATTGCTCGCCCCATTGTTGTACATACGCCTGATCTGCTGCTTGATCAATTTTAAAGGCATCTAATTCTAATAAACCATCCAACAGACTTGCAGGATAACGCAGCGTTAAACGGCTCAAACTCTTTTGTGAAGTTTGATAATCAGCAATGACTTTGGCTAAAGCCTCACCACGAATTGCAGGTGCATCAGCACTCACATGCAGCTCCAATTCATCAATCGCATTAGAAATTAAATAGGTTTCTAAAGCATCGTTATCTTTGATGTATTGTTCCTGCTTGCCTTTTTTCAGCTTATACAATGGTGGCTGTGCGATATAAATATGACCACGCTCAACCAATTCTGGCATTTGACGGAAGAAGAAGGTCAATAGCAAGGTACGAATGTGTGAACCATCTACGTCAGCATCGGTCATGATGATGATTTTGTGATAACGCAGTTTGTCTGGGTTATATTCTTCACGACCAATACCACAGCCCAAAGCGGTAATTAAAGTACCTACTTCTGCCGATGAAATCATCTTGTCAAAACGGGCACGTTCCACGTTCAGGATTTTACCTTTCAGTGGCAAAATTGCCTGCATTTTACGGTTACGACCTTGTTTAGCCGAACCACCTGCAGAGTCACCCTCGACTAGATATAATTCAGATAATGCAGGGTCTTTTTCCTGACAGTCAGCCAATTTACCAGGCAAACCTGCAATATCCAAAGCACTCTTGCGGCGCGTCATTTCACGGGCTTTACGCGCCGCATCACGGGCACGCGCTGCATCAATAATTTTACCCGCAATGGATTTTGCCGCTTGTGGATTTTCCAATAAATATTCAGAGAAAGATTTATTCATGGCCTGCTCAACAGCAGGTTTCACTTCACTCGATACCAATTTTTCTTTGGTCTGTGATGAGAATTTTGGATCTGGCACTTTGACCGACACAATCGCGGTTAAACCTTCACGTGCATCATCACCCGACACCACGACTTTTTCTTTTTTCAGGATATTTTCGCTTTCCATGTAGTTGTTTAACCCACGGGTTAGCGCAGCACGGAAGCCTGCCAAGTGCGTTCCACCGTCTTTTTGTGGAATGTTATTGGTAAAGCAACGTACGTTTTCCTGATAGGAATCATTCCACTGCAAAGCAACTTCTACGGTAATTCCGTTTTCAGCCTGTGTCGTGAAATGGAAAATTTCATTCAGATGGGTTTTGCCTGCATTGATATATTTCACAAATTCAGACAAACCACCTTCATAGTCAAAAATATGTTCTAAATTAACACGTTCATCACGCAATACAATACGCACGCCCGCGTTTAAGAAAGACAATTCACGCAATCGGCGTGCCAAAATATCCACATTAAAAATGGTTTGGCTAAAGGTTTCAGCACTTGGCCAAAAACGCACAGTCGTACCTGATTGCTCAGTGTCGCCCACTACTTTTAAAGGATATTGTGGATCACCATGGCGGTATTCCTGTTGGTGAATTTGACCCGCGCGTTTAATCGTTAATTCAAGTTTACTCGATAAAGCATTGACCACCGACACACCAACGCCGTGCAAACCGCCCGACACTTTATAACTGTTGTCATCAAACTTACCACCTGCGTGCAGAATGGTCAGAATGACCTCTGCTGCAGAGACACCTTCTTCAGGGTGAATATCGGTTGGGATACCACGACCATTGTCAGATACGCTGACAGATTCATCTTCATGGATAGTCACCAAAATTTCATCACAATGACCCGCCAAAGCTTCATCAATAGCGTTATCGACTACCTCGAACACCATGTGATGCAAACCTGTACCATCATCTGTATCACCGATATACATGCCTGGGCGTTTACGAACAGCATCTAGGCCACGCAATACTTTGATACTAGAGGAATCATAAGCCTTTTCATTGGTTTGTTCTGTAGTAGAGACAGATTGATCTTCTGAACTCATGGTTTCTCCCTAGTGAAAAATAGGTCTATCCAAAGATAAAAAAATTATTGCTCAACAGCCTGCACCGTTCCGTGATCGACCTGAAATAAGCGATAAGGAATCGACAACGCTTGTAAGTGTTGTTGCACGGATTGATGATCTAAAGTGGTAATAAAAACTTGACTACCCAATTGGCTTAATCGTTCAATTAAACGTTGTTGTGCGCTTAAATCTAATTCTGCTGTCAGATCATCTAATAATACCACAGTTTCCTTATTAGACGCATGCAGCATTGCAATCTGTGACAGTTTTAATGCCATAATCAATAGCTTTTTCTGCCCACGTGACAGCACCACATCGGCATCACCCATTGGGGTTTTTAAGCGTAAATCGGCGCGGTGTGGCCCATATTCGGTATAGCGACGTTCCACATCTTTTTGATGATAATTGCACAGATCATTCAACAAGCCTGTTTCGGTATGAAAGCCTGCGCTGTATTCCAGACTAATGTGTAAATCAGGCAATAAATACTGTAAATCTTGTGCAAAAAATTGCTGCCATTGTTCCACCGTTCCCAAACGCTGCCGATGCAAAATCTCACCATAATCACTGAGCATTTTGTTCCACGGTTCCAAGTCCGACAGACTTAAATGTCGCTGTGATTTAAGCAAACTATTACGTTGTTTTAAGGCACGTGAATAATATTGCCAAGCGTGATAAAACTCTGGTTCCACGTGGAACATCAACCAGTCCAACAGTTGCCGTCGTGGTTTTGCACCATGGTCAATAATATCGGTACTGAGTGGATCAATATGTTGTAAAGGCAGAATTTTAGCCAATTGCCCTTGGGTCGCAACAGGGTCGCCATTGACCTTAATCAACTGCTCACCCGATGCCATTTTTTGCATGCCAATTTTTTCAGTCAATGACTGAGCAAATACAATCGCATCTTGGCTACTGTTCTGAATGTAATTTTTAGGAATATGGGTGCGAAAAGAACGCCCTGTCGCCAATAAATGAATCGCTTCTAAAATCGAGGTTTTACCCGAACCATTTTGCCCATAAAAGACGTTAAACGGCTGCAACTCATGAAGTGCAACCGCTTTTAAGTTCCGAACACGCTCGATATGTAAACGCGTAATATGCATGATTCAGCTAGATTTAATCTTGAAATAAACCGCTCACTTAAACACGCATTGGCATCACAACATAGGTTTGATCTTGATGTGCTGGATCTTGTACCAATACCGATTGATTGGCTTCGGTCATGGTCATCGATACATCATCGCCATCCAATGCCCCTAATACGTCCAATAAATACTGTGCGTTAAATGACATTTCTAACGGCGAATCGGCATATTGAATCGCTAAATCTTCAATTGCTTCATCTTGTTCTGGGTTATTGGCACGTAATTGCAAGGTGTCCGCACTAAAATTCAGGAATACGCCACGCAATTTTTCATTACTTAAAATCGCCACACGCTGTAAAGATTGTTTAAATACATCATGCGCGATCAGCACGTTTTTATCACCACCACGTGGAATCACACGGCGATAATCTGGGAACTTACCATCAATTAATTTAGTGGTAAAACGCACGGTAATTTCTGCTTGTTCTTTGTCACGGCTTGGGGTGCGAATGGTCACATTCAGCAATTCACGCCCAATTAAAAGTGCCAGTTGTTCATCTTCAATGCTCAGCAAACGCTGCAATTCAGCCACAGCTTTACGCGGCACAATGGCTTGAATTAATTGAGTAGCTGTCGAAGATGCCGCTGTTTCACACAAGGCCAAACGGTGACCATCTGTGGTCACAGCACGTAATTGGTTTTCATCAATTTCTAACAAAGTACCCGTTAAATAAAAGCGTACATCCTGCACTGCCATCGCAAACGCAGTTTTTTCAAACAAACGCTTCAGCTCACGCTCAGTAACCGTCACTTGCGTACCTTGAGCATTTTCTGTAGCCAATAATGGATAATCTTCCGCAGGCAAAGTACCTAATACAAAGCGGCTATTGCCCGATTTTAAAATACAGCGCTGATCTTCAGTGATTTGCAAATCAATCAAAGCTGCGCTTGGTAAAGATTTACAAATATCCATCAGTTTACGTGCAGGCACTGTGGTTTCCCCTGCCTGTAAACATGCCCCTTCAGTCAGATTCGTACTGGCAACCAATTCCACTTCCAAGTCCGAACCAGTAATGGTTAAGGCTTGCTCAGTCACCTGAACTTTGACATTGGATAAAATATTTAAGGTATGGCGACGTTCAACCGCTCCTACGACATGTGACAGAACATTCAGTAAGCTTTCTTTCGCGATTTTTAAACGCACGGTACATTCCTCTAACAACTGAAGATTGGAGTATAAAATAGGTTTTTTAGCAGTGTACTATGCGGCAAAAGCTGCCGCATGGCAAGAACAGAATTTGAGCAAATTCGGTCAACTTTGCAACAATCGTTGCAGGTTTTTATAGTCTTCGTTAAAGATCGGATCTTCTTCGCGCAGGCTTTGTACTTTTTCGCAGGCATGCATCACGGTACTGTGATCACGGCCACCAAATGCCATACCAATTTCAGGGAAACTGTCGCCTGTCAGCTCACGTGCCAAGCCCATTGCCAACTGACGTGGACGCGCATAAATACGGGTACGTTTTGGCCCCACCAATTCTTTGAGCGGAATACGGAAATATTCACTCACGACTCGCTGAATATTTTCGGTACTGATGGTACGTGCGCGAATTGCCAAGACATCTTTTAAAGATTCACGTACCACATCTAGATCGATTGGGGTGCCTTTAAAACGGGAAATTGCCACCACTTTATTGAGTGCACCTTCAAGTTCACGCACATTAGCCACCACTTGCTGGGCAATAAATAAAGCACAGTTACGTGGTAAATCTACGGCGCTGCTTTCAGCTTTCTTTAATAAAATTTCAATTCGGGTTTCAATATCTGGCGGTTCTACCCCGACTGATAAGCCCCAAGAAAAACGTGACACCAAACGTGCATCCAATTCGGTTAATTCTTTTGGATAACGGTCTGAAGTCAAAATAATCTGTTTAGATTCATCCAATAAAGCGTTAAAGGTATAGAAAAACTCCACCAAACTGGCTTCTTTACCTGCCAATAAGTGAATGTCATCCACCAATAACAAATCTAAAGAGCGGCAGTTTTTCTTAAATTCTTCAACCTTGCCCTGCTGCAAAGAGCTGACAAAATCCTGCACAAAACTTTCTGCAGTCATGTACATCACCCGTGCATTCGGTTTGGCTTGCAACAAAGCATTGCCCACCGCTTGCATCAAGTGAGTTTTACCCAAACCTGTTGGGCCATACAAAAATAATGGGTTGTGCTGTGAAGCCCCCAATTGGGTCAATACCTTGCGACAGGTTTCCGCAGCCATTTGGTTAGAACGACCTTCCACAAATAAGGAAAAGGTAAATAACGGATTGAGTTGGCGTTTACGGCTTTTTGCAGAACTTTCTTCTTTTTCACGTTTAGGCTTGGCCACAGGCGCAGGGCTAGATTCCAGCGCAGCAGTAGTGGTAGCAGGTTGTTCACTGGCCGATAAAATTGCACCTGGACGCGAATCGACTAAAATTTCGACCTTACGCACGCGTCCCTCAGACAACTGCTCTGCCAAAATAGTAATCAATTCCAGATGATGTTCTTGAATGTAACGCGTCCAATAAGGATTAGGCGCATAAAGTTTTAATGTATCTTCAACTTCTTCTGCCACCAATGGGCGAATCCACATTGTAAAGACATTTCCAGAGAGCTCTTGTCGCAAGCGATTTAAGCAGTCCGTCCAAAGCATGTGAAACCCCTATCTAATCCATTTTTAAATTTAAAACTTCTCTCGACCGCCTGAGCGGGTCGCCATTCTAACCAAGTTATCCACATCTGTCATGACAAAATCAGCAAAATTGCTCAAAAAAGAAATCATTAAACCTGAATTTAAATTTGAAACGTGGTGTGGATAAGTTTATCCGCAAGGTGTGGATAAAATATAGCACAAAGTTATCCACATAGTATTAAAATTATAGAAACACAGATATCCACAATTCAAAACTTTGTTTTATAAAAGAAAAAGTGGGTTTTCAACAGAAAAATGCGTCCCTAATAGTAATAAATTTAAATTTATAAATTTGAATTTATTTATAAGAAACGTTGCAACTGTGGATAATTCAATCTAAGTTTAAATTTAAATTCAAAACCGAAAATTTTAAAATTAAACAGAATAAGCTTGTGGATAATTATGTGAATAATACTGTTAATAACTTATTAGTCAAGCATAAACAATTGCTTATCTTGTGTATACTTTAATTTGTATGATCAACCAGTCAATTGAGCGAAAACTTGTTAAAAAGAAAAATTTAGGCTTATTTTGCAAGAAACCGTGTTTTTCATTGACAGCTCAAGCAATGAGCACTAAAATCGCGGACCTTTATAGAAAGATCATTTTTGGAGTTTCGATATGAAACGTACATTTCAACCATCTGAATTAAAGCGTAAGCGCGTTCATGGTTTCCGTGCTCGTATGGCTACTAAAGCTGGTCGTCAAGTATTGGCTCGCCGTCGTGCAAAAGGTCGTCACAGCTTAACTGTTTAATACAGTCACGCTGAACCGACTCTTGGGTGTTATGACAACACTTTATGGCTTCAGCACAGAGTTGAGATTACGCTGTGCTGCCGATTATAAAGGTGTGTTTGATGGTGCGCTTTTTAAAGTGCATCAACCCCATTTCTTATTTCTTGCAAAACATTCCGAACTGCCGAATAGCCGTTTGGGTCTTGTCGTTGCAAAAAAGAAAGTGCGTCGTGCACACGAACGAAATCGAGTAAAACGACTTGCTCGCGAAAGTTTTCGCTTACACCAACAGCAATTAAATGACTTAGATATTGTGGTAATGCCCAAAGTTGGGGTAGATACGGTATCTAATGCGGAATTGCATCAGCAATTACAATTTGCTTGGCAGAAGTTACAACGTCTCGCCAAAAAGCATTCAAAAATAGCTCCCTCCCCACAAAAGTAGAGATGGCCAATGGTACGTTTACTGCATTGGTTGATACGTTTCTATCAGATCGCGATTAGTCCTTTATTGGGACCACGCTGTCGCTATATTCCAACATGTTCTCAATATTCTTTGGAAGCAGTCCATACGCATGGTGCTGTACGTGGTGTGTGGCTGGCTACAAAACGTATTTGTCGTTGTCATCCGTGGGGTGGTTCGGGCTATGATCCGGTGCCGCCAAAAGTCATTCGTTTTATTTCATTTCAGCAAATAGATTCTCAAACGCATCACATTACTGTACCCTTTCGTGATCGTTTATTGAACCAAAATCACTCTAACCACTTGGGGTAATAGATATGCAACAATGGGCCAGGTTTGCAATTCTCGGGGCCATGTTTGTCGTCGCATATTTGCTCATTTTGGCGTGGCAAAAAGATTATGGAAATGCTGAAACAGCACCGCAGCAAAAAACTGCCGTTGTTTCACATGAAGTGTCTGCAGATTTGCCGAATGCCCAAACGGCTACAGCAGCTTCTGATGTACCGCAAGCAAATATTCCTGCACAGCAAACAACCGATGCCACAGCACCTGTAAGTCAGCAGCTTATTTCAGTACAAACTGACCTTTATCATCTTTGGATCAATCCGAAAGGTGGTGATATTGTTCGTGTTGAATTACTCAATCATGACAAAAATAAAGACAGTGACGATCCTTTCGTCATGCTGGAAAGCGATGCTAAGCGCACCTATGTCGCGCAATCTGGGTTAATCGGGCTGAATGGTCCAGACAGTAGCCGTAATGGCCGCCCAAGCTATGAAATTGAAAAATCGACTTATAGCTTAGCCGATGCCAAAGAAAGCAAAAATAAAGCGGGTGAAACAGTTAAAACTTTAACTGTCCCAATGGTATATAAAACTGCCGATGGTGTAGAAATCATTAAAACCTTTAGTTTTACTGAAGGTGAATATCCTGTGCTGGTGAATCACAAAGTGATTAACCGCAGCAGCCAAAACTGGCAAGGTCAGATGTTTGGTCAGTTGAAACGTGATAATTCAGATGATCCAGGCAAGTCAGATCAAGGTATTTTTACCTTGGGTACTTTCCTTGGCGGCGCATGGGGAACACCTGAAGAACACTACAACAAGTTGAAATTTGACAATTTTAATGACGAAAAATTGAATGTCGATGCAACAGGTGGTTGGGTGGCCGTGGTTCAGCACTATTTCGTGAGTGCATGGGTTCCAGGGCAGTTAAAATTGACGCAGGCCGATGGTCAACCGTATGCAGCGAAGTTGGAATCACGTAAATCTAGCGATGAAATGAACATCATTGGTTTTACCTCGCCAACCATTAATGTCCCTGCAGGTACGGTGGCAGAAGTTGATGCGACCTTCTACTCTGGTCCAAAAATTCAGTCTGAATTGAAAGATTTGGCGACAGGTTTGAACCAAACTGTGGATTATGGCTGGTTATGGCCAATTGCAAAATTATTGTTTATTGGTTTGCAATTCTTCCATGGTTTAGTGGGCAACTGGGGTTGGTCAATCATCTTATTAACCGTTCTTGTCAAACTGATTCTTTGGCCGTTATCGTCTAAGAGCTATCGTTCTATGGCGAAAATGCGTGTGATTGCACCAGAAATGCAGCGCATGAAAGAAGAATTTGGCGAAGACCGTATGCGTTTCTCGCAAGAAATGATGGCACTTTATAAACGTGAACAAGTGAATCCACTGTCAGGTTGTTTGCCATTGTTACTACAAATGCCAATTTTCCTTGCCTTGTACTGGGTATTGATGGAATCGGTAGAGTTACGCCATGCACCGTGGTTAGGTTGGATTCAAGACTTATCGGCAATGGACCCTTGGTTTATCTTGCCATTGTTGATGGGTGTGACCATGTATGTTCAACAAATGTTGAACCCACAGCCAACAGATCCAATGCAGGCAAAAATCTTCCGCATTATGCCTGTGGTATTTACCGTATTCTTATTGTTCTTCCCTGCAGGTCTAGTTCTGTACTGGATTGTCAACAACTTGATTACGATTTTGCAGCAAAGCTTGATCAACAAAAGTGTTGAAAAAGACCGCGCTAAACGAGAAGAGGCAACTCCAGTCAATTAAGTATGGCTGAGCTGCTGAATAAATCCGCTTAAGATGGTAATCTTAGGCGGATTTTTCTTTGCATATATTTTGAAAGTTTTAGGTGAATTTTATGTATAACCGCAGCACCATTGCCGCAATCGCGACTCCACCTGGCCGTGGTGGTGTGGGGGTGATTCGCCTGTCGGGACCAAAAGCCTATGCGATTGCCGCAGCATTGACCCAAAAAGACTTACCCAAAGCGCGTTATGCAGGTTTTCGCCAGTTTTACGATGCAGCCAATGAAGTCATGGATGAAGGTTTGGTGATTTGTTTCCCCAATCCTCATTCATTTACTGGCGAAGATGTGGTGGAACTACAAGGGCATGGTGGCCCAGTGATTCAAAATGCGCTGTTGGCACGTTTACTGGAACTCGGTGCAACGGCTGCCAAAGCGGGTGAATTTTCGATGCGCGCCTTTGAAAATGGCAAGCTAGATTTGGTACAGGCCGAAGCCATTGCTGATTTAATTGATGCCACTTCACAAGCCGCTGCGCGTTCTGCTCTACGTTCCCTGCAAGGGGCTTTTTCCACCAAAGTGAATACCGTGCTGGAACAGTTAATTCACTTACGTCTGCATGTTGAAGCTGCTATTGATTTTCCTGAAGAAGAAATTGACTTTTTGGCCGATGGGAAAATCCTTAATTTGCTGGATGAAGTGGCTGCTTCGGTGACTGCTGTGCAACAATCTGCGCGTCAGGGACAATTGTTGCGTGAAGGTCTGCAGGTGGTGATTGCGGGCAAACCGAATGCAGGTAAATCTTCCTTACTCAATGCCTTGGCGGGTATTGAACGTGCGATTGTGACCGATATTGCAGGGACTACTCGTGACGTATTGCATGAAAAAATTACCCTGAATGGCTTACCAATTACCCTGACTGATACTGCAGGCTTGCGTGAAACAGGGGATATTGTGGAACAGGAAGGGATTCGCCGTGCGATTAAAGAAATTGAACAGGCAGATTTATTGTTATTGGTCTATGACTTGAGCCAAAACGAAGATCCGTTGCAATTGGCACAGCATTATTTTGCGGAACATATTGAACCGAAGCGTTTGATGTTGATTGGCAATAAATGTGATTTAACTGGTGTACAAGCTGCAATTTCAGATTTTAAAGGGTTTAGACATATTACTGTGTCGGCCAAACAAGAAACAGGTGTTCAATCGCTCATAGAGGCGATTACAGCGCATGCAGGCTTTCAGCCTGAAGAAGATACCTTTATTGCACGTACCCGTCATTTAGACGCAATGAAGCGCACGCAGCAATATTTGGCTGAAGCACGTGAGCAGTTGGTGGTCTATCATGCGGGGGAATTAGTGGCTGAGTCGTTACGTCTTGCGCAGAATGCTTTGGGTGAGATTACAGGTGATTTTTCTGCAGATGATTTGTTGGGTAAGATTTTTGGATCGTTTTGTATTGGGAAATGATTTTTAGCGATTACTTCCTGATTTGATACAAAAATAGCATTAAGTTTGAGTGGCTTAGTGCTTTTTTATTATCCTATTTGGGGTGATCTGCTACTAAAAATCAGCCTATTCGTTAATGTTTAGTTTCTCATTCGGCACAAGCCCGATCTAACTTATGTCATATTTAAACATTTCAATTTATCTTTATGAAAACCCATCAATAATCACGTAAGTCTTTTTAAACCGCAGCATTTAAAGCTATGATGAGAAAATAATCAAAAATTGGCGCTCAATTCAATCCTAAATGCACGAGATGAAATCTCTGATGGAGGTATTTGGATGTTTGAACTGGCTTTTTTACGTGAAATACTCATTTCTTCGGTTCATTTTTTGCAATTGTCACTCGAAGCCATTTCTGTGATTTGCGTGGTGATTGGTCTGGTTAAAACTTTATTGGTGCTGGTTCAGTTAAAATCGGGGCGTACTGCACGTTATTGTTTTGGGGATTGGCTCGCGACGGCACTTGAATTTCAGTTGGCTGCAGATATTTTAGCCACCACAGTAGATCCAGATTTAGATAGCCTAATTAAACTGGCGATCATTGCAGTGATTCGAACCTTTTTAAATTACTTCCTAACTAAAGAATTAGAGCATCAAACCATCAATGAAAAATAATGGCTGCTGAGTTTGAGATCAAACAGAAGACATAGTCCTAGTCATCTACAAAGTTTGAATATTTGAATAAACTCAGCTGATCCAAACCTTGTCCTGATTTTAGTTTGTCGTTTAGATGAAACTTCATCCTAAAACAGGTTTGTTCTGCAATTGGCGATACCAAATAATGATGTAGCCACACAGTAAGCAGATGGCTGCACAAAAGCTAAGTACGGCGGTGGTTAAACCAAAATGATCGGCCAGATAACCGACTGCAATAATTGGCAGAATTGTGCCTAAATAGCCCACAAATAAATAGGTCGACATCACTGCAGCGCGATTCTGTAGATTGGTCATGGCATGAATTAAGCCAAAAGCACCAATCAATGCCAACCCGTGTCCTATGCCTAGCAGCACATCACTCACAAAAAATAGAAAACTCCAATGTAAATACATGCATAAACCGAGTACCAATAAACTCAATAACAGCAAATACAGCCCATAATTTAGGCATTTTTGTGCAGGAATGGCTTTAGAAAAATACTGCACCAGCGCTGAAATCAGCAAAATACAGGTGATGGCCAAACCACTGACCAAAGGCCCGTGCCACGGAATAATCACTTGCACAAAAGAGGGAGAGAGCGAAGCAAATAAACTAAAGGCAGCAAAGGCACAGAATGCGGTTAAACCTGTAATATAAAATTCTGCATGAAAGCGTGGTTCTGGGCGTTCTAATTTTGGGGCAATCGAGAAGGCTTGTGGCGTAAATTCAGGCGGTGCTAAACGTAACAATCCAATAAAACACAGTACTGCACCCAAAATGACAGGAATATATGGACTAAACAAAGGCGCTGCTGAAAATTGTGCCACACCACCACCGAGCAAAGGACCTAAGCCAAACCCGACTGCGGTAATGACTGAACTGAGCTGTGGCGCATGTGCTTTATGTGATTCGGGGATACTCCACATTAAGCCAATTAACGCCGATGTAGTCATAAGACCTGAAGCAATCCCAATCACAAAACGCCCCAAAGCAAGCCAAAGTGCATTGGTGGCAAACATCGACAGAATCAGTCCGAGGGTGATGATCACTAAACCCAATTCTAAGGTTTTTAAGAAGCCGATACTGTTGCTGGTACGTCCTAAAAAGAGCAAGGTAGCCAAACAACCGAGCATATACGCCACAAAAATAAAGGTGATATGGCTGGGTAAAAGCTGCCACAATTCCTGATAAATTGGATACAGCGGGCTTGCAAGTGCCGTGCCCATGGTGCCAATAATCAGGGCGAGGCTGATCATCACGAAAGGATGCCAAGATTGAGATTGAGTCATAAAAAACTCGATTGATGGCTAAACTCTTGAGTTTAGTCTCATATAGTGAGAAATATCACTCAGTGTAAAGACAAGCCTTGAATCTGGTCAAGCCTATTTGTGTTTAAGCATAGCGTTTTAGCAGTTTCATAAACTCTTCCAGTTCATGTTCATCAATCGCGCATTGATCACCAATCACATGATGACGCAAATGCGATTCGATTAACTCATTCATCAAACCATTGACCGCACCTTTAATGGCTGCGACTTGTTGTAAAACTTCAATACAGCCATGATCAGGATTGTGAAGTGCTTGTTCTACTGCCCCAATTTGTCCTTGTAGGCGTTTGACGCGATTTAAAATTTTCTTATCTGTATGTAAATGACCCAACACATCACCTCAATTTTTACATACTCTATGGGAGTATATTTAACAATGATTTCCCATTATGCGTCAGCAACACTCTCATCGTATCCATCCACATCAATTCGATCAAGGCAATCCGCTGGCGCAGAAAAAAATATTATATGCGGCTTTGCTGACGGCTGTCATGATG
Organism: Acinetobacter sp. YH16051; assembly: GCF_013417135.1. Taxonomy (NCBI): domain Bacteria; kingdom Pseudomonadati; phylum Pseudomonadota; class Gammaproteobacteria; order Moraxellales; family Moraxellaceae; genus Acinetobacter; species Acinetobacter sp. YH16051. The sequence continues at coordinate 20,787 of NZ_VPEN01000017.1, read as the reverse complement.
TTCTTGGAAATCTTGGGTGGTTGGATTTTTCATTCCATGGCTTTGCTAGCGGATGGCTGGCACATGAGCTCACACATGCTGGCGCTAGGCTTGGCTTATTTTGCCTATCGGGCAGCACGTCATTATGCAGCAGATACACGGTTTAGTTTTGGTACATGGAAAATTGAAATTTTAGCTGGCTATAGCAGCGCCATTTTATTGTTGGTGGTGGCTGCATTTATGGCAATTCACTCTATCGAGCGTTTATTTTTTCCTGTCGATATTCAGTATAACCAAGCTATCCCAATTGCAATTTTAGGGTTATTGGTCAATTTGATTTGTGCATGGTTATTACATGAAGATGATCACCATCACCATCACCATCACCATCACCATCACCATCACCATCACCATCACCATCACCATCACCATCATCATCACCATCATGAGCATACGCATGACAGCCATGACCTGAATCAAAAAGCCGCCTTTATGCATGTGGTGGCAGATGCGGTGACTTCAATTTTTGCGATTATTGCTTTAATTGCGGGTAAATATTGGGGCTGGGATTTTCTAGATGCACTGTTAGGTATTGTTGGTTCAATTTTAGTGGCGCGTTGGGCGATAGGTTTGATGCAGGAAACAGGGAAAACATTGCTGGATGCAGAAATGGATCATCCTGTGGTGGATGAAATTCGTGAAGTGATTGCAGAGTTACCAGTCAGTGTGATGATTACAGACTTGCATGTTTGGAAAGTCGGACAGGGTAAATTTTCCTGTATTTTGGCATTGGAAACCGCACACGATTTAGACGCAGATCAAGTCCGCACCGCCCTCGCCATTCATGAAGAAATTGTGCATATTTCAGTAGAAATTAATCCGCCATCAGGCTTGAATGTTCCACGTGAAACCTAAAGCGTTGCATAGCAAAAACGAGTTGTAGCAATTGCGTAATTCTGGCTTAAAAATACTGAATTCTGTGCAGCTTTCAGCTTAGAATCAGGCTAAATTTACTTTATTTAGATGAAACACATGATTAAACAATTGAGTTTAGCTGCCTTAATGGGATTATGCAGCGCCGTGAGCATGGCCGATGTTGCAACGGTTAGTAAAAATGTCAAACAACAGCATCCGCAACTGAAATTAGACAATATTCAAGCCACAGAAATGAAAGGTATTTACAGTGCCTCTATGGATGGTCAAGTGGTGTATTTGAATGAAGATGCACAACATATTTTGGCGGGTTCAATGATTCGTTTAAAGGATCAGCATAACTTAACCAAAGATTTATTGATCCAACAAAACAGTGTCGATTGGAAAAAGTTACCGTTACAAGATGCAATCAAAAGTGTGCGAGGTACGGGAAAACGTCAGATTGCGATCTTTTCTGACCCAAATTGCCCATATTGTAAACAGCTTGAGGCTGAACTGAAAAAGCTGGACAACATTACAATCTATACCTTTATTTTGCCGTTAAAAGCGCAATCTGTTGCGCCATCTAAACAGGTGTATTGTGAGAAAAACCCTGCTCTTGCTTGGGAAAACCTGATCACAAAAGCACAATTGCCTACAAGTCAAAGCAGTTGTGCCAACCCTGTGGAGCGCAACATTGTTTTAGCGCATCGTTTAGGTGTAAACGGTACGCCTGCGATTATTTTCTCGAATGGCTTTAAAGTTATGGGAGCATATCCTGCGGCACAAATTGAACAGATTTTTAAAGAATTTGGTCTTTAAGAACGGCTAATTTTTTATCTGATATTGGCAACTAAAATTGTGTAGTGTGTATCGGAGCAAACCTGAAATTTGTGATTGCGAAGTAGATATAAAAAAACCGCCTCAATTTTTAGGCGGTTTTTTTATTGAGAGAGAAGATGTTTGACTGAAAAATTACAGTCGTTAATACAGGATTTAAGCACGCGATTTTTTCATGAACGTATTATAAATAAATAGAATAATCAGCGCACCAATGATGGAGGCAATAAAGCCTGCGGCAGAACCATCACCGTACAATCCCATCATACGCCCTGCATAGGTTGCCAATAAAGACCCTGCAATCCCAAGTAAGGTGGTGACAATAAACCCTGCTTTATCATCTCCAGGATGAATCGCGCGGGCGATTAGACCTGCAATAAAACCCACCACAATTGCGACAATTAATGACCACATGAGCAGCTCCTTGTTATCTTTGTTTATGTTTTACATCATGTTTCAGACTTATCTTTGCCGAAAAATCCCAAGGAAAATAGTCGAATAATGCTACAGCATGTAGTGTTTTTGTCCTGTTAGATAGATGAAATGCAAATTTCAGCCATAAAAAAAAGTGATCTGAAACGATCACTTTTTTAAAGCGAGGCGTATTTGTTTTATAAGCCAATTTCGCCAATAAACGGAATATGACGATATTTTTGGTCATAATCCAAGCCATAACCGACAATAAACTTATCTTCAATTTCAAAGCCCATAAATTTAACTTCAAGCTCAATTTCACGGCGTGATGGCTTGCTAATTAAGGTACACAGCTCAATTGAATTTGGCTCACGGGTTTGCAAAATTTCCATCACTTTATTTAGGGTGTTGCCCGAGTCGATAATATCTTCAACCACCAAGACATCTTTACCGCGAATTTCACCATCCAAATCTTTTAAAATTTTCACATCACGCGATGACACAGTACCTCCGCCGTAGCTGGATACAGTCATAAAATCCAGTTCATGCGGCTTTTGAATGGTGCGGCATAAATCTGCCATGAATAATACAGAACCACGTAATAAGCCAATTAAAACCAACTCTTTGTCGCTATTGGCATAGTGAGCATTAATTTTTTGACCAAGTTCCTGAACTTTTGTTTGGATTTCTTCTGCAGAAATCAAAACCTGCATTTCAACTGTCATGGGTAGATACCTAAAAAGCAAAAATAAAAAAGGTGTTGACCTGCAACACCCCAAAATATACGCTAATTTTAATATATCTTGCGCGATGTTGCACGTGCTTGCATGGTTAAAATAGCATCATTTTTGTGCTGAGTGAGAATCTGAGCGTAACAACAAAGCACAACCGAGTATCAGCATTGCCCATCCGATGGGTTTTATATACGAGGATTGCGCAGGTTTAGCCACCTGCTGCTGAGTTTTGATTGGGTTGGTAGTAGGCACGTTGTCCATAAATATAGGTCGCATGAATATTACGGTCATCTGCTAAAGTAATGAGGGCAAATAATGCATCTTCAAGATGTTTGGAACGTTGTTGTCGTAAGCGTTGTAAAGCGGTGGCATTTAAATCCAGCACCACAAAATCGGCTTCTTTGCCTACCTTAAAATTCCCCAGCTTATCGTCTAAGTCCAAAGCTTTGGCAGCACCTAATGTGGCGTGATACAACGCTTCAAAAGCTGAAAGTTTCGCGCCTTGCAGTTGTTGTACTTTATAGGCTTCATTGAGGATATGCAGCACATTAAACGAGGTACCTGCGCCAATATCTGTACCTAAACCGACCTTCACCTGTCGCTCCCAAGTTTTATGTAATGGGAATAAACCGCTGCCTAAAAATAAATTGGAGCTTGGGCAAAAGGCAATTGCAGAATCGGTATGATGCAAACATTGCCACTCATGCTCTTCTAAATGCACACAATGCGCAAAAACCGAATGTGAACCTGTTAAACCATAGTGATGATAAACATCTAAATATCCATTTTGCTCTGGAAATAATTGTTTCACCCATGCAATTTCATTGTGATTTTCACTTAAATGGGTATGCACAAAAACATCGGGATATTCGGCTTTAAGTTGACCTGCCCGTGCCAGTTGTTCAGGGCTAGAAGTTGGTGCAAAACGTGGGGTAATCGCGTAGAGGTTACGCCCTTTTCCATGCCATTTCTCAATCAACGCTTTAGAGTCTGCATAGCCTGTATCTGCGCTATCACACAATGCTTCGGGCGCATGCCGATCCATCAGCACTTTGCCTGCAATTAAGCGCATTTGATGTTGTGCTGCCGCTTCAAACAACGCATCAACCGATTCAGGATGTACCGTACAAAACACCAAGGCTGTGGTGGTGCCATTTTTAAGTAATTCCTGCACAAAAAATTGTGCAATCTGATCGGCATAGGCTTTATCCGCAAATTGCAGTTCAGTTGGAAAAGTATAAGTATTTAACCATTCCAATAATTGTTCACCATACGCACCTATCATTTCGGTCTGTGGAAAATGAATATGGGTGTCGATGAAGCCAGGCACTATGAGATGATCAGGATAATGATGGAATTTAGTGTGGATATTGAGATGTGCCTGCCCTTCTTGCCATGAACCCAACCACTGAATTTTGCCTTGTTCACAAATTAACAAGCCATCCTCTATATAACGGACTTGATCTGAAATTTGATCGGCTTGGCTGACGCAGTTTTTGAAATCAAGAAAGCGACCACGAATTGCGGTGCGTTGTACAGGAGATGGCATAAATAACCTACATTTTTCATTTTTTCAAGAGATTGTACCTTAAATGTAGCTTGCAGCAGTACGATAAAATTTATCGTACGGTAAATTAAAACTTAGCGTAATGAATACAAAAAGCCTTCTCGAAAGAAGGCTTGCAACGATTATGAGGACTGTTAAATTTTATAATGTGGTTTCATGGTGTTTACGACTATGTCGAATTGATAACCACGCAGTGATTGTCAGTACGAGTACAATAAAGCCGAGTGAAATCCAGATAGGCATGTGGAATACATCTAACATCAGCATTTTAAAGCCAATAAATAGCAGAATTAAACCCAGCCCATACGGCAAATAATGCATTTTAGTGGCTGCTCCTGAGAGCAAGAAAAACATGGCACGTAAGCCCAAAATAGCCATAAGATTTGCGGTGAGTACAATAAAGGGATCGGTGGTCACGGCAAAAATTGCAGGGATAGAATCCACGGCAAAAATAACGTCAGATGCTTCGACCAAAATTAAAACTAAAAATAATGGCGTTGCCCAAAGTACACCATTTTGGCGCACAAAAAACTGATCTTTTTCCAGTGTTGGGGTAATACGCATGTGTTTGCGTAGCCATTTCAACAACGCCATATCTTCAATATTGCTGGCTTCTTGCTCTGGACCTTTTAAGAATTTAAAGCCTGTGTAGACCAAAAATGCGCCAAAAATATACAAAATCCAGGAGAATTCTTGTACAAACCAAGCTCCAATAAAAATAAAAATGGTTCTGAGAATAATTGCGCCCAGTACGCCGTAGAGTAAAATTTTACGCTGTAAGCCCGGTGGGATGGCGAATGCGGCGAAGATCATCAACCAAACGAATACATTATCAATCGCCAGTGATTTTTCCAGCAAATAACCCGCAAAGTATTCCATGACTTTGGTGTTGGCGACTTCTAGCCCAACGCTGTGTTTAAGATACAGCCATAAACCGCCACCAAATAAAGCTGCCACACTGACCCAGGCGATACTCCAATACGCAGCGGTTTTGACTTTGACCGATTCGCCTGCTTTTTGTTTAAAGCCTAAGAAGTCAATGGCGAGCATGACTGCAACAATTGCAAAAAAGACCAGATATAGCCATAAATTGCCGATGGATTCCATACAATCTCCACATCCAACAACTGGCCACAAAAAAACCTTGACCTGTTGTCAGATGATTTCAAACATCTGTAACAACATGATCAAGGTCTTGCCTACATAGAGCGGACTTGTATCAACAAGTATGTGCACTATGCTCAGCGTCCGACTTTTTGCAAAGTGTAATGACGAAACGCTGACACGTTAAAGTTATATTTTAACGCTTGGAGGAGGCTACTCCCCTTGTTCAACATAATTTGGGATTAGGACGCTGCCTAAATCTGCGTAAAGAATTACATAATTTTAAGTGTTGTGCAATTTATTCTGTATGGTAAATCACTTTAATTTGTACAAATTCAGCACAATATTTCGTAAAGAGTGTGGCAAATTGAAAAAATAGATTTAGTTTGATAGGTGGACTTATGCAAATTCAACATCAAGAAACCCAACGCGGTGGCGAGTTTTTTATTGAACGAGATGGTCGGCATATCGCTGAAATTACTTATCAATATCAAGATGATCACACTATTTTAGCAGATCACACTTGGGTCGATCTGACATTACGAGGTCAAGGGGTTGCCCGTCAGCTATTAGATATTTTGGTCGCCTTTGCACGTGAAAAGCAGCTAAAAATTGTACCCGTGTGCTCTTATATTGAGACGGCTTTTGAAACAGATACACAATATGCTGATGTCGTGGCTTAAAAGTCTTTCTACGTTGAAATAATCTAATGTGTTGGTATTAAAACAGCATGCAGACTTCGTCTGTCGTGCAGTCTAAAATTTTCTTGAAAATATTATAAAAGCCCAAAAAAGCCAATCCACAGCGCGTAGATTGGCTTTTTTGTAACATAGTTAAGCCAAGATTATTCGTAATTAATCATCACTTTCATGGCATTTTCATCTGAAGCATGTTTAAACACATCATAGGCTTTTTCAAATTCAGAGAATTTAAAATGGTGCGTTGCCAGTTTTTCTAAAGGTAATTTGCCTGAACAGCAGGTTTTTAACAGCATACCTGTCGTATTGGTATTCACCAAACCCGTAGTGATGGTCAGGTTTTTAATCCAGAGTTTGTTTAACTCAAAATTTACCGACTTACCATGTACGCCCACATTGGCAATATGTCCGCCCTCTTTCACGACATTTTGGCAAATATCCCAAGTGGCTTCGACACCTACAGCTTCCATGGCACAGTCTACCCCGCGACCACCTGTAATCTCTAAAATACGTTGTACCGCATCTTCTTTGGCAGAGTTAATGGTATGGGTTGCACCCAACTCTTTTGCCATCGCCAAGCGGTTATCGTCCATATCGACTGCGATAATTTGTGCAGGAGAATAGAACTGTGCGGTAAGCAGACAACCCATGCCAATTGGATCTGTACCCACAATTGCAATGGTATCACCAGGTTTAACATTGCCGTATTGCACACCAATTTCATGTGAAGTTGGCAATACATCAGACAAGAAAACCGCGACTTCTTCATTTAAACCTTCAGGTAGCAAATATAAAGAAGTGTCTGCAAATGGAGTACGGACATATTCTGCATGAGTACCATCAATCATATATCCCATGATCCAGCCACCTTCGTTTTGGCAGTGTGCATAGAGTTGTTTTTGACAGTTTTCACAAGTACCACAACGGCTGACACAAGAAATAATCACCTTGTCGCCTTTTTTGAAATTTTTGACTGCCGAACCGACTTCTTCAACAATCCCGATGCCTTCGTGACCTAAAATACGGCCATCAAATTGCCCTGTCTTGGCAACTGCAGTGTCTTGAATTTCTGGGTTTTTACCTTTCCAAATACCTAAGTCAGTACCGCAAATGGTAGTTTTGGTGAGACGAATCACGGCATCTGTTGGTTGTAAAATTTCTGGACGTGGGCGTTCTTCAAAACGAATATCATTGGCGCCGTGGTAGACCATGGCTTTCATTGTTTTTGACATTGTGACCATCCTTCTTAGTAATAATGATGAAAGACATCCAGCAGCCAACCTGTAGCAACCGTCATGCTCGCAGGATGTAATCTTTTTAAAGTAACAGGTCAAGATGACAAGTTCATGAGCAGTATTGTTACTTTTAATAATTATAATATATAAATTTATAATTAATATAAAAATCCCCTATTTTTTGCCAAAAACAGGGGTTTTTTTGCAAGAGTTTTAAATCGATTTAAGTGATTTTAAGCCGTGTGTTGCAAAGCCTGAATGAGTTTTTGATGTAAACCACCAAATCCACCATTTGACATAATGACCACAGCATCGCCCTCACCTGCTTGGCTCACGATGTTTTGAATAATTTCATCCAAAGTATTGGCCACCACTGCATGATTGCGAGCAGCCGCAACCACAGGCTGCAAATCCCAGTCTAGACCTTCAGGTTGATACCAAATCACAGCATCCGCCAAACGTGCCGAATCCGCCAAGCCTTCTTTATGACTGCCCATGCGCATGGTGTTGGAACGTGGCTCAATAATCGCCCAAAGCTTACGTTCACCCAAACGCTTACGTGCGCCGTCCAGTGTGGTTTCAATTGCGGTTGGATGGTGGGCAAAGTCATCATAGACTTCAATGCCGCGTATGGTGTCTAATAACTCCATACGGCGTTTCACCCCACCAAAATTGGACAGTGCTGTACATGCGGTTTCGATTGCAACCCCAACATGCTCTGCTGCGGCGATGGTTGCTAAGGCATTGGCGACACTGTGTTGCCCTGTCATATTCCAGCGCACTTCACCTTGTAGCACACCATTTTTCAGGACTTTAAAATGTGAACCATCTGCTGCAAGTTGTTCGGCATATAGTTCCGCTTGTGGGTCTGCATTGAGCGAAGTACGTAGCACAGGTGTCCAACAGCCCATTTCTAACACTTCATCAATATGGGTTTCTGTAATTGGGGCAATAATGCGCCCTTCACTTGGGATGGTACGCACCAAATGATGGAATTGTTTTTGAATTGCGGCCAAATCATCAAAAATATCGGCATGGTCAAATTCAAGGTTATTTAAAATGGCGGTTTTAGGATGGTAATGTACGAACTTGGAGCGTTTATCAAAAAACGCAGAGTCGTATTCATCGGCTTCGACACAGAAATACTTGCCTGCACCCAAACGTGCACTTTCACTAAAGCCTAAAGGAACGCCGCCAATTAAAAAGCCCGGTTCTAAGCCTGCCTGATCCAATACCCACGCCAACATGGTGGTGGTGGTGGTTTTGCCGTGCGTGCCTGCAACGCCCAGTACGTGTTTTCCTTGCAAGACATGATCGGCCAAAAATTGCGGGCCAGAAATATACGGCAAACCAGCATTCAGCATATATTCAACCGCATCAATCCCACGTTTCATGGCATTGCCCACAATCACTAAATCAGGATGCGGTTGTAAATGGCTGCGGTCATAACCTTGCATTAAGGTAATGCCTGCATTTTCCAGTTGAGTCGACATCGGTGGATAGACGTTTTGGTCTGAACCTGTGACGGTATGTCCTAAATCGCGGGCCAAAAGTGCCAAAGAGCCCATAAATGTGCCACAAATACCCAAAATATGCAGATGCATTCCGCCTTACTCCACTGCTTTTATAGACACATCACGTATTTTTGTGCTGTTGTCGTGATTAATTTGATTTGAAGCAACGATAGCAAGGGTTTTGGCGAAAAGATAGTGATTCTTGTATCTCATTTCAGGGATTTTTCTGAGCTGAATCTGCGCCAAAGGATGTAAAAAATTGCTGCTCTTGCATTTTTTATGGCAAATAGCTCGTAAAATAAAACTGAATTTTTAAGATAGTACGACACAATGTCTTCAGCACTTTTACTTTTGGTGATTGCAAACTGTTTTATGACCTTGGCGTGGTATGGTCATCTCAAGTTTTTACCACATGATGCGCCGCTGTGGCAGGCAATTTTATTCAGTTGGGTGATCGCCCTATTTGAATACAGTTTGATGATTCCTGCTACCCGTTTGCTGGCGCAGCATGGCTGGGCGGTAGGTCAAATGAAAATTACCCAAGAAGTTGTGACTTTATTGGTGTTTGTACCGTTTATGATTTTTCTGTTTAAGCAACCTTTTAAACTGGATTATTTATGGGCAGCCTTATGTTTATGTGGTTGCGTGTATTTTGTATTTCGTGCGCCTTAAAGACGAGTTTTAGCTCGCTTGAATAGCTTTAGGTTCACCTATTTTGTTTAACTGTTTTCAATTCTTTAAAATAACCCGATAAAAATAATCAAAAAAGTCGGTTGAGTCGCCGTGTTCAATTTTAACAAGTCGAAAAATCAGTCTATAATGTGGAGTTCTTATTCAAGCTTGGCTTTCTCGCCTGAATTTCTCTTTCCTTAGTTTCGTTTCTGGAATATTTGTAATGAACGCGGCCGCTGCACAAGACGCTCCTCTCGTTGGAATTATCATGGGTTCTCAATCGGATTGGGCAACTCTCGAACACACTGCCAATATGCTGAAGCAGCTTGGTGTCCCATTTGAAGCGGAAGTCGTTTCTGCACACCGTACCCCAGATCGCTTATTTGAATATGCTGAACAAGCGCGTGATCGTGGCATTCAGGTGATTATTGCAGGCGCTGGTGGTGCCGCACACTTACCAGGTATGTGTGCAGCTAAAACTGATTTACCTGTTTTAGGTGTGCCAGTGAAATCTTCAATTTTAAATGGTGTCGATTCATTACTTTCAATTGTGCAAATGCCTGCAGGTATTGCCGTAGGTACATTGGCGATTGGTCCTGCGGGAGCAACCAATGCGGCAATTATGGCAGCCCAAATTTTAGGTTTAACCCGTCCAGAAATTGCACAAAATGTTGCCAATTTCCGTGCCGCGCAAACTGAGAAAGTTTCAAGCAACAATATTCCAGGTCAGGCTTAAGCGGGACAATTACTATGGATAAGACCATCGGTATTTTTGGTGGCGGTCAATTGGGTCGCATGATGGCACAAGCGGCTTTACCCTTAAATATTCAATGTACCTTTTTTGAAGCCAGTCCAGATTGCCCAGCGGCAACCTTGGGTCAGGTTTTTGCCAGCAAAAGCGAAAATAGCCTACAAGATTTTATACACAGTGCCGATGTATTCAGCCTTGAGTTTGAAAATACTCCGTTGGCTGATGTTGATGTATTGATTAAGCACAAAGACTTGCATCCACCACGTCAGGCTTTGGCAATTGCCCAAAACCGCTTGCTGGAAAAAGGCTTATTTGATGAATTGGCGATTCCTGTTGCGCCGTACCAAGCCGTCAACTCGCTGGAAAGTTTACAGGCTGCTGTAGCTGAACTCGGTCTGCCAATTGTGCTAAAAACCGCAACAGGCGGCTATGATGGCAAAGGTCAGTTTGTACTGCGCAGTGCAGATCAGATTGAACAAGCATGGGCAGAACTTGGCCCTGCAGGCAGCTTGATCGCAGAAAGTTTTGTTACTTTTTCACGTGAAGTATCTATTATTGCGGTGCGTGGTCAAAATGGTGAAGTAAAAACTTGGCCATTGGCAGAAAACCATCATCACAACGGTATTTTATCGCATTCGATTGTACCAGCACCAAACAGCGCAGACTTACAGCCTGTGGCGCAAGACTACATCACTCGCCTGCTCAATCACTTAAATTATGTTGGTGTATTAACGCTAGAGCTATTTGTCACTGACAAGGGCTTGTATGCCAACGAGATGGCACCTCGTGTGCATAATTCAGGTCACTGGTCAATTGAAGGCGCGGTGTGTTCGCAGTTTGAGAACCATATTCGTGCTGTAGCAGGTTTACCGTTAGGCTCAACTGAAGTGGTACGTCCAACGGTGATGGTCAATATTATTGGTCAGCATCCCAAAACTGAAGATGTGTTGGCATTGAATGGTGCACATTTGCATTTGTACAATAAAACTGAGCGTGAAGGTCGTAAAATTGGGCATATTACTTTAATGCCGAATGATGCTGCTGAGTTGACAGATTTATGCCGCCAATTGGCAAAAATTTTGCCAAATCCATTGGCGCTCAGTGCTGATATGAGCTTGTAAATTTAAAAATGACACCAAAGCGCTCATCACGATGAGCGCTTTTTTATACTTTCACGTTTTTATTCTGCCTATTTTTAAGGTGTTCTACCGTTAATCTGTCTAGGATTGACGCTGTAATTTTAGGTTGATTAAGATAGATCAGGCTGAATAAGCAACCATCACCGTAGCAAAGCAATACTTAAAATAAAAATGCGCACAAGTCTGATGGGAAACAGATGATAATTATGAATTCAAAACTTTAAATTCAAATAGCGCGTTTTAAATTTAAAGCGATGCTTCAACTTTGAATTTAAATATCAGAAATGAATTTAAAGATAGATCTGCAGTTTTGAATTTAAATAAAGTAGCGGCTCTTTTGATCTTTAAATTTAAAAAGCTACTTTTAAATTCAAAGCAATACATCGTAAATATGCAGTGAATGTCGTGTTTTGTGGGTAACTTGGGTTGGTTTAATTTGAATTTAAACTTTTAAATTTAAAAGTCTTATCATGTGTTGTGATTTTGAATTTAAAAATGTGAGATGCTGTACTTGTGGATAAGTGTTTTAAATTTAAAACGAGAAAATGAATTTAAAACTGTTTAAATGAATTTAAAGTTACAGATTTTCATCTGATCTCTGTGGCTGAAGGTGTTATGGTAAAGCCAAGATTTAAATTCAAAACACATCAAAGGGTATTATGCATCGTTTCGCTGTGATTTTTGCGACAGCTGCAATGGCAGCTACTCAGGTTCAGGCAGAACTAATTATCAATGGAAAATCTGTCACCGTAACACCAACGGTCAGTACATCTGCAAATTTTCAACCACAAAACCATTTTCAAAGTTGTTTGGCCAATTTACGCAGCCAAGCCATTGCCAAAGGGGTGAGTGGTAGCAGTTATGATCGCTATACTCAAAATCTCAGTCCAGATTATTCAGTCATTGAGCGTTTAAATTACCAACCTGAATTTTCTACGCCAATCTGGGATTATCTCTCAGGCTTGGTCGATGATGAGCGCGTGCAGGCAGGACAGCAGAAATTGGCACAGCACCGTGATGTGCTCAATCGTGTTGCAGCAGCCTATGGCGTACCTGCAGAAACCGTAGTGGCGGTTTGGGGTGTAGAAAGTAACTTTGGTGCGATTTCAGGATCCTATCCATTATTGCAAGCGCTAGGTACCTTGAGCTGTGAAGGACGCCGTCAAAGCTATTTCCGAGGTGAGTTTTTTACCACCATGCGTTTATTGCAACGTGGTGATGTCACTGAATCACAATTAAAAGGCTCATGGGCAGGGGCGTTTGGGCATACTCAGTTTATGCCATCGACCTATGATGAGTTGGCGGTCGATTTTGATGGTGATGGTCGCCGTGACTTAGTATCTAGTATTCCAGATGCTTTGGCTTCCACCGCTAACTTTTTAAAACGTCGCGGCTGGCAAACAGGGCAGCCGTGGGGCTTTGAAGTCAAAGTGCCTGCAGGCATGTCTTTGAGTGGTGAAGGGCGACGCAATAAAAAATCCCTCAGCAGTTGGGTTAATCGTGGGTTGACTCGTGCAGATGGTTCGGCATTAATTCAGGGCAATTTATCGGGCAGTAGTCAGGCAGGCTTGATGGCACCTGCAGGTGCGAATGGCCCTGTATTCTTAGTGTTTAGAAACTTCGATGCCATTTATAGCTATAACGCAGCAGAAAGTTATGCCTTAGCGATTGCGCATTTATCAGATCGTTTAATGGGGCAGTCTGCATTCCGCACCGCTTGGCCAACCGATGATGCAGGTACATCCCGCGCAGAACGCCGTGAAATTCAACGCTTTTTGTTAAGCCGTGGTTATGACATTGGTGAAGTGGATGGTTTAATTGGCGACAAAACCCGTCAAGCGATTCGTCAGGAACAGACTCGACTCGGCTTGGCTGCAACAGGTCGGGCAGGGCAGCAAATTTTAAGAGCGTTTCGTAATGAAGCGGCCAAACAAATGATGCAATAAGTTGTTGTGATTGCATTAAAAAGGTCTGCAAATGTGCAGACCTTTTTAATTTTTGTCTTAAAACAGGGGATTAAGGTTCAATTTTCACTGCTTCAAGCAAATCAAAAATCACAGTCGTGACATCTTGGCTTAATTCTTTGTTATTAAAAATTTCATAAGCTGAAATGGTGATGTCGGTATCACTTGGCAGCAAACGCTGTTCTTCTTCAATCAGGTGTTCAATTGGTAATAAGGTCTGTCTAACCTCAAGATGCAAAATATCTTTGTATTCAATATATTCATCTTCAAGTTCAATCACTTGCTCATTAAAATACGGCAATAAAATCGAGTGGAGACAAGGTTGAAGCTCAACAATATCAAAAATTTCGATATCACGGCTTTGTTCAATCGTGCTGATGTGGTCATTTACTTCAATCAGGATATGGTAGTAACTCACATGAATCTCCACAGATCATTCAGGGTTATACAGAGCCTTCACAATAACATGAAATGAGTAAATTTGCTGCCTTTGCACGTGTAATGGATATGCAACTATCGTACAGGGTGAGGGGAGTTTTGTGTTTTAGTCACTTCAGTTTGCCAGATTGCTCAATGCCGTGCATGGAGTAAATCGAGATCGGCAGGGCGCAGTTGGAAATTCTGCAACTGCTGATCTTTTAGCATTGGATACATTAAGGCATAAGGGTCGTTATGGTGTGCTAAACCCAAAGCATGACCAAATTCATGCGCCAAAGTTAGACGTAAATCATCTTTAGATTGAAACTCATAAATCCGAATGGCCTGACCATCAAAGCTGCCTTTATCAAATAAACGTGGTTGAAAACGTGCATTAAATTGCTGGATGGATACATCAATGTCTTGATTAAGTTGATTGAGGGCATCGACTTGTTGATTGAGCTGGTTAATTTGCTGATTAAATTGCGCTATTTCGTGTTCTAAACTCCACATGTGTTGCTGGATTTCTTGTTTTTTGGCTGCAAAAATTTCCTGTTGCGAAGGATGTAGCCCACCACTTTGGTTAATTTGCTGTACTTGACGATTGTATTGTTCAAGTTGTTGTTCAAATAGCATTTTTTTTGCATCAAGTTGTTGATTTTTATCTTCAATTTCTTGTTTTAGTGCTTGAATATTTTGGTTTTGATTGTTCCAGTGTTGTTGGCGTTGTTCAATGGCTGTAAGTTGTTGTTGGCGTTGGTTTGATTCATCTTGACGTTGATCATAAATCAAGTGAATGGCGAGCTTGGCGTTCGGGTCATATACAAAATAATCTTGTCCCGTCCCTTGTTTCCAAATATGGGTGGCTTCCTGACTCAGTTGTAGTAAATCGGCATGGCTTAAGCCAAAACGCGGATCGACTTCAGCAATACGATAACGTAAGCGAGTATCTAAAGGATGTTTTAAATGATCTAGTGCAGTATTGTGTCGTGTATGAGGATGTTGAATATTTTGATAAATCAGCAAGATAGAAAACAGTATGATTGCACCCAATAGAAACAAACGCATTGCTAGCGGCATCCTTTTTTGGGTTTACTGTAGCCGAAAGTAGGGCAGAAACTCAATCTATTTGCAGTTAGAGCATCATTTTATCTATTGTACTCGGTTGAGCGTCCAATTGTCTGTGCTCTTTCATTTAAATCTTGAAGTCAGTGTATGGATATCGAAAAGAAAAACCGCGCTGCAATTGCTTGCAGCGCGGTTTTTGATGTGCGTTAAAGCGACAAATTATTTTTTATCATCTTTGACTTCAGTGAATTCAGCATCCACAACGCCATCATCGGCTTTTTGTTGACCTGCGTCACCGCCAAATGCATTTGGGTCGAAACCTTGTGCACCGCCTTGACCTTGTGCAGCTTCATACGCACGTTGCGTAATTGGCATGATGATGTTTTGCAATGCTTCAGTTTTTGCTTTGATTGCATCTACATCATTTTCTTTGGTTGTCGCTTCAAGCTCAGTGACTGCAGTTTCAATCGCAGTTTTTTCATCGGCAGTCACTTGTTCACCAAGGTCTTTTACTGCTTTTTGAGCAGAAGAAACTAAAGCATCCGCTTCGTTACGTGCTTTTGCAAGTTCTTCAAACTTACGGTCTTCTTCAGCATTTGCTTCAGCATCTTTAATCATCGCTTCAATTTCAGCATCGCTCAAACCAGAGTTTGCTTTAATTTGAATCGATTGTTCTTTGCCTGTGCTCTTGTCTTTTGCAGACACTTTCAAGATACCGTCAGCGTTAATGTCGAACGAAACTTCAATTTGTGGCACACCGCGTGGCGCTGGTGGAATGTCACCTAATTGGAAGTTACCCAACAATTTGTTTTGTTGAGCCATTTTACGCTCACCTTGGTAAACTGAAATGTCTACTGCAGGCTGGTTGTCTGCCGCTGTTGAGAACACTTGAGATTTCTTCGCAGGAATCGTGGTGTTTTTCTCAATGATTGGCGTCAACACGCCACCCATAGTTTCAATACCAAGCGTTAACGGAGTTACGTCTAGAAGCAATACGTCAGTTTTGTCACCAGACAATACGGCACCCTGAATTGCTGCACCAATTGCAACAGCTTCGTCTGGGTTTACGTCTTTACGTGGCTCTTTGCCAAAGAATTCTTGTACTTTTTGTTGTACAAGTGGCATACGTGATTGACCACCCACCAAAATCACGTCAGAGATGTCAGAAGTTGAAAGTCCTGCATCTTGTAGCGCAACTTTACATGGCTCAATGGTACGAGCGACTAAATCAGCAACCAAACCTTCAAGTTTGGCGCGAGTCACGTTCATCACCAAGTGCTTCGGACCTGTTGCGTCTGCAGTGATATATGGCAAGTTGATTTCAGTCGCATTTGAAGATGAAAGCTCGATTTTTGCTTTCTCAGCCGCTTCTTTCAGACGTTGTAATGCCAATGGATCTTGTTTCAAGTTGAAGTTTTGCTCTTTTTTGAACTCTTCAACCAAGTATTCGATCAAGGCATTGTCAAAGTCTTCACCACCAAGGAAGGTATCACCGTTGGTTGATAACACTTCAATTTGTTGGTCGCCATCAAGGTCTGCAATTTCAATGATCGATACGTCAAAAGTACCACCACCCAAGTCATATACAGCAACTTTACGGTCGCCTTCTTTCTTGTCCATACCAAATGCAAGCGCAGCAGCAGTTGGTTCGTTGATGATACGTTTAACTTCTAAGCCTGCAATTTTACCCGCATCTTTGGTTGCTTGGCGCTGTGCATCGTTAAAGTACGCAGGTACAGTAATCACGGCTTCAGTAACTGTTTCGCCCAAATAATCTTCGGCAGTCTTTTTCATCTTTTTCAAAGTTTCTGCAGAAATTTGCTGTGGTGCAAGTTTCTTGTCATTCACTTCAACCCAAGCATCGCCATTGTCTGCTTTGATGATTTTGTAAGGCACAAGACCAATGTCTTTTTGTACCGCTTGGTCTTCATAACGACGACCAATCAAACGCTTAATTGCGAATAATGTGTTTTTCGGGTTAGTTACAGCCTGACGCTTTGCAGATTGACCTACAAGAATTTCGCCATCTTTATAAGCAATAATAGATGGAGTTGTACGTGCGCCTTCTGCGTTTTCAATTACTTTAACTTTGTCGCCTTCAAGTACCGCTACACATGAGTTAGTTGTACCTAAGTCAATACCAATGATTTTAGCCATTTGGATGTTTCCTCAAAAATTCTTTTGCAATGTTTTCACTTGTTATTCGATATGAGAGCCAATCAAAATTTTTCAAGTTGTTTAGATGAAAATTTTTTATCAACTCTCGATTTTATAAGGCTTAAGCGCCAACCATCACCATTGCAGGGCGGAGTAAGCGACCATGTAAGGTGTAGCCTTTTTGTAATACGTTGCCAATTTCATTGGCTTTTGCATTTGGATCAATCCCTACGGCTTGATGCAGGTCTGCATTGAAACCATTGGCTGTATCAATCACCACCACACCAAACTTTTCTAAAGTGGTCAGTAATGATTTCAAGGTCAGTTCCACACCTTCAGACAAGGCAGTTTTTTCATCACCATTGGCGGCAATAGCACGCTCAAGGTTGTCTACAGAATCCAATAATTCTTTAGCAAACTTTTCTAAAGCAAACTTTTTAGCTGTATCTGCTTCACGTTCTAAACGCTCTTTGGTTTTTTCCGCTTCGTAAACTGCATTGGCAGTACGTGCTTTTTCCAATTTTAGGTTTTCTTCAAGTTTGCTCAGTTGTTCTTGTAAAGACTCAACGGAAACTTCTGCTTGCTCAGTATCTTGCGCTGTTTGTTGTTCCGTCTGCTCTTGCTCAAGGTCTTGAGTTTGTTCGTTCTGCTCAGTTGCCATTGATTTACTCCGTTTAAATGGGTTTTTAAACATGTACAGTCCTTTGGCGTCAGTGCTAACTGCGTTATTGCTGAACTGCCATGGTTAGAGAAGTTCGTAATTAGCTAAGAAATCGGGGCAGGGCAGGCAAAATTCAAGCGTGCCAGTAGATTAATTTTCATTGCCATGAAATTTGGTCAAAACAATACATTTTGAATCAAGATGTCGGCGGATGAATGAAGCAAATTAAACTTTGAAACTTATAATATTTTTTTGTTTAAAAAAGTATGGTAATAGGGAGCTGATTATTCAGCTAAACCAGTGCTTTTATTACGGAGATAGCTAAAAACACTGTTTTATCAACAGGATTCGACTGGGTGTTTGTTCACTATATTGTGCATGCGTATGATTAGAGTTTTTAAGTTTTGGTTGATTAATCGCTAAAACAGCTTAATCGAGAGTAATTATATATTTTACACAAAACCTAACACTGCTTATTCTTTGCGCATAGATGCTATATCGCTGTAGTTTCTTGTGTATTGCTAAATGTGTTTTCGGGGCTTATCTAACTTCTGAATAAGCCCTTTTTTTACCTCATTTGTTTTGCTTTGCTGCAAGACTCAATCACGATCACGTCGTTGTTCACGGTCTTTACGGTTTTCCTGCCAGCGCTTTTGTTGTGCATCACGTTGTTGTTGCCAGCGTTTACGTGCTTCCTCACGCTTTTTTTGTTCAGCTTCAATTTGCTGCTTACGCTTTTGCTCAAGCTGTTTACGCTGCTGTTCCGATAAGCGTTTACGCTGCTCTGCTAAACGTTGTCGCTCTTGTTCATAGCGTTGTTGCTGTAATTGCTGTTGTCGTTTTTGTTCCCATTCACGACGTTCTAGTTCACGTTTACGACGCTCTAACTCAACCCGATTTTTACCTTGTTGATATTCCCAACGCTGACGATCATAGTCATAACGTCGATCATCATAATCATGGCGACGTTCATAACGAGGATCATAACGGCCATCGTAGTAACCATCTTCAGGAAATGCGACACAACCTACAGCTAAAAAAGCAGTCGCACATGAAAGTAAGATTAATTTTTTAGTCATGCTCTCCCTCCTGAGCCGATGAAGTGAATTTGTCTGAAACATCAAACATAGACAGCAAGAGTGTCAATGACAATGTCATAAAAGCAGGGTAGCGTATAGGTAATTTGAATGTGTATAACGATTGAAGCACTTTTATAACAAAATGGTCACTTTGATGTTGATCATGAAGAAATTATGAAGCATGAGGTAATTCATGCAGATATATAAAAAGGAATAGGCATGCAAATTTTGAATACTTCTCTCAAAAATAAATTGCACAAAGGACAAGGTGCTGCTGCACGTGCATTAAATAAGTTACCAAGTCGAGTACATCATACTTTGGCTCAAGCTTTGGGTTATCCGTATCATTACCCAGACCTTGATCCATTTATTAAATGCATGATGGCGGCACAATTAAAACAAGGGAAAATAGGTTTTATTGGTGCTGACCCTGTGCAGTCTAGACAGGCATTTGATCGACAAATGCAATCAATTCTGAGTACTCCAACTGCGGTCAAACGAGTCGAAGAAATCCGTTTAAACTTGACCAGTGGCAATATTGCAGCGCGTTATTATCATCCTGCACCACATAAAAAATTGCCTTTAATTGTGTTTTATCATGGTGGTGGGTTTGTAGTGGGTGGTTTAGACAGCCATGACGAATTTTGTCGCTTAATGGCTGTACATGCCCATGCACAAGTATTGAGTGTGGAATATCCACTCGCGCCTGAAGCCAGCCCACAGCAGATTATTCAAGTCTGTGAAGATGCTTTAGCATGGGCATATCAACATCGTCGCGAAATGAAAATTTTAAAAAATCGCATAGCGGTGGCAGGCGATAGTGCAGGTGGCAATATTGCTGCGGTAGTTGCACAGCGTAGTGCTCAATCAGCTTATGCACCTAACGCCCAATTTTTAATTTATCCAGCCTTGGATTTTAAGAGCCGCCATCCTTCATTCTTTGCTTATAAAGATGGTTTGGTACTGACAGGTCAAGATATTGATTTTGTCACCCAGCACTATGTCACGGAGCATCAGGTCGCTTTGGATGATCCGATTATTTCTCCGACTTTTGGGAAGTTGAAAAAACTGGCACCTGCCTTTGTGGTCACAGCAGGACATGATGTTTTGCATGATGAAGCTGAAATTTATGCGCATAAATTGCGTCAAAATCAGGTCACGGTTAAATATGTAGAATATTTAGATCAAACACATGGTTTTATTAGTATGACCTTTGTTTCGCGTCGTGCCAAAAAAATCAGCATTGAATTGTGCAAAAATTTTAGAAAATTTTGGGATCGACCACGTAGCTAAATCTTGGGCTGTCTTGTTAATCTGTTTCACGTGGAACAATTAAACGAGAGTGACGAATTTTGCTTCGAGAAAAGTCAGTTCGAACTCGGGCACGTAAAAACCGTTGATGAAGCGTGCCTGATTAAAATCAGGAAAAAATTTGGGGTCGATTGCCAAGACGTGTGTTTGAGTGGGATTAATCTGCCGCGAAAGAAGGATTAAATTGATAGGATTTCCCTTGCCATATTTGCTGAATTTTTAAAAGCGGAGCAGGGATGTAACGACTATTAATATCAAAGCCGTGTTGCTTATTACATTTTTCAAGTTGAATGGCGAGTTGTAAATCTACGTGTTGTATTTTGCAACTCATCTGTCGATCTTGAATATCCCAATCAAAGCTTACCAGTTTTTTTAAATGTCCTAAGGCTGTTGTTTGTGTTGCACAGAAGACTCGGTTGAAACGAAAATTTTAGGAATAGTAGATAACCCCAGTTACGGATAAGCCAAAGATTTAATCACATGAATTTTAGGCTTATTCTTTTGGCAAAGTTGATACGCACATAGTGAAGAAAATACGCCTGCTAAAAAACCAGCAATCGAACGATGTTTA
>NZ_VPEN01000016.1:0-44270 GCF_013417135.1 Acinetobacter sp. YH16051 | reverse complement strand
TTCCCGAACTCAGAAGTGAAACCTCTTCGCGCTGATGGTAGTGTGGGGTTACCCATGTGAGAGTAAGTCATCGCCAGCTCATTATTCAAACACCCTCAACTAGCGTTGGGGGTGTTTTTTTATGTGGGAAAGAAAAGTAGAAAGAAATCTGAACAGAACTTCTGATTAAAATCTTTATGTCTTTTAATGAATCTATGTTATACCTAATAAAACGGCATAGAAATTGCTTATCAAAAACTTATATATTAAGTTGTTGAAAAACATAAATTTAAAAGAGTGGGTGAAAATGAAGTTATCGGTTGGATTAAAAGTTGCAAACTCCTTGTCACTGACACCGCAGTTACAACAAGCCATTCGTTTGCTTCAACTTTCGAGCTTGGAACTTGAACAAGAAGTTCAAATTCAGTTGGACAGTAATCCCTTATTAGAAAAAGTCGAAGAACAAAGTAGTGTCGAAAGTTTATCCACCTTAGAAGAGCAAGAGCATGATCAAAAGGATTTGACTAAAGAATTAAATGCAGATCATCTACCGAATGACTTGCCTGTCGATACAGACTGGGATGATGTGTACACTCATTTACCCACGAGTTTGGGAGCAGCGGAATATGAAGAGCGCGAGGATAATCGTCAGGGGCATTTAGGTTTAAAAGAGCACATGATGCAACAAATCAATCTGTTGCATTTTTCTCAAGTCGAGCAGCTCATTGCCTACTGTATTGTCGATGCTTTGGATGACAATGGTTTCTTGGATTGTGAAATATCTGAAATCACTACATCTGTGCAACATTTATTGATCTCCATGGAATACGAAGATGAAGTTGAAGACGATGAAGTTTTGGTCGTTTTGAAACATATTCAGCGTTTAGAGCCGATTGGTATTGGTTCGCGTAATTTGGCGGAATGTTTATCTATTCAGCTTGAAAGTTTGGCTACAGATGTGCCTTATCGGCAGGAAGCACTGCAACTCTTGCAGCATTATGAGTTATTAATTTCGAATGATTTAGCCAAGTTAATTAAGCAAACGGGTTTAAGCGCAGATCAGCTACAGCATGCAGTGGCTTTATTAAAAACCTTGAAAGCGCATCCTGGTACAGCATTTGAAGATCAGGAGTCAGATTATCAAATTCCAGATGTAGTGGTCAGTAAAAAGCAGGACCATTGGCAGGTGCAGCTGAATCCTGATGTTGTGCCTAAGCTTAGAATTAATTCGTTTTATGCCAATATGATTAAACGCGCAGATCAAAGTGAAGATAATCAATATTTGCGTAATCAAATGCTAGATGCGAAAAACTTTATTAAAAGTGTTGATGAACGTCATAAAACCTTATTAAAGGTAGCGACTTGTATTGTGCAGCATCAACGTGAATTTTTAGAAATTGGTGCTGAAGGAATGAAACCGTTGATTTTGCGTGATGTAGCTGATGAGGTGGAGTTGCATGAATCTACAGTTTCACGGGTGACCACCAATAAATATATGTTAACTCCACGTGGTTTATTTGAATTGAAATATTTCTTTTCAAGTCATGTTGGAACCTGTTCAGGTGGAGAAGCATCCTCAACTGCGATTCGCGCGAAGATTAAAAAGTTAATTGCAGATGAAAATCCACGTAAACCTTTGTCAGACAACACAATTGCAAACCTTCTTAAGGAAGAAGGAATTGATGTGGCACGTAGAACGGTTGCGAAATATCGTGAGTCATTAAATATTCCGTCATCTTCTGAACGAAAAGTCTTGATCTAATTTTTAAAATTGGTCTATTCTAAGGATTCATTATGACCAAATAATGAATTTTTTTTGAAGGAATAGTTAGACATGATTTAAAGTGACCGCTGCAGTGATCTGTTATTTGGCAATCAATCATGTGAACTATGCCTTCCTAATCCAAATGAAGGTGAGGGATAGAATTATGCAAATAACAATTCGTGGACATCACTTAGCTATCACCCCTGCAATTGAAGAAAATATTCGACTTAAATTTGCACAAATGACCAAACATCTGGATCAGGTCAATAGTATGCAGGTGAAATTAAGTAAAGATCATCAAATCGATAAACATTCTAAAAAAGGCAGCGCCAATCATATTGCAGAAGCAATTATTCGTTTACCTGGAACGGAGCTTTTTGCGCAGGCTAGTGCAGATGATATGTATACTTCAATTAAGATGATGACAGAAAAATTAAAACGTCAGTTAGAGAAACATCGGAAGATGCAGTTGGATTATCAGCCTTTAGCCATCTAGTTAAAATGTGATTTAAAAAGAGGTTTTGGATAAACCTCTTTTTTTATTGCGATAATGTATAGGATTAATGAATTATTTTTTCTATTTATAGTAAAATGACAGGTTTTTACACCGTTGGTCCTATAAGAGGTCTTTGTGATGAATAGTGAACAGCTCACTGAAATTTTAAAAGCTGCTTTTCCAGAGGCTGAAGTTGCTGTAAGTGGGCAAGGCGGCAAGTTTGATCTTCGTATTGTAGATAATCAGTTTGAAGGTAAGCGTCCTGTTGCTCGTCAACAAGCAGTGTATGCACCATTGAATAGATATATTGCCAGCGGTGAAGTTCATGCGGTTACAATTCGTGCAATGACACAAGAAGAATGGCGTAAAGCAAGCTTATTTGGAGCTTAATAATTTAATGGATAAATTTTTAATTCAGGGCGGTAATAAGCTCGAAGGTGAAGTGCGTATTTCTGGTGCAAAAAATGCAGCCTTGCCACTTCTTGCTGCAATGATTCTTGCAGAAACGCCAATTACATTGAAAAATGTTCCAAATTTAAAAGATGTAAATACCTTAGTGAAGTTGATCGCAGGCTTGGGCATTAAAATGTCTTATGAAGGCGATACAGTCATTGCAGATACATCAACGTTGGACAACCAATTTGCACCTTATGAATTGGTAAAAACCATGCGTGCTTCTATTTTGGTGCTTGGCCCATTGGTTGCGCGCTATGGTAGTGCAAAAGTATCTTTACCTGGTGGATGTGCCATCGGCTCACGCCCTGTTGATCAACATCTTAAAGCTCTAGAGGCTTTGGGTGCCGAGATTGAGGTTGAAAGTGGCTATGTGCATGCCAAAGTCAACGGACGCTTAAAAGGCGCTGAAGTGGTCTTTGATATGGTCACTGTTGGCGGAACAGAAAACATTCTCATGGCTGCGGTATTGGCAGATGGTGTTACCACTATTCGTAATGCTGCACGTGAACCTGAAATTACCGACCTTGCGCAAATGCTCATCAAAATGGGCGCTAAAATTGAAGGTTTAGATACCGATACTTTAGTGGTAACAGGTGTTGAACATTTGCATGGTTGTGAATATTCAGTAGTCGCTGACCGTATTGAAACAGGTTCATATTTAGCTGCTGCTGCAATTACGGGCGGTAAGGTAAAAACCACGCATACAGATCCTGCATTATTGGAATCTGTATTAGACAAGTTTGAAGAAATGGGTGCAGAAGTCACACGTGGCGATGACTGGATTGAACTGGATATGATGGGCAAGCGCCCTAAAGCAGTAAGTTTTAGAACGTTGCCACACCCTGAGTTCCCAACCGATATGCAGGCACAATTGATGGCTGTGAATGCGATAGGCCGTGGTTTTGCAACAATTTCTGAAACAATTTTCGAAAACCGTTTTATGCATGTCCCAGAGTTGTCACGTATGGGTGCCAATATTCAGGTTGAAGGCAACGATGCTGTCGTGACAGGGGTGGAAAAATTATCTGCTGCACCTGTGATGGCAACGGATTTACGTGCATCGTTCTCTTTAGTATTGGCAGCATTGGCGGCAGAAGGGGAAACATTGATTGACCGTATTTATCATATTGATCGCGGTTATGAAAATGTAGAACAAAAGTTACAAGGTTTAGGCGCCCAAATTAAGCGAGTAAATTGATGAATGACATGAGAAACGATGATCCAAATTTTGACGTCATGGGCAATTTTGATCATGGTTTAACTTTGGCATTAAGTAAGGGGCGAATTTTAAAAGAAACTTTGCCTTTATTAGAAACTGCGGGAATTAATTTACTGGAAGATCCAGATAAATCACGTAAGTTGATTTTCCCAACCACACATAAACAAGTGCGTATTTTAATTTTACGTGCCTCTGATGTACCAACTTATGTTGAAAATGGTGCGGCAGATATTGGGGTTGCGGGTAAAGACGTGCTGATGGAGCATGGCGCTCAAAATGTATATGAGCCGCTGGATCTGAAAATTGCCAATTGTAAATTAATGACTGCGGGCAAAGTTGGTATGCAGCGTCCAAAAGGTCGTTTAAAAATTGCCACTAAATATGTGAATTTGACCCGTCAATATTATGCCAGCTTAGGTGAGCAGGTTGATGTCATTAAACTCTATGGCTCAATGGAATTAGCACCATTGGTCGGTTTGGGTGATTACATTGTCGATGTGGTTGATACAGGTAATACTTTACGTGCCAACGGTTTAGAGCCGCTAGAAGAAATCTGTAAAGTATCTTCACGTTTAATTGTCAATAAAGCCAGTTTTAAGCGCAAGCAAGATTTGCTCAATCCAATTTTGGCACAACTTGAAAAAGCTGTGGCAGAACGAGAGTTGGCAAAACAATCTGCTTAACTTTGTATCCATCATCCTGCCTTCTCAAAAAACCGTCATTCAATGGCGGTTTTTTTATGTTCGTGCATGATTCTGTTCTTGAATGATTTCGAACGTGAATTTCCATCAAAACATACTGCTTTCGCCATGTATAGATTCCCACAAAGCCCTAGAAACAAGGTAAACTAAACTTTTCTATCAAACCTTGTGGGTAAATTGATGCGACGTTTATCGACTCAAGATCAAAGCTTTAAACAGGCCTTTGCAGACTTGTTGGCTTTTGAAACTGTCAGTGATCCTGAACTTTTAAAAACTGTAGATCAAATTATTGCTGATGTGCGTCAGCACGGTGATGCTCAGGTTCTTAAACTCACTCAACAGTTCGATCGACATCCAGCGCATCAATTTTCAGAACTTGAGTTAAGTCAGGAACAACTGAAAGCCGCATTTGATGCTTTAGATAACGAAGTTCGTGAAGCTTTGGAATTGGCTGCTGTACGTATTCGTGAATTTCACCAAGCGCAAAAGCAGGATGGCTGGACTTATGTTGATGCTTTGGGCAACACGCTTGGGCAAAAAGTTACGCCATTAGACCGTGTTGGTATTTATGTACCAGGTGGTTTGGCATCTTATCCATCTTCTGTGCTCATGAATGCTGTGCCTGCGCATGTTGCTGGTGTACCTGAAATTATTATGGTGGTACCTGCACCGAATGGTGAACTCAATCCATTGGTTTTGGCGGCTGCATATTTAGCAGGGGTGACTCGTGTATTTACCATTGGCGGAGCGCAAGCTGTTGCTGCATTGGCTTATGGTACAGAAACCATCCCATCGGTAGATAAAATTACGGGGCCGGGTAACCGCTTTGTGGCGGCTGCAAAACGTGCTGTGTTTGGTCAGGTCGGCATTGATATGATTGCAGGGCCATCCGAAATTTTGGTTTATGCTGAAGGTGAGAATAATCCTGAATGGTTGGCCATTGACTTACTTTCTCAAGCCGAGCATGACACGGTTGCACAATCTATTTTTATTACACCAGATGCGCAATTGCTGAATCAGGTTGAGCAAGCGATTGAACAGCACTTGGCGAATTTGCCTAAAGCTGAAATTGCCCGTACTTCTATTGCAAATCGTGGTGCATTGGTTTTGGTGAAAGATCGTCAAGAGGCGATTGAATTGATCAACCAAGTTGCGCCCGAACACTTAGAATTGTGTATGGATGATCCACAAGCGATGGCAGAAGAAATTCGTCATGCAGGTGCGATCTTCATGGGGCGCTATACACCAGAAGCGATTGGTGATTATTGTGCAGGACCAAACCACGTTTTGCCAACGTCAGGTACGGCACGTTTTTCATCACCATTGGGTGTTTACGATTTCCAAAAACGCTCAAGTTTGATTATGTGTTCAGCTGAGGGCGTGAAAAGTTTGGCGAAAACCGCTGATATTTTAGCGAAGCAGGAAAATCTGGATGCGCATGCACGATCAGCACGTTATCGTTATCAATCATAAATAGCATTACAACCTCTCCCTGACCCTCTCCTAATAAAGAGAGGGGAATTTAAACCACACAAATTTTGTGTCTTTAGTAATGAAAATTCCTCTCCCTTTGGGAGAGGTTAGGAGAGGGTTTAAAGAGAATACAAAATGAATATCACAGCAGAACAAATGCGTTTTTGGAGCCCTGAAGTACGTGAGCTAGAGCCTTATGTACCGGGTGAGCAGCCAAAAATTCAAAATTTATTAAAATTGAATACCAATGAAAACCCGTATCCACCTTCGCCTAAAGTGGTGGAAGCGGTGCAAAAGGTTTTAGAAAACTCGGCAGATGCACTGCGTTTATATCCAGATCCAGATGCGTTTGAGCTTAAGCAAGCCATTGCGAAACAGCAAAATGTAGCTGTGGAAAATGTCTTTGTTGGCAATGGTTCAGATGAAGTCCTTGCTCATATTTTTAAGGCTTTTTTTGTTCAGGAACAGCCATTACTGTATCCAGATATCACCTATAGTTTTTACCCTGTATATAGTCAATTTTTTGGGGTAAAAACTAAAATTTTGCCTTTAAATGATGATTTTGAAATTGTGGTTGATGATTATAAGCAAGCCAATGGCGGCATCATCATCGCCAATCCGAATGCACCGACCAGTATTGCTTTGGGTTTAAGTGCGATTGAAGAAATTTTACAGGCCAATCCAAATTCAGTGGTGGTGATTGATGAGGCTTATGTCGATTTTGGTGCAGAGTCTGCAGTAAAATTGGTAGAAAAGTACGATAATCTTGTGGTGTGTCAAACCACATCTAAATCACGTTCTTTGGCAGGTTTACGTGTTGGTTTTGCGATTGCGCAACCGCATTTAATTGCCGCACTGGAAGCCGTGAAAAATAGTTTTAACTCCTATCCAATGGATCGTTTTGCGATTGCAGCAGCGGTGGCATCTTTTCAAGATCAGGCGTATTTTGAAGCACAATGCCAAAAAGTTATTGCAAGCCGTGAGAAATTGGTGACGGATTTAACGAGCTTGGGCTTTAAGATATTCCCATCACACGCCAACTTTATTTTTGCATCACATCCTCAACAGGATGCGGGTGAATTAGCTGCAGCATTACGTGAACGCGGTATTATTGTGCGTTATTTTAATAAACCACGCATCAATCAATATTTGCGCATTACTATTGGTACAGATGATCAAAATCAACGCTTAGTAGATACTTTAAAATACGATATTTTGGCTTAATTGTTAAAATATCGTAGAGGCGAGTGAAGCATTGAATTCACTCGCTTTTTTTGTTTTTGCGACATGCTATTGCGCAGGTTTGTACCAGCGGTTCAATAAGTCCAACATCGCTGAAACCTTGTCAAAACATTCTTGATATTCTGCTTCACAAACAGATGCAATCGTGACGCCACCACCAGCCCATAATGAAACATCTTGCTGATATTTCTGAATAGAACGGATCAGGATATTCCAAGAACCCGTTCCATCGGCATCAAAATAACCCATAGAGCCGCAATAGGCGCCACGTGCTGCACCTTCGAGTTCATCTATAATTTGCATGGCACGAATTTTCGGTGCGCCTGTAATTGACCCACCTGGCAAGGCAGACATCAACACATCAAAAGGATTCATCTCGGCTTTTAGTGTTGCGGTCACTTCACTGACCATGTGATGCACTTGGTTAAAAGACTCAATATTGAATAACTTTGGCGTTTTGACGCTGCCAGTTTCGGCATAAACACTTAAATCATTACGTAATAAATCCACAATCATCACATTTTCAGCCTGATCTTTTTTAGATTCACTTAATTGTTGTTTCGATTGTCGGTCTAATTCAGGATCGCCATAACGTGGCATCGTGCCCTTAATGGGTTTTGTGGTAATTTTTCGATTTTCCTCAAAATCGATAAAGAGTTCGGGCGAACAACTTAAAATTTCAAAATCACCAATACGTAAATAACCTGCATAAGGTGCATTGGTCAGTTGCCAAAACTGAGCTGCAGTCTCTAAAAGTTGACCTTGAGCCTCAGCGCTAAACTCTTGCGTAAGATTAATTTGATAACAATCTCCTGCCACTATATAGTCTTGAACATGTTGAAAGGCGCGTTGGTAATCTGTGAAATTCCAGCGGGCTTGACACTTTTGGCTTAATTGGAACTGTTCAATTATGGTTGATTGAGTATATAAATTTAAAATAAAATCAAAAATTTGCGTAGCAGCATCGTCTGAACTATAAAAATACCAGCCATCAGTTTCTTGCTGTAAATAGCTTTTAAATTGACCTAAAAAAACACTGGGTTGGGCGCGAGACTGCATATTGATGTGTTGCTGTGCTGCTGCATCATACGAAACAAACCCCATTACACTGCAAAATGGGGCGGTGTCAGCATCTTCTAAAGCACCGAGATGAGCTGTTAAATCTAATTGAGTTGGACTTAATTCATATTGATCCAATGCCGTTTTTTGAAAGTAAAAATGTTGATGGTTTTGCTGCACACAATAGCGTTCAGCCAAAAAAGCAATACGTGCCTTTCCATTATTTTGCAAATAAATACAATGTGAAAGTGCTGCCAAAGCTTGCAAAATTCTTGCAGCCTCATATTCAGGTTCACAGAATAATTTTTTAAAATGAGTAGGATAGGACATAAAGCGTAAACAGCTGAGAGATTTTAAAAGGCTATTTTACATGATTGCAGCAGATAAAAAGCAAATAACCGTTTGTCGGTAAGATGTGGATTGCGACAAACAGCAGTTGAACAAAAAATAACTCAGATATACCTTTGTAAGTGCAAACCGGCTACTCAAGGAATGTGTGTCAGTGTTGTCCTCATCAAATAAAAACACAATCACTGGCACTGAGTGGTAAAACCAAAAAAATAATACTCTCGGGAGAGTAACAAGATGAAAAAATTTACTAAACTTGCTTTGGTATCATCAATCGCGTTAACGACAAATGCAATGGCAATGCAGGCAATGGACGATACTGCATTAAGCGCAACTACTGGTCAAGATGGTTTAAGCATCGGGATTGGTATTTCTAAAATCGAAATCGAAAAACTTTTAATCCATGATAATGATGGTTTGGCTGCAAAAGGTGCTGCTGGAGACTTAGGTTTCGGTGGTAATTCAAAGGCAGGTGCTATCGTAATTAAAGGCAATGGTATTGCTGGAAATGCAAACGAAAAGCATGGTATTGTGATTGGCGCAAACTATGATGATAATGGTGCTTACTTGTTAGCTTCTCGTAACTTAGCTGACTTAGTGATTGATACAGACGCTGGTACAGGTACCAATAGTGCATTTATCAACGTGGCGGCACAAGTATCTGGCTTAGATATCAAAATTGGTGAAATTGGTGTATCTGCATCGAATGCTATGCCAGCAGCTGGTGCAACTAATATTCGCCGTGGTAACGATGATAAAAACTATAATGCAATTTTATCTGGTTTAACTTTAAAAACAGGTAAAATGGATGCCAATATTCAATTGGGTGCGGCTCCACAAGGTGCAATGATTAAATTAAACACCACAATGGTGGGTGGTTTAGAGATCAAAGACCTAGGTATTTTAGATAACTCTACTAAAGCAGGTACTGGAGATGGTACTGTAGGTAATCGTGCAGCAGGCCAAATCTATGTAGATAGCATTAAACTTACTGATGCAAACTCTAAGGACTTAACCTTAAAACAAAACATTAGTGTGATTGGTAAGGAAGGTACTAACAATGGTTATATCCGTATTGTGAGTACTGGTGGTGCTAAAGATAACTATGTAGCAGGTATCCATTTAGGCAGTAAGGGTGCTGCTTCTATTGGTGATATGGAAGTTCAAGGTTTACAAACTTACTTTAGTCCAGCTGCTAGTGTATATACCAAAGGTGCTGTTATCACCATTTCAGGTCACTAATTTTAAAACTGAAAAAGCGCGTGAATTCACGCGCTTTTTTTTACAAATAAACTGATGAGTTCGCAAAAAAATATAGAAAGCCCTTTTTTTTTTCTATAAAACGAGTATCTTTCTAAATACAAGGAAGTAGAGTGAAAACTCTAAAATAAAAATATTAGGCAGGTATTGCCGAGAACTAAAAAGTAAAAATATATGTTAGAGATCGCTTTGGGCTCGGCATTGATCTATTACGCTGCCACACAAGCCTTTGATTTAAAAGAACAGCATCCTGAAACTGTGCGTTACACAGAAACTTTGGATTCTAGAAATAATTCCTTTACCCGTATGCACAGAGAGCCTGTGCAAATTAAACCTGCTTTAGAAGATCAATTTCGCGGAATTGTGCGCCAAGCCTATGACTACAGTTGTGGTTCTGCAGCTTTAACAACCTTGCTGAATGGTTATGTAGGAACACAATTAAACGAGCAACAAACCATGAGTGGCTTGCTGCGTTATGGAGAATACGACCGAATTATTGAACGTCGTAGTTTTTCGCTATTGGATATGAAGCGCTTTGTCGCAGCTTTGGGCATGGAAAGTGGTGGATATCGCGGGGAGTTTTCGGATTTAGTTAAACAAGGACAGCCTGCAATTGTGCCGATTTCCTATGCAGGTTTTAAACATTTTGTGGTGTATAAGGCATATAAAAATGGACGTGTCTATGTGGCAGACCCTGCATTAGGCAATATCAGTTTCGATGAAGAACGCTTTAAAGAAGTTTGGGAGAATAACACCTTATTTCTAATTAATGTCGCACCGCAAAATCGTCAAACTATGTTGGCATTACAAGAAAAAGACTTGCGTCATGTGGAAGACGCAACAGTGAATCGTTATGCCTTTGTTGATATTCAATATCCACAATTTGCGATGGAAAAAATAGCCGATAAAGCATCGACAATACGTCTGGAACGTAATGTAAATAAAGATTCTGATAATTATGGACAGTACGAGCATCGTTTTTTAAGACTCTACTATAAAAACAAGTAATTAGTTGTTCACGAAATACAAAAATAAAAATGGAAGGGGTAAATCATGGATCGTAAATGGATGAATAAAACCTTATTGGCACTCAGTATTCAAATGGTATTTGGGGTGGCTTATGCCGCAGAGGAGCCGCAATTAGGGGAATATGAAACCACAACTGAACAGGCAGAAGTATCAGATACAGCAGCATCAACTGCAGATACAAGTGCTGAAACAAATAGTGCGGTTGTCGCTGCAAATGGTGCACAAGCAGCATCATCTGCTTTGCAACAGCAAGAGGGCGATGCAACCAAAGAGGCGAATTTAGAAGAAGTATTTACCTCGAATGAGCGGCAATACTCGCTCATGAAAAAAGGTGATATTTCATCTTATTATGATATTGATTATACCTATCATCGTGATACGCAGCTCGACCTTGAAATGGCTCAAGGTCAGTTGTATCAGCTTCGTGTGCAAGAAAATGCGTCCCACGCATTAACTAACACCTTCACCGCACAATATGGTTTGCGTGACAATTTAACTTTATCTGCTTCTGTACCATTGGTTGCAAAGTCAGACTTGTTAAAAGATGCCACGGCAGCAGGCTTGGGGGATATTTCTTTAGGTGCACGTTGGGAGCCATTCCCATTAAAAGCGGGGCGTTTACCTTTAATTTTATTCGCAAATTTATCGACCAAAACGGGGGATAGTCCTTACGAGATTAATCCTGTTAAAGATTTATCAACAGGTAAGGGTTACTACTCTGCAGGCATCGGTGCAAGTACGCGTAAATATATTGACCCTGTTGTATTGTTTGCTTCTGCTTCAGCCAACTATGGTTTTAAAGAAAGCGGTCTCAATCAAATTCGCGGTAGACGTATAATTGAAGAATTTGAGCCAGGGATTAGTGGTGGTTTTGCTTTTGGTTTTGCATATTCGTTTAACTACGATGTGTCGATGACCATGTCTTATCAGCAGAGCTTCAATACTGGTTCTGAGTTTTTTTATGAAGGAGGTGAAAGCTATTCGCCTGCAGACCAAACCAGTGCGACTTTAGCTATTTCATTAGGCGTGCGCGTTTCGCCTGAAACCATTGTGAATGGTACGGTAGGAATCGGTCTGACCGAAGACGCGCCAGACGTATCACTTGGTTTGTCATTCCCACTGGATATTCTCGGTTTCGGTAAAAAAATTCGCTAAGAGGCTAGTCGCATGAAAATGATACGACTTCGCCCGTTAGTGACTGCAATTATACTGTCGGGCTGTTCAGGGGCTGCTTTTGCGCAGCTTGGACAAAACTTATCTGTCGATATTCGTTCTTTGACTATGGGGAATGCGGTCACTGCAGATCCTCCTGGTATTAGTGCGATTCACTTTAACCCTGCTGCACTGACCAAGATTGAAGGTTTGCAAACAGATGTGCAAGGGGTGTTGGCACATTTTGATGTACAGCGTGAGCTTTCCGTTCCAGCAGGTTATGACGTATTTGGTTATTCTGATGACCCTGTGGTGTGTAACGATGGACCAGAAATTTTGGCCGATTTTTGTACCGATTTTAAAGGTACAGTACAAGCCGATGTAGAATATCCAACGCTGTATGTCCCGATTCTGAAAAAATTTGTCGATTTGGGTAAAGGCATGCCACTGGCAGCGCCAACCAACGGTATTGCCTATAATCCACCAGGTTCCAAAGTGACCTTTGCCACCGCATTATATGCGCCGTTGATTGCGGGCTTTGGTGCCGAAAATGGTAACCCTGGTAACTTTATGGGACAACAGGTTGCCTTAGAGCGTATTACTTATCTTTCTCCATCTATCGCCTATCAAGTCAATGATGAATTGTCAGTCGGTGCGTCAATTGGGATGTCTTACCAAGCTATCGCCATGAATACCGATTTGCGCTTCCCGAATGAACTAATCGGGATGTTGCGTATGGTGGATGAGGTCGTCTGTACCCCATTTAAAGAAAATTCAGACATCATTACCGATATTTTGTTGCTCGGGATTTGTAATGCCGAAGAAGGCATGAATCCATTTTCCCGTTTTGGGCAAATGCAACTGGCGGTTGAGCAAAGTTTAAGCCCGAGTTATAACTTGGGTATTTTGTGGGAACCGACAGAAGATTTTAGCTTTGGTATGGTGTATCAGAGTGCAGCTAAAATGCGCTTAAAGGGCAAATATCATATTGATAACTCGAAAGCACCGCGTGAGTTAATTAATGGTTTGATGTCTTCACCAACAGGTCAGATTTTAGCGGCAATTTTAGGTTTCCCAAGTTATATTCCAGCCAGTGAGTCTGGTTTGGTTTCTATGGATTTTGAATATCCTGCGCACTTTCAAGCGGGGATAAAATATAAAGTCATGCCTGATTTACAAGTCAATTTTGATGTGGGCTGGACTGACTATAAAGCATGGGATAAATTCAAATTCGAGTTTGACCGTCAAATCTCGGCATTAAAAATTGCAAAATTGCTTTCGGAGCATGTGTCTGATGACAGTTTAGCTTTGCCATTAGAGTTTAAGTCACCGTGGAACTGGGGTGTTGGCATCGAATATTCAGCCACAGACCGTTTAAAACTACGTGCGGGTTATGAACCACGTGGTAGTGCGATTCCTGACAATAAGCGTAACACCATGGTACCAATTAATAATGCACGTTTATTCGGTCTGGGTGTGGGATATCGTTTTGATGCAGATACAGACCTTGATTTATCCATCGGCTTTTTACAAAGTAAGGATAAAATTCCAGCCAATACCAGTAGCTTAGCCAATAAGGAAGGTGTGAATAACCTGCTGTTAAACCCTTATGCGGGTTTGAATGTGAAAACGGATACAAAAATTACAATTCTTGGATTGAGTTATAGAACACGATGGTAAGTTCAGTACGGAAAATAAAACGGACTTTATTTTCAAAGTCGATACTCACACTGATTTTCAGTATGGGATCGGTGTGTTACGCGAATCAGTTTTACACCATTATTGGACCAGATGGTCGTCCAATTGTGGTGCAGCGTAATGCTGCAGAAAAAAAGCAAACGATACAGGCGTTGGAAACCGCACAACAGCAAAAGCAAGTCCAACAAAAGCAAGTCCAACAAAAGCAACTACAAGAAAACCAACAACAAGACCAGTTTAAGCAAGACAAGGTGCATCAAGTACAGCAGATAACTGCTCAAACATCCGTTCAGGTATCTAAAAATATTTCTGTTCAGGCGAGCAAGCAACTGAATTTGTCTAAGCTGAATATCTCAGAACAATCCGCTATGTCACAAAATCAGGCTAGTCAAAGCAAAGAGAACTCATCATTGCGTGCATCACACACTGAGCCAAATGCAGTGCAGCAAGATATTTCCAGTGCGGAATCTGTTCATCAAACAGGATTGGCAAAAGAAGCAGCGATCAACAAAGTCGCGGTCAAACAATCTGTGCTAGAGGGTTTACAACAGCTTCCTCAGCAATTTGCGATTGATCCATCCACAGTGTCTGTTTCTAAAAAAACACCAGATCAAGCATCGCATGCATCTGCCCAACAAACGGGTTTTATGGAGATGGCGGGTGAGCAATATGTCAAAAGTGAATATTTAGAAGACCAAGAGTTTAATTTAGAAGGGAAAAAGCGTTTTTACAGCATGCCAGAAGGGGTAATTGATACGAAGCATGGTGGCGGTGCACGTATGCAGGTGGTTGAGCGTGAACGAGGTGTGAGTCGTTCAGTTCTACAAAAACTTTTCCAAAAGAAACCTATAATTGAGCCACAAGCAATTGTTTTAGCAGCGGACTATTATCGTGTTAATCAAGCTGAAGCAATTGAAGGGTTGGGGCAGCAATGTTTTGCTGAAAGCAAAAAAAATAAAGTCAAAACTTTAAAAGCACAACAAGATTTAAATTTGTGGCCTAGAACTCCCTTAACCGAAAAATTTGATTATGAATTGGTGAAGTTAGAAGGCAATATTCAAAATATTCAAATCAACTCTTATGCTACGAAGCAAAATCAACCTACCTTTTATTGGCCTTTTGTGGTTTTTCTGGATCAAAAAGGCTGTGTGATTGAAGGTGCAGGTGGTTTTAGAAATCAGGATACTGCAGGCAATGTCTTACGACACGAGGTAATAGAAGGTATGCTGCAACTTCCAAAAAATAGCCACTATGTATTATTAACGCCATTGGCTTCTGCAGTGGATATGGAACATCGCGCGCTCAGTAATCAAGGGCAATTAAAACTCATTGCGATACGCTAACAACAATAAGAGAATTCAGGATGAAAACAAGACATATTTTACCTTTTGCAACGACAGCATTGATGGCGGCATTGAGTGGCTGTGGTGGAGAAAGTGCCAATATTAATCCAGAGCCTAATGCTGTGGCGTATATCAACGGGAGTTGTGCCAGTACAGCAAAAAACTGCGTGGAATTTGCATTGGATTATCCTGTGGATGGTTTGAATTTTACCTGTAGCAGTGATACCAGTAAAACCTACATCACCATGATTGAGCCGAAAAGTAATGCGGCAACAGGTAAATGTAGTGAAGGAGATAAAGTCCACTTCTTTATTCAGGAAAAGACCAATCAATATATTGATTTAGGCACAGTATCATTGTCTGATATTGGAATGGTCAGTACTGCAGGCGCGGGTTATCCACGTTTAAGTGTGTTAGATATGGCACGTGGATTAACAGGACGCCAAGCAACGAGTTTAAGTAGTAGTGACGAAACTATACAGGTCGCGACTGCAATTGTACGCTTGCTACAAGCACTTTCTGTTGAGGGTGGAGGAACCATTGCAGGTGATATTCAGCCTTTAACGATTACGACACTCAAAAAAGAACAATTGGCAAATATTGCTGAGTCCGTTGAGGTTGGTGACTATCGTTCAGGGGCTTATGCCAGTATTTTACGCCCGTGGGTAGATGTGTCACAGGTATCTCAAGATGATGCTTATCAAGCATTAAACACCTTGGTTTACATGAATAACTCGGCATCTTATCAAGCTAATTATCCAATTTTAGCCAAAGAAGATTCACAATTGCCACAAGGTTTATATGGCTGTAATTTGGCAGACTGTAAATCTACGGTCGCAGATTTGAAACACCTCATTGGGCAGTATCAACTGATCACAGACCGTTCTGGATATACCTTTGGATATGGTATGCAATGGAAAGGTGCAGTGTCTGCAAACACCACCAACCCAATTTTAACTGTGAGCGGTGAATTGATTCGTAAAGTTCGTCCTGAGCGTATGGTGGCAGCACCACAAACTACATGGGTTAATCCATTGAATAAACGTATTCAGGGGCCATTTCATTTTAGTGTGAATGACAATGCGGCTGATGATTTTAAAATTACCCAAGGTAAGGTGTTCAATGATTATTTAATTGCGGGTACGGAAGGTTTTTATAAATTATTGACCAAATCTACAACAGCAAATCGTGCAGATTATGGTCAATGGCAACAAACCATAGGCACCGATCAGTTCAAAGGTTCTTTTGATGCCTATAAATTCTTTTCTGTGAATTTTTTGGATAATCGTGTTTTTAAAACCCAGAAAAATGTACCTTTAGGCAGTCGCTTTATTTTCCCAATTTATGCAACCTTGACCTTTAATTTTGATGGTGGAACGACTACAGATACCATCAAATTAGGTATTGTTTTAGATGAGGATGGCAATATTCGTACAGATATAGCACCAAATGCCACAGCAACCGATATGTCTGGTCAATGTGCAGCAATTCGTCAGTCTGGTGCTGAATATGTTGATACAAATGGTGTGCAGCAATACCGTATAGGTGTGTTAGGTGCAACCGATATCGACAATAAAGCAGTCACTTTGCGTATGATTTTGGCCAATCCAAAATTCCATAAACTTGATGGTGCAGTCATTGGTTTGAATACCAAAATTGAAGCGGTTGAAGGTGGGAATGGTCAAGTGGTGGGTGGTGCGCGTGCCAATATTGGCAATTTAGTTGCAGCCAACTCTACCCGTATTACATTGTCTGATTTTAATGGCTCAACCGTGAAGTGGAGCAATATTTATCATGCACAACTTGCAACTTACGTGGCTCAGAACCCAACTTTAGCAACCGATGCAGATAAAGCTTTGGTGAAAGCCCAAGGTGGAGCTGTAAGTCTAGATGTTGCTGAATGTTATAACCCAAATAAAGTACGTATTTAGTATTAATTTTAGGTGACAATGAGTTGAAATAGCCCACTGCGAGAGTGGGCTATTTTTATTCGGATTTCAGGTTGATTCAAATGAACATCATGTGGGGGTTAACCCGTGTGATCGGTACGTGAACCTAAGGTTTCTAAATGGGTCGTGAAGTGATTTTTTTTTCGGTCTGCAAAGTAGTGCTGTAAAGTACGTTCTACACTTGGGAACGCCAATTCAGACCACGGAATTTCATCTTCACTAAACAAACGTGATTCGATGGTTTCTTCACCTGCACCAAATTGACCATTCAACAATTGAGCTTTGAACAGCACATAAATTTGCCCAATCCGTGGAATGTTATACATGCAATAAAGTTGTTCGATTTCAATTTCCGCTTCGGCTTCTTCGCGGGTTTCACGGGCAGAACCTTGCTCCATGGTTTCAAACATTTCCATATAGCCTGCGGGTAAAGTCCACAAACCATAGCGTGGTTCAATTGCACGACGACACAACAATACTTTATTTTCCCAAACAACCAATGCACCACAAATGACTTTTGGATTGACATAGTGAATATTGCCACATGCGCTACACACTTGACGTAATTGCTGATCGCCAAGCGGAATTTTCATTGTTGTTTTTTGTCCACAATTTCCACAAAAGTTCATAGTGATCGTCATTGTTGAAGGGAGTTCTCAGAATAACTGAAAATTTCAACTTTGGCATCCTCTCTATCTATTGCCCACCTATTTCAGCTATGATGAAAACTTAGACAAGGAGAATTATAAGGCATGATTGATCATTCGCTCACGCATCTATTACAGCAACGTTTGCGCTTTTCTAAAACGTTCATGGAAGCGCATGCAGCGGTATTGATTGCCATTACCGACGAGTCTGATCCAAAGGTATTGCTAACCCGCCGTTCTACCTTACTCAATAATCACGCGGGTGAGGTGTCTTTCCCTGGTGGCAAACGCGATCCGCAAGATACCAGTAATATTGTGGTGGCGTTACGTGAAGCACAGGAAGAAACGGCGTTAAATCCATTTGAAGTGCAGTTGATTGGTGATTTACCAATGCAAAAAGCCCGTAATGGGATGTTGGTTAAACCTGTGGTGGGGCTGATTCCCCCAAAAGTAGAACTAATTCCACAACCTTCAGAAATTGATCGCATCTTTTTTGCCTCTTTACAGCATTTAATGGAAGCGCCACCAACGCCGTATGAAGTGAGCTTTGCACAACAAAAATTATATTTTCCGAGTATGCAGGTTGAAGATGAAGTGGTTTGGGGCTTAACAGCGCGGATGTTGGTGTCTTTATTTGAATATGGTTTGGATTATCGTAAAGAATGGCCGTTTTTGTTAAATTCACCAACATTTAAGAAATAGAAAAATTTTGATGTGAAGATAGGAAGGAACCATGTTGTATAAATTTAAAGGATATGCCCCGAAAGCAATGCAGCAACCGTGGGATGGTTGGGTGGCGGATAATGCCACGGTCATTGGTCAGGTTGAGTTGGGACAGAAAGTTAGTATTTGGTTTGGGGCTGTGGTACGTGCCGATAACAGTAAAATCAAATTGGGTAATTTTAGTAATGTTCAGGAAAATGCTGTTTTGCACACCGATGCAGGTATTGAAATGCAGATTGGTGATTATGTGACTATTGGACATCTGGCGATGTTACATGGTTGTACCGTGGGCGATAACACCCTGATTGGTATTAATGCAGTGGTGCTGAATCATGCGGTGATTGGTAAAAACTGTATTATTGGTGCCAATGCTTTAATTCCTGAAGGGAAAGTGATTCCCGATAATTCTGTGGTGATGGGTTCTCCCGGTAAAGTGGTTAAGACTTTGGATGAGTCTGCAGAAGCACGTTTAAAAATGAGTGCGCTGCACTATGCTGAACATTTTCAGCATTTTGTAAACCTAGAGCCTGCAACACTCTAAAATAGAATTTGCATCGTTTAGTCAAACGCATTTTTTAGCTGTAATTACATAGAATTTTATACTCAGGAATTGCAATCTAAGGGATGTAAATCCTCGCGTGAATTTCAGGAGTGGAGTATCATAACGCCAATTTTTGATATTTAATTCTTGAAGGTTGTGCATGAAATTGCTGGCATTGGAAACTGCCAATGAGCAGTGTTCCGTTTCGATTGTAGATGAAACACAGGAACTCTTTTTTCAATTAGATGCGCGAGCAAAAGCACAAACGCAAACCATCTTACCGATGATTGAGCAAGGCTTTGCTGAAACTCAAATTAGTACGGCTGATCTGACTGCAATTGCCTTTAGCCGTGGCCCGGGTTCTTTTAGCGGTGTGCGAATTAATGCGGCAGTCACGCAAGCTTTGGCGTGGGCGCATGATGTGCCTGTAATTCCTGTATCGACTTTGCAGGCATTGGCGCAGGCGGCTTATCGTCTTGAAGGATTAACTGCGGTTACGGCTGTGTTGGATGCACGCATGAATGAAGTGTATATCGCCAGTT
The DNA here is from genome assembly GCF_013417135.1 of Acinetobacter sp. YH16051. NCBI lineage: Bacteria > Pseudomonadati > Pseudomonadota > Gammaproteobacteria > Moraxellales > Moraxellaceae > Acinetobacter > Acinetobacter sp. YH16051. The sequence continues at coordinate 24,648 of NZ_VPEN01000016.1, read as the reverse complement.
TTGAGCTAGATGCACAAGGAATCATGCAGGCGGTTGATCAGGAACAATTATTGAATTATAGCGATGCTGCACAGACGGTACGCTTTCAATTGGTCGGTTCTGGTGCAGGTCTCATTGATCAAGAACAAATACAATACAAAGGCTTAAGTGCAACCGCACAAGATATTGCTACTATTGCACGCGTCTGTGCACAGCAACAGCAATGGGTCAGCGCAGAACAAGCATTGCCTGTCTATTTACGTGACAATGCTTGGAAAAAAATTCCAGAACAAGGCAAGGCATAATTAGGGTTATTTATGGATCTTTTACTGCTGCTCAAAGCGGCAATTATGGGTATTGTAGAAGGGATTACCGAATTTCTACCCATTTCTAGCACAGGACATTTGATTCTCGCTGCAGAGCTGATGGACTTTTGGACCAAAGAAAAAAGTGATGTATTTGTGATTGCCATTCAAATGGGGGCAATTGCAGCGGTCATTTATGAGTACTGGACACGTCTATGGGGCGCAGCTACGGGCATGTTTACAGGCGAAGAAAAAGGTCGTCGCTTGGGCTTTGGTCTGATCATGGCATCTATTCCAATTATTTTGATTGGATTGACCTTTGGGCAGACTGTAAAAGAATTACTCTTTAATGATGTTGCCGTGGCGATTGGTTTGATTATTGGCGGCTTTATCATTATGTGGATTGAAAAACATCCACCACAAGTACGTGCCCATGAGGTTGAAGACCTAACTTACCGAGATGCTATTTGGATTGGTCTAATTCAGGTATTGTCGCTGATTCCAGGGACTTCGCGTTCAGGTGCAACCATCATTGGTGCGATGTTCTTGGGTGTATCGCGAAAAGCAGCAACTGAGTTTTCCTTCTTTTTGGGAATTCCTGTCATTATTGGCGCAGGCTTGCTCGACTTATATCAAAGCTATGATGTATTCCAAACTACTGAAGATTGGACCGTACTCAGCTTCGGGATCATCGTCTCTTTTGTTTCCGCACTTTTGCTGATCCGTGCATTGGTGGCTTATGTGGCGAAACGTGATTTTATGATTTTTGCTTGGTATCGTATTGCTTCAGGTTTAATCATTTTATTGTTCGCATTCACAGGCTGGAAACTATGGTAAGCGAACTTCGCTTATACACCGAAGCCGAGTGGCTCACTCAAGCACAGCATTATTCTGCTGTGCTTTTGTCTAGAGGCGTGCAAACGTGCATTGAAACAGTAGAAAAACTCAATGCGCGTTTTTTGCGTTTGAACCCTGAATTGGCATTGTGTGTAGATGCTGAAGGGTTGTGGTTGTGTGCCAATGGCATGAAAATGCAACCCGATTGGAAAGCTGAAGTTGGGCGATTGAAACGTGCCTCTTTAAAATCGGAAATGATTGCTCGTGCCTGTAATTTGTCGGAAAAACCAAGCCTAATTGATGCTACGGCAGGATTAGGACACGACAGCTTACTCATGGCACACTTGGGTGCTCAGGTCACGTTGTTGGAGCGTCATCCTATTCTTTTTACTTTGTTGGAGGATGCTAAACGCCAAGCCGCAGATGATCCTTTTTTAGCAAGTGTTGTTGCCCGTATCCAGTTGGTTTTTACAGATTCAGCAGATTATTTACGTAACTGTGCGGTGCAGGGCAAAGTGGTTGATGTGGTGTATTTAGACCCGATGTTTCCGCAGCGAGATCAACATCAACAGGCGCAGAAAAAGCAGGCTCAAGTCAAAAAACAAATGCAGTTATTACATTTGTTGTTACCTGAAGATGGCGAAATGGATTTGGGTGATCATTTACTGGGTTTGGCACAGCAAATTGCCAAACGTGTTGTGGTGAAGCGTCCGCGTTTGGCAGTATTTTTGGCGGGGAAGGAAACCACACATCAATGGCAGGGTGATGCTTGCCGATTTGATGCTTATTTCCAAGCAAATTGGAACAACGGGTAGATTTCTACCACTAAAGCAGTGGCAAGGCGTTCAATGCTTCTATAATGCGCAAAGATTTGTTATATAGTTAAAATTGACAATTGATAATTACGACGACAAGCATAAACTTGGAGTGTGGAAACGCGAGCTGCGATTAACAGAATCCTATGATTGACTTCAAACCCTCCATTAATTTTTGGCACGATTTTAAAAGCAACCAAGCCGCGGGTGTTTGGTTATTTTTGGGTTCGCGACGCTCTTTGCAAATTATTCGTCCCTCTATCTTACAACTGATTTTTTGGGGGATTTTAGGTGGCCTTGCCAATACCTTATTCAGTTGGTTGGTCGCAGGAGAAGTGGGGGAATTTAACCCACAGGGTTTGGTCAGTTATGCCTTATGGCCTTTTATTGCTTTAATTGTCGGAATCATTCTTTCTCAGCGTGTCAATAACCCGCGTTTATTGTTAGTACCTGCTTTGTTGTGGTTGGTATTAGATACTCACGTTGCTTTATTGCAAAGCTTGATTCAATACATGGGCATGATGGATGTCTTGCCGTATGTGTTATATGACTATTTACCTACCATTTTTATGGTGCTGTTTGTTTGGCAAAGTTTGGCAGTAGTGTGGGTGTTTTCACGTGAGCTGCATTGGCCGTGGTGGGAACGTGCGCTGATTGTTTTAGCGACCTTATTCACTTTGGTGGTTTGGCAAATGTCAGTGAAAAGTCAGCCCATTTGGAAGGTAGAAGAAGTTCCACCAAGTCTAAGCGAAGCAGCTTTTTATGCACAAAGCCGTGTGCTAAATAAAGCTTTAGACAGTATTCAATATGGGGAATTTGCTCAATCGCATTGGTACTTTTTAGGGGTTGCAGGGGCGAGTTATCAAGACGTATTTATGTCTGAAATTGAACGGATTCGTGAACAGTTTGATACTCGTTTTGGTACTTTTGGGCGTTCGATGGTGTTAATTAATAACCCAATGACCCGCAATGTAATTCCAATTGCTTCGCAAACCAGTATTGAATTAGCGCTGCGCCGTATTGGACAACGCATGAACCGTGAAAGTGATGTGCTGTTTTTATATATGACCTCACACGGTTTAAAAGATCATTTTGAAATTGAAAATGCACCACTTGACTTAAATCAGGTCGATCCGAAATGGTTACGCGATACTTTGGATAAATCGGGTATTCGTTGGCGTGTGATCGTCATTTCAGCCTGTTATTCAGGTAGCTTTGTATCTGCTTTGCAAGATGATAATACCTTAGTGATTACTGCATCGGCAGCAGATCGTGAGTCGTTTGGTTGTTCAAACGAAGCTGATTATACTTATTTTGGTCGTGCCTTTTTTGATCAGGCTATGCGTGAACAAAACTCTTTTGCTAATGCTTTTAATGAAGCCAAAGTGACTGTGGCGAAATGGGAGCAAGCGCAAGGTTTTGAACCTTCAGAGCCACAATGGGCAATTGGTAAAAATATGGAATTGATGTTGCCACAATTAGAGCAGCGTTTGTTTCCTCAAAAAAGTGTTGCAACATCGGCTGAAATTCAATTGAGTGCGCAATCTGTTCAATAAGCCAAAGAGGAGAGGGTGATGGAGTTAATTCAGAACAACCGCTGTTTTGAGGGTGAGCAACGGATTTATCGTTTTCATTCAAATGCTTTACAGACTGAAACTCAGTTTGGCATTTTTTTACCAGAACAAGCTTTGGCGGGGCAGGCGTGTCCTGCGGTATTTTATTTGGCGGGTTTAACGTGTAACGAAGAAACCTTTGCGATTAAAGCACATGCGCAGCACATGGCAGCACAATTGGGATTAATCTTGATTAGTCCAGATACTTCACCACGTGGTGAAGCTGTTGCGAAAGGCGACCATTGGGATATTGGACAGGGTGCAGGTTTCTATATCAATGCGACACAATCACCGTGGGCGGCACATTATCAAATGGAAACTTTTGTCACCGATGAGCTTTATCAATTGGTGCTGCAACAGTTCCCAATTCAGGCACAGCACGTTGGCATCATGGGGCACAGTATGGGCGGTCATGGTGCATTGACCCTCGCGTTTAAATATCCTGAAAAATTTAAGTCAGTGTCTGCTTTTGCTCCGATTTGTGCGCCAAGCCAATGCCCGTGGGGTGAAAAAGCGTTTTCGAATTATTTAGGTACAGATCAGCAAGTATGGTTACAGCACGATGCGACTGCTTTGGTGCAGGCCAAAGGTGCATTGTTCAGTGAAATTTTGATTGATCAGGGATTGAAAGATCAATTCTACAGTCAGCTCAATCCTGCATTATTTCAGCAAGCTTGCGATGCGGTTGGGCAAAAATTGAGTTTGCGGGAACATGCAGGCTATGATCATGGCTATTATTTCATTCAAAGCTTTATAGATCAGCATTTGCAATTTCATGCGGTACAATTGCAAGCGGACTAAGCCAAGTACTCAATTTTACGCATTGATTTTTAAACTTTTCTAGGCAAGTTGTTCACTTTTTATTAGAATGTTGAAGACTTGCTTTTTTACCATTTGGAAACATTGCTCATTTGGGTTTGAGTGTCTGGGTAAAATAACGACCGCACAATAAAATAAATAAGGCATCACATGCACAATTCAGAATGGGATTCACCACAACAAGCAACGCCATCTTCCCCGTTTTTTCCAGTGGAACCGACAACGCCACCCGCACGGAATCCATTACTTGGACGGATTCATCATTTTCAGTTTCATGGTAGCGCCTCAGAGTATTTTGGTATTTGGATTGTCAATATTTTGTTGATGATCGTGACCTTTGGGCTGTATGCACCGTGGGCAAAAGTACGTCGTTTGCGCTACTTTTATGGCAATACCGAATTAATCAAACGTCGTTTTGATTTCACGGGCATCCCACATAAAATTTTATTGGGACGTTTAATTGCTATTGGAATTTATGTTGCGATCTCGGTGATTTCCAATTATTCAGTCAAAGCAATGGTCATTGGCGTGGTGGCTTTATATTTGGCTGTGCCGTGGTTGATTCGAGCAACCATTCGTTTTAAGGCGCGAAATAGTAAATTTGGCAATGCCCGTTTTTATTTTTCAGGCAGTAACAAAGAAGCCTATTGGGTATTTCTAAAATGTATCGTAATTAATTTGTTTACTTTGGGCTTATTTTTTCCTGTGTTGGTGTGGATGTATAAGCGTTATTGCCTAGACCATTTATATGCAGGACAGCTTAAATTTAAACTAAAAGCAGACTGGCCAGCATATATGCGCGCAATGTATATGCCTATTTTTTTGTTCTTTGGCATTTTGCTTGCTGTCGGGATAATGTTGGCTTTGGCAGGACAGTTGAGTCGTAATCCTGCGCAGTTGGTTTGGTTATTTTTAGCGGTTTATCTGTTGGGGATATTTTTAATTTGGCCACTAATGTCGGCGCGAATTTTTATCACCACATGGAACAATACCAGTATCAGTCGTAGTGAATTTCAGACCGATTGCGGACAGTGGCACTATACTTGGATTGTGGTGACCAATTGGATTGTGAAAGTTCTGAGTTTGGGTTTAATGACCCCATGGGCAGCCATTCGTTTATATCGTTATCAGGTTGAGTCTTTGAGTCTACATTTAAAAAATGATCCAGATTTGATGATCAATAAACTGCAAGCTGAACATAGCGCACTTGCAGAAGAACTCAGTGATATTTTTGATATTGATGTATCGCTGTAAGCTAGGAGAAGAAGATGGCAGCACAGATCGTGGATGTGGTGTTTTATGATGGTGTAGTGTCTAAACCATGGGCTGCCAAAATCTCTCCTATAGATGCTCAGTCGGTACTTATTCGTTATGGTGAAAATTTACAGCAACAACGACACTATCATTATCAAGACATGATGTTGGTGGGCGCACTAGGTAAAATTCAACCTGTCATTGAACTTAAAGACGATGCACGTATTGAATTTTCCGAAGCCTTGCCTGAATGGTTTCAACTGCGAAATAAACAGGTGCAGCATTCTATTTGGAAATTGGAACGTACGCCAAGCCTAATTGTATTTAGTCTGGTTTTTGTGTTGTTGATGGTATTTGCCACAGTGCAATGGGGCATCCCAAGTGCATCCAAATACGTTGCTTTTAAGTTACCTGCGAATACCTTAAAGCAAATTGGTGATGAAGCAGAGCGTTATATCTTAGACATGACAGCGCCAAGCCAACTGCCCGCAGCGCGTCAGCAGAAAATTCTAACAGATTATCGACAGCTTATTGCAGGAGATACACCTGCCAAAGTGCTGTTTCGACAAGGTGATCGCTTAGGCGCGAATGCTCTGGCAATTCCGAATAACACCATTATTTTGACCGATGAATTGGTGGAATTGGCGGAGAATGATCAGGAAATCATTGGCGTGTTGGCACATGAACAAGGGCATTTGGTAGAACGACACAGCTTGCAACAGGCTTTATCGAGCTTAGGGTTTAGTATTATTTTGCTCGCGATTACAGGAGATGGTACAGATTTAGTTTCGACCTTGCCTGTGGCGCTCGTGGGGGCAAATTATTCACGTAATTTTGAATCTGAAGCAGATTATTATGCTTTAAATACGATGCATGCTCAGGGCATTCCAACCATTCATTTTGCCCATTTTCTGGAGCGTTTGGCAGAAGATGCAGGTGAAGACACCGCCAAAAGCCCTTTGGATTTTTTACAAAGCCATCCTGCAACACAAAAACGTATTCAAGCGGTTAAGGATTTTGAACAAACGCAGCGTTTAGCGCCTTAACATGAAACAGTTAGTACCGTTGCCAAACCGCGCTCAATTCTGTTTGTCCCATACGACTTAAATGATCAAGCACGACTTGTTCGAGGTAACTTAAATCTGTTTCAGTATTTTTTACCTGAATTTCAACTACAAGCTCATGTGTTTGGGGTATAAGTAGAATTGTGGCACTTGGCATCATAATTTGGTATTGGGTTGCGCTTTCTGCAACGTCAAATTTATGTTTCCAGTGGTTGAGTAGACGCTTGGCAATACGGCTTGCTTGCGTTGTTTGAATATGGGCAGAACTGTTTATCATCTGTTGAAACCAGCATGTTGTTCAAATGAGTAATGGTGTTCACCATAACAAAGCTAGACTGAAAGAACAGTGGAATGCTGCAACAGAGCGTTGCGGATATAGAATTATTAAATTGGATGATCCAACTGAATCATCGAACTGAATGATCCAATCGTAACAGAATCCACCACATCAAGCAGTCTTTGCTATAATGCGCCACAATCCCAATATTCAGCTAGGTTCTCCCATGTCCAAGCCTTATTTAATTGCGCCGTCTATTTTATCTGCAGATTTTGCTCGTCTAGGCGAAGAAGTGGAAAATGTACTTCAGGCAGGTGCCGATGTGGTGCATTTTGATGTGATGGATAATCACTATGTACCGAATTTAACTTTCGGTGCAGGTGTATGTAAGGCATTGAAAAACTATGGTATTACTGCACCAATTGATGTGCACTTAATGGTAAAACCTGTAGACCGCATGATTGGTGATTTTCTAGAAGCGGGCGCAGACATTATCACGTTCCATCCTGAAGCTTCAGAGCATATTGACCGTTCATTGCAACTGATTAAATCGGGTGGGGCAAAAGCGGGTTTGGTCTTTAACCCTGCTACACCGCTGCATTATTTAGATTATGTACTTGATAAAGTTGATCAGATTTTACTCATGAGTGTGAACCCTGGTTTTGGTGGGCAAAAATTCATTCCAATGACTTTAGAGAAATTACGTCAGGCACGTCAAATCATTGATGCTTCAGGTCGTGATATCCGTTTAGAAGTCGATGGTGGTGTGGGACCTGCCAATATTCGTGAAATTGCAGAAGCGGGCGCAGATATGTTTGTTGCAGGCTCAGCAATTTTTGGCAAGCCAGACTATAAAACGGTGATTGATGAAATGCGTGCTGAATTGGCAAAAGTTGGCGCAGTCGAAGTATAAATTTCTACAATCACAAGTGCTTATGCTGTGGATAACTTTGTAGATAACCGTATGGATATCTATGTTGATAACACTATGGATAAGCCGATTAATTTATAAACATTTGTACATCAATTGTTTATGACTTATACAAAATAAGTATAAAAAGGATTCAGTCGAATCCTTTTTGTTTATTTTAAATACACTGAATTTATTGAGTATTTACTCAGTTAATTATAAAAATAAGTTGCTTAATATATAACTTGATTGTTTTAGTTGGCTTTTAAATCGCACGGATTCACTCTGTTTTTCAATGCAGAAGATATTGTGTATAAGTGGGGCTTGAATTATATTGAGTGCATTGCAGATTGTGGATTGTACTTGGCAAAAATGTTCAATTCTTGTGCAAGTTCAGGTCTGCATCTTTCATACTCAGGAATTTATTTAGTGCTGACTCAACCCTACAATCAAATGTGGTTTGTTGTCCTGATGGCATTTGTCATAGGGTGGAGTGGTATTGTTAGTGCTGCGGTAAAACCTGCACATGATTGGATGATGTCAAATCAGGCAGCAGGGTCTGAGATTCGACATTCTGCAACCGCAGCGAGTGAAATGACATCTTTACCAGATTGTCATACCACAGCTTTACAAACGTATCCTGAAACCAAGCAGCATATATCTGGGCATGATGCCAAGGCCAACCATCATCTCAGTCAGCACACATCCGCAACGGATACCGATTTAAATGCGGCAGATTGTTATGGCTCGGCTGATTTTTCTACTGCAAAGACGAATTGTCAGGACTGTGCGCAGTTGCATTGTCAAAGCTTAAACAGTGTGTTGAATGTGCAAGTCCCTGAACTGATTCAACCTATAGCATTTACATCGGTCAATATTCTATTGCCTGCTTATCAAGCTCAACATTTACTTGGGCATTGGCAGCAAATTTTACGTCCACCCAAAGCTTAATCCTGAATTCAAAACACCTTTACGTTTTATTTTAAGGATTAAGTCATGTCTAAATTTTATCAGCCTGCGCTGTTTTTAACAGTCTGTGCATTGTGTTCGAGTTCTGCATTTGCTGCGGTCAAGGAATATCACCTGACCATTGCAGAACAAACGGTCAATATCACGGGAAAACCTGTTCAACGTATTACAGTCAATGGACAATTTCCCGCGCCTGCACTCGAATTTGAAGAAGGCGATGAGGCGGTAATTCACGTTAATAATCAATTAAAAAATCAGGACTCATCTATTCACTGGCATGGTTTATTGTTGCCCGGTTTGATGGATGGTGTGCCTGGATTTAATGGTTTTCAAGGGATTAAGCCACAAGGACATTTTGTTTATCAATTTAAAGTACGTCAAAGTGGTACCTATTGGTATCACGCACATTCCAAAGGTCAGGAACAAGATGGTCTATACGGCTCTTTGGTGATTCATCCTAAAGCCAAGCCAGCCGTAAACGCACATGAATACACAGATCGTGATTATGTGGTGATGCTGTCAGATTTTCATGAAAAATCTAGCAATCAAATTCAGAAAGATTTAAAAATTTCAGCCGAGTTTTATCAAAATCAGCGTGAAACCTTAGGTGATGTTTGGCGTCAAGTACAGCGTGATGGGCTAAAAGCCACATGGTCAGACCGCAAAATGTGGAATCAGATGCGCATGCTGAAAACCGACCTTTCCGATGTCACAGGCTATACTTTTTTAATGAATGGCAAGACACCTGAACAGAACTGGACAGGTGTATTTAAGCCAAATGAAAAAGTGCGTTTACGTTTTATCAATGCCTCTGCCATGTCGTTTTATGATGTGCGGATTCCAAACTTAAAAATGACAGTGGTCAGTGCCGATGGTCAGCCAGTCAAACCTGTTACTGTGGATGAATTTCGTATCGGCACTGCAGAAACCTACGATGTGATTGTTGAACCTCAAGCAGCGCATTATCAAATTGAAGCGGAATCAATAGACCGCTCAGGTTTTGCTGTGGGTAGCTTGCAGAGTGAACTTCATTCTGCAACATCAAATCTACAGCTCCCTGCAGCGCGCCCGCGTGCTTTACTCACCATGCAAGATATGGGGCATGCTACAGAGCATTCAGGCGATGATCATTCCAAGATGAACCATGCAACGATGTCTGAAATGGATCACTCAAAAATGAATCATGCAGCGATGTCTGAAATGGATCATTCCAAAATGAACCATGCAGCGATGTCGGATATGGATCATTCCAAGATGAACCATGCAGCGATGTCGGAAATGGATCATTCCAAGATGAACCATGCAGCAATGTCGGAGATGGATCATTCCAAGATGAATCATGCAGCGATGTCGGAAATGGATCATTCCAAGATGAACCATGCAACAATGTCTGAAAATACGCATACACAACATGGCATGCCTTCAACAGAACACAAAAATGCGGTGGTATATGGATGGGCAAATGCTTCTACACCCGCGGGGCATAAAGCCTTGCACTATGAAGATTTGAAATCGCTGCAGCCACAAGCAGATACACGTGAACCAAGCAGTGAATTGGTCGTGCGTTTAGGCGGTACGATGGAGCGTTATATCTGGACAATCAACGGTAAGAAATTTAGTGATGCCACACCACTCAAGGTGAAATATGGTGAGCGTATTCGGATTAAATTTATCAATGACAGCATGATGGCACATCCAATGCATTTACATGGCATGTTTATGCAGTTGGAAAATGGTCAAACGGCAGCAGAAATGCCGAATAAACACACCTTAATTGTGCCGCCAGGTCAAACTGTAACTGCACTGCTTACTGCAGATGAATTAGGTGAATGGGCAATACATTGTCATTTGCTCTATCACATGAGCGCGGGAATGATGAATAAATTGATTGTAGCGCAGGTGAGTGAAAATGAACCGCTTTCAACCACAGCAATTCAAGCCACTCAAACCCCTTCAGCGACAGCGCAAAAAGGAGCAGCACATGCACAACATTAATCTTTTTGCGAAAACAGTTTTAAGTATTTCTGTCTGCTGCATCAGTACAGTTGGGCTAGCAGCGACAGAGGTGCATAGTGCACATGCCAGTTCAGCAGAGATTGCAACAATTGCAGCTCAGGCTGATACTCAATCGCATCAATCGCATCAATCGCATCAATCGCATCAATCGCATCAATCGCATCAATCGCATCAATCGCATCAATCGCATCAATCGCATCAATCGCATCAATCGCATCAATCGCATCAATCCGATTCGTCCGTGCAAGAGTCGCAGTCACACGATCATCGTAAAGAACATGGTGCGCAGGTGTACGCGGTGAGCACTTTAGATACGCAATGGCAAGTGAATGATCATGCCGAGGGAGTGCTCAAATCTAAATTACAAACTCGTATCGGAACTGATGAAAACAAGTTGTTTGTGAAAATTCATAGCGATAAGCAAGAGTCACAAGCGACTGAATATGATGCCAAGTTGTTATACAGTCGTATGATTTCAGATTTTTGGGATGTGCAAGCAGGTGTGCGTTATCGACACGAAGTGAATCAGCAAGAGCATCAAACAGACCGAGAAGATAAGTTTGACGCTGTGTTTGGCTTACATGGTTTAGCTCCATATTTTTTTGAAACCGATGCTTATTTTTATTTGGGTGAGGATCAATATGCGGCTTTGAGTTTGGAAACCACACGGGATCTGTTATTGACTCAGAAATTGATCGCACAGCCTTATTTAGATGTAGATGTTATTCTGCAGGATGATGCCAAATATGCGAAAAAAACAGGACTCAACCGCGCAGCTGTGGGTGTGGAAATGCGTTATGAAATCAGCAAGAACATCATGCCGTATATCAGTGCAGGTTATGAGTATACGAAAGGTGATCAACACACTGCTTGGCAGTCTGCAACCGATTCCGAGCAGAGCGGCTTATATGCGATAGGCTTGCGTTTCAGGTTTTAATGATTAGGGGTATTTATCAATGATTAAGTCAATGGATCGTTGCTGCTTCTAAATAGAATAGATTGTCCCTAAATACATAGGCTTGGTTTATACTGAGCCTATTGTATTTTTGGGTGTGGCGTATGTCTTCATCAACTCAAGATCCTCAATCGAATCAAGATAAAAACTTAGAAAACCAAAATCTAAACAATACTGGCTGTGGTTGTGATACGCAAAAAAATGTAAACCAGCCTTGTGCAACTGCGCCTACACACTCCAAGTCATGTGGCGATACAGGCTGTGGTTCGTCTTGCGATACAGAAAAAAGCTGTGCTGATCAAAATAGCTGTACATCTGCAACGACTGCCAAGGCAGATAAAGCAACAATTTTGGATTCGGAACTTTTGAGTCCGTGGGTGAGTGCATACCATATTCCTAAAATGGATTGTGGCGCAGAAGAACAAATGGTGCGGATTGCTTTGGCAGATCATAATGATATTGCAGCCTTGTCTTTTGATTCACCTGCACGACTTTTAAAGGTTTATCACAGCAACCAATCTGCCACAGAAATTACCCATAAATTAGAAGCATTGGGTTTGGGTGCTGTGTTGCAACAGACTGAAGCCAATACACAAACTGAACTGCCTGTATCTAACAGCGCTGCACAACAAAAAGTGCTATATGCCTTGCTTGGTATTAATGCCGCTATGTTTTTGGTGGAATTAATTGCAGGTTTAATTGCATCTTCGACTGGGTTAATTGCTGACTCCTTAGATATGTTTGCCGATGCCGCCGTGTATGGTTTGGCTTTATTTGTCGTGGGTCAATCCGCCAAGAAACAGCTCAAAGCTGCACATTTGTCTGGTTGGGTACAACTGGGTTTGGCTGCACTGGTTATCTTTGATGTCCTGCGCCGTTTCTTCTTAGGCAGTGAGCCTGAATCCATGTTGATGATGGTCATTGGTGCTGTGGCATTGCTGGCAAACGTCACCTGTTTATGGCTAATTTCAGGGCATAAAGATGGTGGAACCCACATGCAAGCCAGTTATATTTTTTCCGCCAATGATGTGATTGTGAATTTAGGTGTGATTATCGCGGGCGGTTTGGTGATGCTGACAGGGTCGAATTATCCAGACCTGATTATTGGCTTAGTTGTGGCCATGTTTGTATTGAATGGTGCGCGCAAAATTTTAAGTTTAAAATAGACGGATCATCGCTGCGCGGTGGCTTAAATTGCAACAGGAGGAACGACCTCCCTTGTTTGGGTTTTTAGAAATAGTCAAAGTGACTGAACACTCGACAAGAAAAATCTTCAGGACGGCCTGATTTCATGCTATTGAAGGAGGGCGTTATGGCCTGGATGATGTTGATATTGGCGGGTATTTTTGAAGTGGTTTGGGCATACTCCATGAAGTTGTCTGACGGCTTTAGTAAATTAACACCCAGTATCGTGACTATCTTTTTTATGATTTTAAGTTTTGCGCTTTTGGCCTATGCCATGCGTACTTTGCCATTAGGCACGGCTTATACGATTTGGACAGGTATAGGCGCAGTCGGTTCATTTTTAGTCGGTATTTTTGTTTTAGGCGAACCTGCCAGTGCTATGCGTATGTTGGCTGCAGTTCTGATTATTTCAGGTTTGGTGCTTATGAAAATTTCATCCAGCTAACTTGGAATGCAGTCTTTTAGTGTGTGCTCAATAACAGATCGGTTTGAGTTAAAAACAGGATGACCTGATACCCAACCTGCTTGAGGAGAAAAATAATGCAATTGGCATTTACTGAAATGGACACTCCTGTAGGCGTGCTTAAATTGGTGGCTCACGATCACGCATTGGTTGCGGTAATGTGGGATAACGAAGATCATAAACGGGTACGTTTAGCCAGTTTAGTTCGACAAGATGATCATCCAATTTTGCTCAAAACTCAGCAGCAACTCCAAGAGTATTTTGCAGGTCAGCGTCAGCAATTTGATGTGCCTCTTGATTTTGAAGGCACTGAATTTCAGAAGAAAGTCTGGCAGGCGTTATTAAGCATTCCTTTTGGGGAAACTCGTAGTTATAAGCAAATTGCCGAACAAGTTGGTAGTGAGAATGCGATGCGTGCCGTAGGGGCGGCAAATGGCAAAAATCCAATTTCGATTATTGCACCGTGTCATCGGGTGGTGGGTGCAAGTGGAAAATTGGTGGGCTTTGCAGGCGGGTTGGATAATAAAGCGATTTTGTTAAAGTTAGAATCTTCAACTTCAAAAGTTTAAATGACTGAGATTCAACAACAATTTTGATCAAAATAAAATAGAGCAGGGGAAATGTTAAAAACATTATTGTTGCAGTTTTGGTGGCTTATTCTGCTTGTTGCAGGTGTAGGGCTGATCAAAATTTTCAAACCTTTTCTAAAGGGAAAGGTGGGGGAACTCGCAGTAAGTACGCATGTGAAGTTGTATTTAGATGAACGTTATATCTTGTTGAATGATGTAACTTTGCCTGATGAATCCACAGGAACAACCCAAATAGATCATATTTTATTGAGTCCTTTTGGGGTTTTTGTGATTGAAACAAAAAACTATAAAGGCTGGATTTTTGGTGGAGAACGCCAAAAAGTATGGACACAAAAAATTTATAAAAAGACCTACAAGTTTCAAAATCCTGTCTATCAGAACTATAAGCATATAAAAGTTTTGGAATCAGTATTGAGCGATATTGTCGAGCCTGAATATCTGCATTCTGTGATTGTATTTATGCCAGACTGTGAGTTTAAGACCTCTTTGCCCAACAATGTTTTTAAAGGCAGTGCATGGGTTGAGTATGTCAAAGGTTTTCGGCATGAAGTCATTTCACCGATGAAACTGAAACGTATTCAGCTGAGAATTGAAAAAGAACTACTTGATAAGTCTTGGAAAACCAATCGTCAACATGTCGAAAATTTGAAACAACGGCACGAACGTTAAAAAGTTGCAATGAAAAACCCTGATACAAGGTGATCAGGGTTTGAAGGAGTTGAACGATAAGCACTAAAACCTTTTCGGAATTTTCTGTCCGTTCGGTACAGGCGTTTCCGCATATTTAAGCACACCAAACAACCAAGTTTCAGCATGTTGTACCGCTTGTTTCAGTTGATCTCCCATTGCCAAGCGCCCTGCAATAAAGCTCGCCAATGAACAGCCTGAACCGTGATATTCACCTTCAAGCCGTGGACAGCGGGTTTCTGAAACCATTTCATTGTTAATATACAGTGCATTACGAATATGATCAGGGGTATCTTCATGCCCACCTTTGACCAAAACGGCCTGCGCGCCCATTGCAAATAATTTAGCTGTTGCGCGTTCTAAATCATCTTCACCCGTTAAGGCACGTAATTCCACAGTATTTGGCGTGATTAAAGTCGCCAGTGGAATCAACTCGACAAATGCCTGAACCAAAGTCGCTTGATTACCTAAAGAACCACCACTATTGGCAACCAAAACAGGGTCAAGCACATATAAATAATCAGGATGTGCACGTAAAAAATCTGCCAGCGCTGCAATATTGTCAGTGGTGCCCAACATGCCCGACTTTACAACTTTAATGGGCAAATCATTCACCACCGCATTGGCTTGCGCCAATAACAATTCTTTAGACGTTGCTTTAAAGCCAAATACTTGCTGAGAGTTTTGAATGGTCAGTGCTGTGCAGGCAATCGCTGCATGTGCACCGCTATTGCCAACGGCTTCAATATCAGCCTGTAAACCAGCGCCACCCGAAGGGTCTAAACCAGAAAAACATAGTACTGTTGGTCGCACACACATATCCTTAATTGCTTCTATTTACGTTAGTATAGGCAACTTTGGAGTAACACTCGATAGTCATTTAGGCACATAGGCTGACATTGTGATAAAGAACCTTTTAATTGATTTAGATGGCACGCTGACCGACCCGAAAGAGGGCATTACCGCTTCTGCGCGTTATGGTTTGGCTAAGGTTGGACATCCTATTGCAGATACGGAAAATATTGATTGGATTATCGGGCCGCCCTTAAAAGCCTCTTTGGCAAAATTACTTCATGTAGATGTGCATGACATATTGGCAGAGCAAGCCTTAGCAGGCTATCGAGAGCGTTTTGCTGCAACAGGCTTATTTGAAAATCATGTCTTTGAAGATGTTGCTGCAACATTGGCAGATTTAAAACAGCAAGGCTATCGACTGTTTTTAGCAACAGCCAAACCTGAAATTTATGCACGCCAAATTTTAGATCACTTCGATTTATTGCAATATTTTGAATATCCCTACGGTAGCGAACTAAATGGTGAGCGTACCAATAAAGCGGATTTAATTGCCTATATTTTGCAGCAAGAACAATTGCAACCTGAACAATGTTTAATGATTGGAGATCGTGAACACGATATTTTAGGTGCACGAGCCAATGGAGTCGATTGTGTTGCAGTCGAATACGGCTATGGTTCGGCTCAGGAGTTAGACTTGGCTGCACCAAAACATAGAATTCAGTGTTTTGCGCAAATTTTGTCGGTGCTTGAACAGTTATCTGGATGAGCGAGATGCTTACATCTGTTTGCATTTCTAGCGCAGTGTTATTGCAAAGATCGTGCTTCAATATTTAATTTGAATATTTAATTTTAATATTGAAAGAGGGTATGTGATGAAGATATTTAGTCAATCTATTGCAGTAGTAGCGGTTTCAATACTGATGACTGCATGTGCCAATCATGCTGCTACATCCACAACACCTACTGCGCAGGTCGAAATGTACACATCATTGCAACATCGACAGTGTGAGCCAGATTCAGGTTTAACCCTTACGGAAATTGTTCAGCGTTTACAGCAAGCACAGATTCAGGTGAAGCGGGCCAGTGTAGGTTCAGATGGGCGGATGTATGCACAGGTCTGTGGTGGTGCAGATGGAAAAATTGCTATTGTCACGATTCCTCAATCTCAGCAGAAACAAGCAGCGGCATTGGGCTTTCAGCCTTACTCACAAATACGTTGAATTAAAGCATAAGTGCTGTTTTTAGTTGTCACCCATAAAAAAACCTCAGTTCTTTGCACTGAGGTTTTTTTACAACCGAATCAGGTTGAGATGTCAGGATACTTGGCGTTTCAAATTTTAGAACTGTGGTTTTACCACGACTAAAATTACAATCGCTAATAGCAGCACAGTCGGCATTTCATTGAAGAATCGCCAGAACTTGTGTGATTTATAATGCGCATTGCCAATCAGTTTTTGGCGGTAATAGCCACAAACCAAATGGTAAATCACCAATAAACCGACCAATGCTACTTTCAGGTAAAACCATAACGCATCGTGGTAATTGCGGGTCGCATCGCCCCAATCTACCAAAAAGTGTGCCGTGATGAGGGTGGCAATCATAGACGGCCACATAATCCCTCGGTACAACTTGCGCTCCATGATTTCAAAACGCTGATGGCTCAGTGTATCTTCACTCATGGCATGGTAAACATATAAACGTGGTAAGTAGAACAATGCAGCGAACCAGCAAACCACGGCAATAATATGTAATGCTTTTACCCATAAAAAAGCATCAGAAGGTGCATCCATCGACTATCCTATAGGAGATTATTCATCCCACTTCTTGAAAATAAGGCAGGCATTTACACCGCCAAAACCAAAACTGTTACTCATCACAGTATTCAATTTTGTGTCGCGTTTTTCAAGTACGATATCAAATGCTTTCGCGCCTTCATCAAGTTCAGTGACGTTGATGTTTGGTGCAATGAAGTCGTTTTGCATCATCAAGACAGAATAAATTGCTTCTTGAACGCCTGCAGCACCCAAGCTGTGACCAGTCATTGACTTCGTTGAGCTAAGAGCAGGCACTTTACCTTCACCAAACGCACGTTCCATGGCTTTCAATTCAGTCACGTCACCTGCTGGAGTAGAAGTACCATGTGTGTTCACATAGTCAATTGCGTCTACACCGTGTTGTTTCGCTTCGTCTAAAGCCATCAAGATACAACGTGTTGCACCTTCACCGCTTGGTGCAACCATGTCTGCACCGTCAGAGTTTGCAGCATACGCAACCACTTCAGCTAAAATATTTGCACCACGTGCTTGTGCGTGTTCAAGTGATTCAAGAACCACGAAACCACCACCACCTGCAATGACGAAACCATCACGGTCTGCAGAGTACGGACGAGATGCTGTTTCTGGTGTGTCGTTGTATTTAGAACACAAAGCACCCATCGCATCAAACAATAAGCTTTGTGACCAGTGATCTTCTTCACCGCCACCTGCAAGCATTAAATCTTGTTTACCCAATTGAATTAGGTTGTAGGCATAACCAATTGCATCGGCAGAAGTTGCGCATGCACTGGTAATTGAGTGCGCGATACCTTGTAATTTGAACGCAACACCCAAGTTTGCCGTAATGGTGTTCGACATGTTACGTGGTACGAAGAACGGGCCAATTTTACGTGCGCCTTTTTCTTCAAGTAGCTCAATCATTTCTGCAACAGATGCAGTTGAGTTACCGCCTGAACCACCCGCGATACCGTAACGTGGGTTGCCTGCTAAATCTTCTTGCTTTAAGCCCGCATGTTCAATGGCATCTACTGCAGCGTTGTAAGCGTACATCGCACACACGCCCATAAAGCGTTTTAATTTACGGTCAATGTGGTTAAAGTTTTGTTCTGCTGCTGCACTTACGTGGCTTTTGAAATTAAGTTCAGCATAAGTTGGGTTGGAACGTGTCCCAGAAATACCGTTTTGTAAAGAATGAGTCACAGCTTCTAAAGTATTACCAATGCACGAGTTAATGCCCATGCCGGTGATTACAACACGTTTCATCTACAGATCCCTTTTATGGTGATAATGTTGAGCCGAACACCGTGACTGCCAAGCAATCGCTGATACGGTATGACTCATGTCTTACAATTGAGTTCATAATAGCAGAAAGAATTTTGAATTCTTATGGCAAATATGATGCCACTTTGCAGGGAAGATCAAACCGCAGTGAAGCGGCAAATGAGATGCAGGAAGCCAACCAAAAGATACACAATCATATTGAGATAAACTTAGACTACACCTAGTATCTACCCATAAATCATAGAAATTAAAAATGAGGAGTAAGAATGTCAGATTCCAAGAATAAACAATCAAGCGGATTCTTCTCGAATGCGATTGGGGTGGCTAAAAAGCTCAGCAGTACAGGCATCCATGTATTGCAGCAAGTTGCACCGGGTACTGTAGCGAAGGATGAGCACAGTGCAAAATCAGGGCAAATTATTGAAGGTCAGGCACGTAGTTTTAGTGCTTTTCAAGCGCGTCAGTATGACAATCCTCAACACATGCTCAGACAGCATGTGCCACAAGTTTCACGTCAGCTTTTAGGACGTCACTATAATCGCGTCAATCAGGTAGCGAGTTTTGTGTCGCCCGATTTTTCCGACAAAATTTCAGATTATTTATTTGATCAGCTGAATAGTTTTACCTCCAATATTAGCTCTGTTGATGATGTGCTTGATCAAGCAGGTGTGCGCGATTTAGAAGAATTGACTCAAGATGTAGATCGTTCTAAACGAATTAGTCAGGCACTCGCAGAACAAAATAAATGGATTGCATCACTGCAAGGCGCATTGACAGGTGCAACAGGAGTAATCGGTTCAACTATTGATGTGCCTGCATCTATTGTGATGTCTTTGCGTACCATTTATCAGGTGGGACGTGCATACGGTTTTGAACTGAACAAAGACACCGAGCAAGAAATTGTTCAGTTTATTTTTAAACAAATTGATTTAGGCGTCATTGCAGAAAAGCAAGCGGTACTGATGGGGCTAAAAACCTTATCCAATATGCTGCAAACTCATGATGTGCATCAATTACAAAATATGCTCGGTTCAAGCAATGATTATGAGGCATTAAAGAAATACTTCTTGAATGAGCAAGGTCAAGTCAAATGGCCGTGGTTGAATCATGTACCTAAGTTTTCCATGTTGAATAAACTCACGCCTGTAGCAACCGCATCGGTGAGTGCAGTATATAGCTGGAAATTGGTGGAAGATGTGCATCACAAGGCACAGCAAGTGTTTTCCAATGCCCGTAGCTATTTAATTCAGCATAAAGACAGCAATTTATCAGCCATTCATGCATATGAAAAATCGTTGGAATTGCTGGCACAGGCTGCGCCTAAACTCTTGGAGCAATTGAAGGGCAATGAAGCTAAACATGCGGAGCAAGATGAATTAGTAGCGGGGCAAGAGCGCGCGGAATCTGCGCCGTCAGATGCTTTAGTGCAAACCGTATCAGACCATGAAAGTATCCGAGCGGTAAAAGTGCAGAAAAAATCGGACAAAGTGGAAACAACTGCAGCACAGCTCGATGAAAATATTCAGCAAGGTCTAGAAGAATTGGCAGATCAAATGCTAGAGCCACATGCTGAAGTTGCACCGCAAAAACTTGCTGTACCTGCAGAAGAAATTGATGAATATAGGCTGGAAGATGCTTTAGAGCCTGTGGAAGATTCAACCCAAGTGGCTGAAACTGTTTCGGAAAATCCAGTAACATCAAGTACAGAAACTGCAAAGCAGGTTACAAAAAAGCCGAGAACTCGTACAAGTACTCGCAAGCCAAAAGCTGAATAAAAACAAGTGATAAGTAGAAATTTGGTTGGTATTTTAACTGCCTATGAAATATTGACCATTTTTCTATCTTCGCTTACAATTGCATGCCCTCAAAAAGTAGTATGTTTTTGGGGCTTTTTTATTAACGGGAGAATTGCCACATGGCAACAACAAATCAGTTGATCCGTAAGGGTCGTACGACTTTGGTTGAAAAATCAAAAGTTCCTGCGTTGAAGGCTTGTCCACAACGTCGTGGTGTTTGTACACGTGTTTACACAACTACACCTAAAAAACCTAACTCAGCAATGCGTAAAGTTTGCCGTGTTCGCTTAACTTCAGGTTTTGAAGTTTCTAGCTACATCGGTGGTGAAGGTCACAACCTACAAGAGCACAGTGTTGTTCTTATCCGTGGTGGTCGTGTTAAAGACTTACCAGGTGTACGTTACCATACCGTTCGTGGTTCTTTAGACTGTGCTGGTGTGAAAGATCGTAACCAGTCACGTTCTAAATACGGTGCTAAACGTCCTAAGAAATAATCTTTTAAAGATTAAGCCCTTAGTTCGTAGAACTGCAATCCTTTATCGTCTCGCTTGTCTGATTTCTGCATTTAATTTTGTGAAATTCAAGCGACGTGTAGTAAGGCCAGCGAAATGCACACGACACTTTGTGCTACGGCTGGATCACCCTGAAGTGTCATATTTATAGGTAGTTTAAAATGCCAAGACGTCGCGTAGTCGCTGCTCGTGAAATCCTTCCGGATCCTAAATTCAGCAGCCAAACAATCGCTAAATTCATGAACCACGTAATGCAAGATGGTAAAAAATCTATTGCTGAAAGTATCGTTTACGGTGCTTTAGACCGCGTTCAAGAAAAATCTAAAGTAGACCCAGTTGAATTTTTTGAAGCTACGCTTGAAAAAGTTCGTCCAATGGTCGAAGTAAAAGCACGCCGTGTTGGTGGTGCTACTTATCAAGTTCCTATGGAAGTACGCCCATCCCGTCGTACTGCTTTAGCGATGCGTTGGTTGGTAGATGCTGCTGCTAAGCGTTCTGAAAAAACTATGGCGTTACGTCTTGCTGGCGAGTTGCTTGATGCATCTGAAGGTAAAGGCGCAGCGATCAAAAAACGTGAAGATGTGCACCGTATGGCTGAAGCCAACAAAGCCTTCTCTCACTACCGTTTCTAAGCGGATAAAACAGGCCCTAATCAGGAGGGTGATGAATCGGTTGTCACTGAATTGTCATCAAATCGCTTTAAGTTGCTAGGCAGCTTAAAGCGTCCTGTTTTAAACAACAAAATTTAGGAATGCTAGAAATCATGGCACGTCAAACCCCAATTTCTCGTTACCGTAACATTGGTATCTCTGCGCACATCGATGCGGGTAAAACAACAACTTCAGAACGTATTTTGTTCTATACAGGTGAAAGTCACAAACTTGGTGAAACTCACGAAGGTTCAGCAACAACTGACTGGATGGAACAAGAGCAAGAACGTGGTATTACTATTACCTCAGCAGCTGTAACATGCTTCTGGAAAGGTATGGGTAACCAGTTTGACCAACACCGTATTAACGTAATTGACACCCCAGGACACGTTGACTTCACAATTGAAGTTGAGCGTTCTATGCGTGTTCTTGACGGTGCATGTATGGTTTACTGTGCTGTAGGTGGTGTACAACCTCAGTCTGAAACTGTATGGCGTCAAGCAAACAAATATAAAGTACCTCGTTTAGCGTTCGTGAACAAAATGGATCGTACAGGTGCAAACTTCTTCCGCGTTGTTGAACAAATGAAAACTCGCTTGGGTGCAAACCCAGTGCCTATCGTTGTTCCAGTGGGCGCAGAAGACACATTCACAGGTGTTGTTGACTTAATCGAAATGAAGTCAATCATCTGGGATGAAGCTTCACAAGGTATGAAATTTGAATATGGTGAGATTCCAGCTGACCTTCAAGCAACTGCTGAAGAATGGCGTACGAACATGGTTGAAGCTGCTGCAGAAGCATCAGAAGAACTCATGGACAAGTACCTAGAAAATGGCGAACTTTCTAAAGAAGAAATCGTTGCTGGTTTACGTCAACGTACATTAGCGGGTGAAATTCAACCTGCAATGTGTGGTTCTGCATTCAAAAACAAAGGTGTTCAACGTATGTTGGACGCAGTAATTGAATTCTTACCTGCACCAACTGACGTTGAAGCGATCAAAGGTATCTTAGACGACAAAGACGAAACTGAAGGTTCTCGTGAAGCGTCTGACGAAGCACCTTTCGCAGCGTTAGCGTTCAAAATCATGAACGACAAATTCGTTGGTAACTTAACGTTCGTACGTGTTTACTCTGGTGTTCTTAAAGCGGGTAGCCCGGTTTATAACCCAGTGAAAATGAAGCGTGAGCGTATTGGTCGTATCGTACAGATGCACGCAAATGACCGTCACGACATCGAAGAAATTCGTGCAGGTGACATCGCAGCGTGTGTAGGTCTTAAAGATACAACCACTGGTGATACATTATGTGACGAAAACCACGTAATTACACTAGAGCGTATGGAATTCCCAGAGCCAGTAATTGCATTGGCTGTTGAACCTAAAACTAAAGCTGACCAAGAAAAAATGTCAGTTGCTTTAGGTCGCTTGGCGAAAGAAGATCCATCATTCCGCGTTCGTACAGACGAAGAATCTGGTCAAACGATCATTGCGGGTATGGGCGAGCTTCACCTTGACATCATCGTTGACCGTATGAAGCGTGAATTCAACGTAGAAGCGAACATTGGTAAACCAATGGTTGCATACCGCGAAACGATCAAAAAGACGATTGAGCAAGAAGGTAAATTCGTACGTCAAACTGGTGGTAAAGGTAAATTCGGTCACGTATTCGTACGTTTAGAGCCGCTTGATCCTGAAGCTGGTAAAGACTACGAATTCGCTGAAGAAGTTGTAGGTGGTGTAGTACCTAAAGAATTCTTCGGTGCAGTAGACAAAGGTATCCAAGAACGTATGAAGAATGGTGTCTTGGCTGGTTACCCAGTTGTAGGCATTAAAGCGACATTATTCGACGGTTCTTACCACGATGTCGACTCTGACGAATTATCGTTCAAAATGGCGGGTTCTTACGCATTCCGTGACGGTTTCATGAAAGCAGATCCTGTTCTTCTTGAGCCAATCATGAAAGTTGAAGTAGAAACTCCAGAAGACTACATGGGCGATATCATGGGTGACTTAAACCGTCGTCGTGGTATGGTTCAAGGTATGGACGACTTACCTGGTGGTACTAAAGCAATTCGTGCAGAAGTTCCACTTGCAGAGATGTTTGGTTACGCAACACACATGCGTTCTATGTCTCAAGGTCGTGCGACTTACTCTATGGAATTTGCTAAATATGCTGAAACTCCACGTAACGTGGCAGATGGCATCATTGCTAAATTCCAGTCTGGTGGTAAAAAAGGTGACGACGAGTAATCTTTCGATTACTATAAGCGCAAACTAATTCATAGTTAAAAAACCTAATGCTCATGGAGTGATCCTCCATGAGTTGTTTTAAAAAGGAAGATCTCATGGCTAAGGCTAAGTTCGAACGTAATAAGCCACACGTTAACGTGGGCACAATCGGTCACGTTGACCATGGTAAAACAACTTTAACAGCTGCGATTGCTACAGTATGTGCACGTAAGTTTGGTGGTGAAGCGAAAGATTACGCTGCTATCGACTCTGCACCAGAAGAAAAAGCACGTGGTATTACAATTAATACTTCTCACGTAGAATACGATTCTCCAACTCGTCACTACGCGCACGTAGACTGCCCAGGCCACGCCGACTATGTTAAAAACATGATCACTGGTGCTGCTCAGATGGACGGTGCGATCCTTGTTTGTTCAGCGACTGATGGTCCAATGCCACAAACTCGTGAACACATCCTTCTTTCTCGTCAGGTAGGTGTACCTTATATCATCGTATTCTTAAACAAATGCGATATCGTAGACGACGAAGAGTTAATTGAATTAGTTGAAATGGAAGTTCGTGAACTTCTTTCTACTTACGACTTCCCAGGCGACGACACTCCAGTAATCCGTGGTTCAGCACTTGCTGCACTTAACGGTGAATCAGGTCAATATGGTGAAGATGCTGTAGTTGCTCTTGTTGAAGCGCTTGATACTTACATCCCAGAGCCAGTACGTGCAATCGACCAAGCATTCTTAATGCCAATCGAAGACGTATTCTCTATTTCTGGTCGTGGTACAGTAGTAACTGGCCGTGTAGAAACTGGTATCGTGAAAGTAGGCGAAGAAGTTGAAATCGTTGGTATCAAAGACA
>NZ_VPEN01000161.1:0-1006 GCF_013417135.1 Acinetobacter sp. YH16051 | reverse complement strand
TTAGAACAGCCAAAACAAGAAAATACTAGTAAGCTAAATGAATCTACTAATCTAAATATAGCAACAGATCCTCGGCCAGAGATTGAGTCGAACTATGACGCATTGACTACTCTTGGTGAAGACAATAAGCGTATACCTATTCCTGAACACGTTGAACCGGAACCTAAAAAAAGGGGATTATTGGGCCGTTTAGCTCGGGCAGTTTTTACAGATGAGTAAGGTTTTATTGTTGTTTTTAGCTAAACAAAAGTGTGGAACATTGCTTGTTTATTGAGCGTGGAACATGAATAATCAATAAAAAGCCGTTCCAGTGCGCTGAACCCTGGAACGTCTTAGTATAAGTTTATGATTTATATCGAATAAAAAACAGCATTTCGTATAAGGTGTATTATGTTAATTTTAGATATTAAGAAATTAACATATAGTCATTAATTAGAGCTAAAATAATTATATGAAAAAATTTTCACTTTTTTTACTTTTAATAGGCTTCATAATTATTTTAGTTACTTTAATAAAATCAAATAAATATGATAATAAAAGTATAGATTTGAATACATGGCAAAAAATTGAAAAATTTCAAATTTTAAAAACACAAATATCTTGCTCAAGTTCACCTTGGCGAAAAGGTATAGACAGAACTGCTAAGATGAATGTTGAATACATGTATAAATATCATAACAAAATTTATTATCGTAATGCTCAAAATGTCTTAAGCATATATAGAATAACGTTATTAGAGTCATGTGACGATCTAAAAGTTAAATTAGAAAATGCCTGGCACCAGTATAATACGGATAAAGTTTTATCCGTTTATATATCTAGCATAGGTAATGAAAGTAAGTTTGTAATCAAAGAAAATCAATTCACATTTAGAAAATCTTTAATTGCTTTGATCTTGTTTGAAGCGCAAGGAGTCATACTAATATTAGTTATCATATTGATATTAACTTGCCTAATTACACTACTTAGAATTAGATATTGATTCTATTTTTTTTAGTGCATCCCC
>NZ_VPEN01000160.1:0-1016 GCF_013417135.1 Acinetobacter sp. YH16051 | reverse complement strand
CGCAAATTCCAGTTTCCTGCTGGCAGCATTGTAGTTTTTGATAAAGGCTATGTCGATTACCAATGGTATGCAAATCTGACTGCTCAAAACATTGGATTTGTCACACGTTTTAGGCCTAAATCTGTGTATCAGGTGATCCAGCAACATCCAGTGCTTGAATCCAAAGGTATTCTAAAAGATGAAACCATTCAGCTGAATAGCGCACATGCCCTAAAAAGAAAAGCCCCAGTGTTAAGAAGAATTGAATATAGAGATCAGCAAAGTGGCAAGCACTTTAGCTTTCTCAGCAATAACTTTCATTTAGCCGCCTCCACCATTGCGGCGATTTATAAAGATCGTTGGAAAGTTGAGCTGTTCTTTAAGGCGATTAAGCAGAATCTCAAATTAAAAGCGTTTCTAGGCCGCAGCAGGAACGCAATTCAGACACAAATCTGGATTGCGATGATCGCCTATTTATTGGTGAGTTTCGCTCGACATTTAGGAAAAACAGGTTGGACAGTTCAACGTTTACTCAGAATAATTCAAGTGAATTTGTTTGAAAGAAGAACTTTAAAAGCTTTATTTTCACCCGATAAAATACCCATAAAACAAGAGGAAGCTCAAATGAGCTTCCTCTTGTGAAAAATTGTGGGACAGCAATGGCATACCGCTTCCTTTTTTAATTTCGCATAATAAGAATTATGTTAATTTTAGAAAAAATTAAGAAACACCTAACATTTGTCCTTCTATGGGACTAAATGATGTAGAAGTTAAAAAATCAGAAGCATCTTATATAGGACTTACGCATTGACGGATTCAAAAAAGTATTAAAATACTTTATAAAGTATCTGTGATCAGACGAATTAAACATGCTTCTACAGCAACTTGTACATTACCCATTTATATGGGCTTTCTCATGACAGAACCGAACTCTATTAGCTGCACACAACTTGCCGAGACTTATAATATCTCGCATGATAGTGTAAATCGCTTTCTAGAGCGTGAAGACTACACACCTCACGACCTATGTCACGAAT
>NZ_VPEN01000159.1:0-1021 GCF_013417135.1 Acinetobacter sp. YH16051 | reverse complement strand
CTGAGAGAATGTCCCGATGAAAAAAGTAAAATATACCCCTGAAATCAGAGAAAGAGCGGTTCAATTATTGATTGAATCCGAGAAAGATTATCCATCGAATTGGGCTGCGATCACCGCTATTGCTCCCTGAGCAGTATACTGCGCAAGGGTTGTACTCCTGAAACACTACGTGTTTGGTATCAAAAATATTTAGATAAACAAAATCCAGTTAAAGTACAGCAGCTTTCAGACCAAGAACGTATCAAACAACTCGAACGCGAAAATAAAGAACTGCAACGCGCCAATGAAATTCTACGTAAAGCAGCCGCTTTTTTCGCCCAGGCGGAGCTCGACCGCCCACACAAATAATGGTGGATTTTATCCATAATAATAAAGAGCTGTACGGAGTCGAGGCGATTTGTAGAATTTTACCGATCGCACCTTCAACCTATTACCGGACTCTAGATCTCTGTGAAAATCCAGAACATCGAGCAAAGCGAGATTTACATGACTTGCATCATGCTGAGGAGATTAAACGAATTTGGAAGGAAAGTTCAGGTCGGTATGGTGTACGTAAAGTCTGGCAAAAACTGAAACGTGAAGGCTATATTATTGCGCGCTGTACTGTTGCTCGATTAATGCAAAAGCTAGGTATAAAAGGTGTTTGGCGTGGTAAGAACAAACAAACCACCCGTAGCCGAGATGATCAAAAACGAGCGGATGACTTGGTAAAACGTAATTTTACTGCTGATCATCCTGACCAACTGTGGGTGAGTGACTTTACGTATATTCAAACAAATTCAGGCTGGGTTTATACTGCATTTATTATTGATGTGTTCTCACGAGCAATTGTTGGATGGAAAGTATCGACACGGATGAATACAGATATGGTGCTCGATGCATTGGAGCAAGCATTTAGGGCGGCAGAGGGGGCTGGAACGCTGAGTGCGCCCATGCCGCATTGCGAAGCAAAAGATAATCGGATAAAATGTAGCAATTCATATTCGTAAGCGTGGAGTAATCAGATGGGAAATTCCAAGTC
>NZ_VPEN01000158.1:0-1039 GCF_013417135.1 Acinetobacter sp. YH16051 | reverse complement strand
CAGGCATTAGTGCTGATTCAGAAACTGTATGCGATAGAAGCAGAGCTCAGGAAAAAGACCGATGGTACAGCGGAAGACCGCCGCGAATACCGACAACAGCATAGTCAACCAGTGATGCAACAACTATATGAATGGCTCAACCAACATCATCTGACAGTGCCATCGAGTTCTCCCACCGCCAAGGCCATCAATTACACTCTGAAGCGTTGGCCAGCTTTAAGCCGCTATCTGGATGATGGCAATCTACCTATTTGCAATAATTGGGTCGAGAATCAGATGCGTCCCTGGGCGTTGGGGCGCAAGAACTGGCTGTTTGCAGGTTCGCTGCGCAGTGGTCAGCGAGCGGCAAACATCATGACGTTAATCCAGTCAGCAAAGCTGAATGGCTTGGATCCGTATGCCTATTTAAGTGATGTGCTGAAAAGGCTGCCGACACATAAAGTGACCCAGATTGAAGAGTTACTGCCACACTGCTGGAAACCTAAATCGAATTAAAATTGGTATGGGATTCAGCGGACGCTTACCTACCGACAGTAAAAGTCCTACTTTTGCCATTTAAACTAACAACTGTCTTAACTTGCTGACATTCCTCTTCCCACACTTCTACGGCTTTAAATTGATCTGTATTAGGCGTGAGAAAGTTTTTTAACAAGCCGAAATTACCTTTTTTAGGCTTCATCATTAATACTGTTTCAATATTCTCTCGATGACCTAAATTTGAGATTCTCTGAGCTTTATCATCGATACCTGTAAATTTAGTCAGTTTAATTTCTTTCACCTGTGCTTTCTGTTTCCATTCATCAAAAGATTTATCATCTGTTAATGATTTAAATTGTAATACTAGTCCGCTTTTTTCTTTGTAATATTTATATAGAATGTTAAAAATCAGTGTTTTAGCACTTACACTTTTATAGCACTGAAAAAATGCAAAGCCTTCATTATATGAAAGAGGAATTTTTAGATAAAAATAGTAATTAATTAATTCAGCATGTTTTTCTGTCTTTGCATAAGCTATTTTTCCTGTGTCAATATTTATAAT
>NZ_VPEN01000015.1:0-44325 GCF_013417135.1 Acinetobacter sp. YH16051 | reverse complement strand
ATCGGTAAAATCCTACAAATCGCATCAACACCATATCGATCTTTATTGTTATGGATGAAATCCACCATTATTTGTGTGGGCGGTCGAGCTCCGCCTGGGCGAAAAAAGCGGCTGCTTTACGTAGAATCTCATTGGCGCGTTGCAGTTCTTTATTTTCGCGTTCGAGTTGTTTGATACGTTCTTGGTCTGAAAGCAGCTGTACTTTAACTGGATTTTGTTTATCTAAATATTTTTGATACCAAACACGTAGTGTTTCAGGAGTACAACCCTTGCGCAGCATGCTGCTCAGGCGCAATTGCTGTGATTGCAGCCCAAGTAGAAGGATAATCTTTTTCAGATTCAATCAATAATTGAACCGCTCTTTCTCTGATTTCAGGGGTATATTTTGGTTTTGTCATTGGAACATTCTCTCAAGAAAGTTGGTCTCCGACAAACCCGGTACGGTTCACCCCTTATTATCAATCAAATTAATTTTCAAAGTAACTCTAAATAACGATGCACCCAATCAACCGAAATGCGCTCTTGCTCTAAACGCCTATTTTTAAATGTCTGTGCACGCAAATCATGAAATAATTTTAACTCGTCAGCAGTGAGATATTGTGGCTCACTAAAAATAGAGTCTGGTTCATCCACCATATGATTTTGGAACTGTAAAACTGTGGCTTCATCCATCATTAAAGCAATCACGTGTGGAATTTTTTGCCGAACCATACTTAAAATATTTAAACCTTCAGAGTCGATATCTCCCCAATAAAAAACCTGTTTATACTGTAACCACTTGGCCTTCATCCATGTAATATTTTTACCCCCACCACAAACCACAATACTATTTTCCAAGTAAGGGCACGCTAAACCTGACTGAATATTTTCAACTACAATTATTCGTTCCGCAGGTAACTCAAATTGATCTAGCACCTCTGTGGACAATTGAAAAACGGGGAGTCCTCCCAATTTTTCCTGCACATTTGGGCAGACGGGTTTGATCGTCAACCAACCTTTGGGGCTATCTAAGCAATCTAGCCATGCCAACAACCCTCCAGCCAGTACGATCTCATCATCATAAAGTACATTGCAAATTGCCTCCGTCAGCAATAAGTTCTGCTCAAGAAACTTCGTGTTTACAGCGCTTAATGGCAAGGCCCTTAAATAAAGCCCTGCCCCCATATTCGGTTTCAGCTGTTCAATCAGCTGAATCAACCATTGCCATTCTTGTTGGCTATAGCGTTCTATCTGCTCTAAATGATGAATTAAAGTTTGAAATAAACGGTGCTGATGACGATCATGCACAAAAGACTGCTTCAAAAAGCTGGATATTTTATCCAACCAGTTTTCAAGTTGTTGCTCTGTTCCTAAAAGCTCAGTAAGCTGCTGTAAAGAAAAAATTCGTAACTTTACTGGAACACGTTGTTCTGAAAGTTGTCGATACTGCCGTTCTTGCCATTCAACCAGTTCAGGATAAGCAAAATCTGTCCACGCTTTAAAAAAAGCATGAAAATGACCCAAATTATCTCTAGCTTGTTGGTCTGTGGGCACTTTCAGTGAAATTTCGATTGGAAAAGGACGTTGATTTAACAACCGCTGCTTTAAATTTCGACGATTTTCCCATTCTTTTTTATGCAAAATACCCAAAACGGTATTTGGAAGTAATCCCCACTTCTCAATTTTAGGCATCTAACTGCACCCCAAACTGTTGTGCCTCTCTATGCAGTTGCTGTTGTTTTTGCGCCATTTTTTCATCAATTTCCTGCCAAGTAATTTCACATAAATGACTTTCATGTTTCTCAATATCACGCTCGGCAATTAATAAAGAACGTGCTGACTCACGCGCTAAATTCAAGTTTTTATAAGGTGTGATTAAATTGACATGAATTTTCAACGCCTTAAATACTTTGAGTACTCGACGACTAACCGCTTCAGCTGTGTTTGAAAAAGCTTCATCTAAAAACACTGTACTGTAGATTGGATAATCATAGCCGTCTGGTGTTAATACATAAGCCAAACTCGCTGCCACAATGGTTCCAGCAAATGATTCTTTTTCTCCGCCAGATTTACCACTCGATGACTCCAAAACATCTCGTATTTCTTCTGTAGCCAAATCGACTTCTTCTGCATAGAAAGACATTTGATGACGAGGATCAAGTAAACGCTGGCTTTCAAAAGTATGCGCTGTAACCGAGTTACTCGCTTTTTCTAAAATAGAAATTAATTCAGCTAACTTTTTAAAACGTTGTTCATATTCAATACTATTAATACTAGATACGACCCATTTTAGTTTTTGCTCAAAATCTATGACGTGTGGATACTTTTCCTTTTTGTATCCTAGTCTTAGATAGCTGCCAGACTTAAATTCTGTACGCCGTAAAACCTGATTAATTATGGCAATACGGTCAGTAATTTCTTCTCTATCTGCCTCAAGGCGATTCTGAATCACACTTAAAGACTGCATGGTATGTTTTTGCAGACGCTGTTCAAACTGTTCAACTAAGGCAGGCAAACCTTCCTTTTCTAGTTCATGAAAATAGGCAACGCAATCATCCAATGCGGCCAAACCAACTGCCCATTCACGTTGTAATGCAATATGTGACCATTTATCCTTGCCACGAAACTGACCAATAATGTACGTTGCGCTATTTTTTGCTGAGGTATTTTGGTTGCTGGTATGTTCAATTAAACGCTCTAGCTCTTTTTCCACAGCAGTAAGATAAGCATCCTCCAACCGAGGTGTTTCTCCTATACGCTGTAGCAACAGTTCTCTGGCTTGTTCTGGGACACCTTGGTTTGCTGCCTTTTGCGCTTGTTGTTGTTGTTTTTCTGCATCACTGAGTTTCTGTTTGAGTTGCCCCCAAGTGTGTTGTAACTGCCCTTTCTGTTCCTGTAGTTGTTTTAATTCCTCTTTTGCAAGCTCCCAACGTTGTCGAGCTTGTTCAATATTGGTATCTGCCTGTTGTAAATGCTGCAAGTCATTGCTGGTCTGTTGCTGGCGCTCTGTCCAATAAGGAATATTTATCATATCCCATTGGTAACGTAACATTCGCTCCCACAAACTCTTATGCTGTGTTACCTGATCTAACACCTTACGCGATTGTGCAACACTCAAGGCATACTGTTCCAACTGTACCTCAAGTTGTTTCGCTTCATGCTTTAATAAATTTAAACGTGAAGTATTGGAAAATCCCAAACACCAAATTTTTCGATCATCAATCCGCTGTTGATCTTTTTTCTCAAAACGACCTTGCTCACGATGAATTAAGCCCTGTTGTGTCATAGAAAAAGGCGTTGTATTCATGATTGTTGTATCTGCCACACATTGCAGATCAAAGCGAAGCAGATGTTGTTTTAACCAATCACGATATGGATGCTCTTGCCAAACCAATTTCCGCAGAAAACCATTTTCTTTAAAATACACACTTTCTGTAGCATCAGGATGGATCACCTGTAAACGCACATGGGTTTTATTATGACGTGCATTCACCCATTGAGTGACCATCGAATAACGATCTTTCGGCACCAATAACGTTGTTTTTAAACCACCTAATGCTCGTTCAATTGCGCCTTGCCAGCTTTTTTCAGCCTCTTTTACATCAATGAGCTCACCAATAAACATTAATTCATGTTCATCAAAATCTAAGTGCTGTCTAAGCTCATCTCTTAAACGCAATAAATGTACATCATGAATATTACTATTAGGTCTGGTTTCTATTTCCTGAATATCGCTTTGAGTTTCTTTCAGTTGCTGTTGCGTTTGTGCGTATTTGCTACTGACTTGAGCAAACTCATCTTGTCGTTGGGTTTTCTCTTGCCCAATATTTAGAAGCTGCTCATGGGCTATTTTTTGGTTATCAATTAAATTTTGCTCGGTTAAATCATCTTGCAATTGTAATTGCTGAGCATCTTCCTGATAGCGCGATGCCTCTATGGTTAATTGCTTTAACTGACGCTGTATCAGTTCTAGCTCTTTTTGTAAGTTTTCAATCCGATTACCGCCTACTTGTAAATAGTCTTCATGGCAGCGCTCTTGTCGTTTTTCCGCATCATGTTCTTGTTGTTCTAATTGCTTAAACTGCGTATGTAATCGCTGTATCTCTTGCTCCAGCTGATGTATTTTTTCAGTCCAAAACTGAACATACAATTCACCTAAATATGCAGGAAAAGCTTGTTTTTCGAGCTGTAGATTATTCAGTTGCAGAGTTAACGCTGTTATTTGAACAGCTAACTCAGGTAATTTCTGTAAATGTAGGACTTGTTCACGCGCATCTACCAAATGCTTATAGTTTGCCTCTAAGTCAGCAAACTCATTTACTGCAGTCTGTGCCAAAGCACGAACCTGGCTTGGTTCTAAAACCAACTCGCGAATTAATTTAGTCAAATCATCAATTTTCTTTAAGCCTAAAGCACGTGATAACAACGCAGGTGCATTTTTATTATCCATAAATAAATATTTACGATACATCTCCTGATAGTCTTCAAATTTGCTATCAAAATAATGCACGC
The DNA here is from genome assembly GCF_013417135.1 of Acinetobacter sp. YH16051. NCBI lineage: Bacteria > Pseudomonadati > Pseudomonadota > Gammaproteobacteria > Moraxellales > Moraxellaceae > Acinetobacter > Acinetobacter sp. YH16051. The sequence continues at coordinate 39,834 of NZ_VPEN01000015.1, read as the reverse complement.
GTGCATCTGTTTTAGGATTAAAATGTTGTTTTAGCTGGCGAGTATTACCGTCTGCAAATTTTTCTAACACTTCAGTCAGTTGCACATTACGACTTGCAATCATATATAAACGATTCACTTCACTCAGCGAATGTTGACCTTGTCCAACCCAAAACAATCCAATTAAAGTAATCATCGAACCATCATCAGCGGTATATAGCGCTCTTAATGCTGTTGTCACTGCTTTTTCACGCTTATTTTTTACTCGCGTTCCAGCCCCATCATGTTCTGAACCAAAACTACCACGCATATAAGAGAGTAATGTACGGTCTGAGCGATCGCCCTGCGCAGCTGCTACGTTAAAACTAGCTTTACTTGCAGGTTGTAACAATGCCATTAAACCATCAATAAAGGTAGATTTACCTGCACCATTATCTCCCGTAATAAGTGTCCCTTCAGGATCAATACGTGCTGTATGCAAGTTATGGAAGGAGCCCCAGTTAAATACTGAAATTTCTGACAAGCGAATTTGGCCTTGTGCAAATAAAGTTGAGAGGGTCATTTCTTGCATGATGATTCTCCATATTCTTGTTCGGATTGCTGCAACTTGGCCTTTGCTGCTAATTGTTGATATTCAGATAATAAACTTTGTAAAAACTCGGCATTCACGACATAGCGGATAATTGGCGTAATTTCATAACGCCCTTCTTCACCACGCAGTCCCGTTAATACTTTTTTCTCAATAAATTTTTCTAATGCTGCACTTAGCTTTTTACGATCTTTGCTGTCATGATTCGTTAAAGGAATAAATGGAATTAAACTGCTCTGGATTCGCTCAACATCAATAATAATTTTTTGCTCACCCGCAGTTTCCCGCTCCTGATAATACTTCCGCAAAATAAGTAAAATTAAGGTGTCATATACAGTCAAAGTTCGTTTTCGTATCAGTACAGGAAAATCATCTAAAGGCTGGTTCTCATCTTCCTGTTCATCCTCAATACTTTCGAGATTGATGATATAAGCCACCCCTTGCTTGGCATCCAAAACCAACTGGATATAAACCTCTGCCAAATGTCTACGAATTTCCGCTTCATATCGGCACAATAAATCAAAAAGTTTTAAGTTTTCTGCTGCAAGAATAACCCCTTGACGCATGAGATAGACCAATACGCGTCGGGCTGCATGTGGCATAAGCGCATCTGTATCACGATCCTGAGCATGCTCCATCTCTGTTTGATTATCTGCATGTTGTTCCTCTGCCCCAGTTGTAGGAAACGAATCTTCTACAGGCTGATTAGCTTGGATTTCTATATTTTTCTCTGAATTTGAAGATGGTCTGCGTACCATTTCAAAGAAGTTGTCATGCTGTTGTATCTTATTTTCTGATTGCATCTCGATCTCCTTAAAGTGCCAGCTCATCTATATTTTTGGGAAATAAATCTGCACTCAAGTAATACACTGGAATACTGGCCTGCAAATGCACACCTGAACGATCCTTAAGTTCAACTTGCTCGGTATGCTGCATTTGTGGTGCTTTAATGGCTTTTGCTATACGCAAATAAGCAACAAGTTCTTCAAGCCCCGCTTGTAAAGGATGTTCATGTGTTAAGTGGGCAATACTCATCACCCCTTTCTGTGCGAGCGTTTGATATACTTTTTCAGCAACAGCACGAACCCGTACATTGTCTAAGTACTTCAGCATCTGATCACTAGGTTCAGTCTTGTTTTGTTGCTCTTCGACCTCACGTGTATCCATATGTTCTGTGGGACTTTTTAAAGCAAGACTTTCAGGCGAATTCAGCTGGATGGAACCCACGGCTAAATCCACTTGTACTTCTGTTTTTAAATCACACTCCGATTCCAACAATGCCACTGCATTTTTTTCTAATTCCGACAACAACTGATCAATCAAACGGTTTTCCAATGCTGCACCACTTTCAATATAAGCTCTCAAACCTTCTTCTGTACGACGTCGGACTTGGAAAACTCGGCTACTTTCGCGTCCTAACTCACGCATTAACTGACCTAAATATTTACGTTGAGATTCGCTTAATTGTTGTGCAATAGGATGATTCAAAATACTGCGTAACTGCTCTCTAAACTCAGTAGAACGATCTTGATCCTGAAGTAATTGACAAAACCCATCAAAAGCACTGCCTGCATCACTTTGGGCAAGCAACTGCTCTTTTTCCATTAAGCTCAGCAATACTTCTCCACGTGAATAAGCACCACTAATCATATCTAGACGCAACTCTTTATCTCGTAGACGAATCTCATCTTCGACCCGTCTAAAATCGCCTGTAAGAATGGAAGCAAGTTGATAAATTTCTCGTATTCTTTCTTTTTGTTCTGATTCTTCTAATTGTGTAACAACACCCGCCAACAAAGCATCTATTTCATTTTGAATCACTAATTTTTTTTGTTCGAGCAACTCCACTCGTTCTTCAATATTTTCACTCAATGCGACCACAAAATCACGAACCGCATCCTGCACAATTCTTAAATGTGATGCTGTGGTATGGGTTGCTCGCTCATCCAAGCCCTAACAAAAACGTAATACGGTTTCGCTAATATCCGTTTTACTCAGCTTGCCATCTATTTCTCTGAGCCAGCCTGAATGAATCCAATGATTTAAATAATGCGCTGCATTATTTTCTGTCTGCCAAATACCCTGCTCACGACTAGATTTAATCAACTCATCCAAGACATTTCTTGCACGGCCATAAGGGACTTCATTTTGTTCTGCAAATAAGTCAACAATGAACGCTAAAATATGTGGTGCGTTATCTGCTCTTAATAATTTCCAAATTGAGTTTTCATGATATAAACGCCGATACTTGGCCTGTAACCCTAGAATATTCATGCCATTCCACATCATCTGTATGATGGTTATTTATTCTACAGTTATTTTTTAATCACCCAAGCAAATTACCAAGCAAGACGACACGAGTTGTCGCATAAAGTAAGATGATATAAACAATCACCTTACTTCATCGAAAAAAATAAAAAAACAAACCTTATCTAACTTCTTTGTGTACAGTGACAGTAACCTTAACCTACCTCTCCCCATACACCGTTGCAATCAAATGCTCCACCACTTGCGGCTCAGCCAAAGTCGAAGTATCTCCTAAACTATCCAATTCATTCGCTGCAATTTTCCGCAAAATACGGCGCATGATTTTACCTGAGCGGGTTTTAGGTAAAGCAGGTGCCCAATGCAGCGCATCAGGCGTTGCCACAGGCCCCAAAATTTTGCGAACCCAATTGACTAATTCTTCACGCAATTCCTCTGACTCGGGTGTACCAACTTGCAAAGTTACAAAGGTGCAAATCCCCTGTCCTTTAATCTCATGGGGCATACCCACCACTGCCGCTTCAGCCACAGCTTCATGCGCTACTAGGGCACTTTCAATTTCCGCAGTACCTAAACGGTGCCCCGAAATATTCAAGACATCATCCACACGCCCTGTAATCCAGTAATAGCCATCTTCATCACGGCGTGCACCATCTCCTGTAAAATACGCACCCGGATAGGTCGAAAAATACGCTTCAATAAAACGGGCAGGGTCGCCCCAAATACCGCGCATTTGCCCTGGCCATGAATCTTTCATAATTAAATTGCCTTCGGTCGCGCCTTCCAGTTCATTACCTTCGGCATCGACAATAGCAGGTTGCACGCCAAATAATGGGCGGGTTGCCGAACCGGGTTTCAGTGGCGTTGCACCCGGCAATGCTGAAATTAATATGCCCCCAGTTTCGGTTTGCCACCATGTATCTACAATTGGGCAACGTCCTTCACCTACTACGTTGTAATACCAGTTCCATGCTTCAGGATTAATTGGCTCACCGACTGAACCAAGTAAACGCAAGCTGCTGCGGTCACTTTCACGTACAAAACGATCTCCCTCTCGCATCATGGCGCGAATGGCAGTCGGCGCGGTATATAAAATGGTGATGTTGTGTTTATCGACAATATGCCCTGTGCGCGCCCAGCTTGGATAGTTCGGCACCCCTTCAAACATCACGGTAGATGTACCATTCGACAATGGCCCGTATAAGACATAAGAATGCCCTGTAATCCAGCCTACATCTGCGGTACACCAAAACACATCATCCTGTTTCAGGTCAAAGACTTCTCGGAACGTGCTATTCACATAGGTCAAATAACCGCCTGTGGTATGCAAAACACCTTTGGGTTTTCCAGTCGAACCCGAAGTATATAAAATGAATAATGGGTCTTCGGCATTCATCGGCTCGGGTGGGCAGATGTCATTGACCGACATAATTTCCATGTGATACCACACGTCGCGTTCAGGTAACATCTCAATAGGATTTCCTGTACGGTGCACCACAATCACATTTTGCACACAGTCGGTACCTGCTACGTTTAAGGCAGCATCAACATTGGCTTTTAAATAAATTGGCTTGCCACCACGCATGGTCGAGTCTGCAGTAACAATCAGCTTGGCCTGACAGTCTTCAATTCGGCTAGCCAAAGCATCGGGAGAAAAACCACCAAAAACCACACAATGCACTGCACCAATTCGTGCACAGGCCAGCATGGCAATCGCAGCTTCGGAAACCATTGGCATGTACAGCACCACCCGATCCCCTTTTTGCACCCCGTTCTTTTTCAGTACGTTGGCAAAACGACAGGTTTCATCATGCAAAGAAGCAAAAGAAACCACTTTATGCCGAGATGGATGATCTCCTTCCCAAATAATTGCAGGTTTATGCGGATGTTCTTTTAAATGACGGTCTAAGCAATTGGCACTGACATTCAGTTGCCCATCGGCAAACCATTCAATTTTAAAATGCTCGGGGTCAAAGTTGGTATTTTTGACTTGGGTAAAAGGTTTAATCCAATCTAAGCGTTGGGCCTGCTCTGCCCAATAAGTATCAGGGTCATCTATAGATTGTTGATAGCGTTGAAAATATTCTGCCTCAGTGGTGCGGGCAGTCTTTTTAAATTCATCTGGAACAGGATATACGTCTTTCATCTGCTACTTCCTTGATGTTCTTGCATCTCATCACGAGATGTATGCCACGTTATTGATTATTATTTCTGCATATTCACAGTATGAACTTTCTTTTTTATGGCTCACCATTCGGCTTTAGTCGCATAAATTTTATACAAACAATAGCATGCCAAAGCGTTGATCGAATGCCATATTCTTGCATTCATACTTTCAGGTTTACATTCCACTGTACTGCGCATTGCATTATTTTTAAAGAAAATATCGTCTAATAACCGTGAGTATTAACATTTTTTTACGCAGCCAATCATTCATACCTGCGACCCTGTCTTACAGATAAAACCACATACAACTCGCAGTTTAAATGCTACAAAATAGTACGCTCATCACTTCTATCCAAGTTGTCTAAAATACTGGCAAGTAAGCATTGCTCATTAACCAAATTGAGTTTTTCAGGCAAAATAGTCGCTTCATTTTGAATTCGGAATTATCGTGGCAGAATCCAAACCCTCACTCAGTGAAGTTTCTGAAAACACCAGTCAGCTGTTGCAGGAAGCCACTGAAAAAACCACGCAAACCGTGATCAATCATACGGCCAAGTACAATGACGCCTACTCCACCATCGACAAAATTATGGAAGGATTTTGGGAACGTGTGCCGTATTTGATGATTGCAGCCGTGGTGCTGATTCTGTTTTGGCTGCTTGCCCGACTGTTTAAATGGTTTATTCGCAAGACCCTGAACAATCGTTCCTATACCCGACAAAATTTGGTTTTGGTGCTGAATCGGGTCGGTAGCTCTGCAATTATTTTCTTTGGTTTTCTAATTGCGATGGTGATTGCAATTCCAGGTTTTACCCCAAGCCAACTGATGAGTGCTTTAGGTCTAGGCTCCGTGGCAATTGGTTTTGCTTTTAAAGATATTTTCCAGAATTTATTATCGGGTGTGCTCATTTTGATTGGAGAACCATTTAAAATTGGTGATGACATCATCGTGAATAATATGGAAGGTACGGTAGAAGATATTCAGATTCGTGCCACCTTCCTGCGCTCTCCCGATGGGCGTCGAATCGTGATTCCAAATGCTACGGTGTATACCAGTGCCGTAACGGTCAATACGGCTTATACCCGTCGTCGTTGCGAGTTTGTGGTCGGTATTGGTTATGAAGATGACGTACAAAAAGCCAAAGATATTATTTTGGCCATTTTAGACCGTGACATAAAAATCTTGAGCCAACCTGCATTTAGCGTCAATGTCACTGCCCTGGCCGATTTTTCGATTAATTTAAATGTGCGTTGGTGGGTAAATACGACGGAAACCACCACTTCAGCATCCATCAGTGAAGTGCAAGAACGGGTAATTGCCGCTTTTGCCGAACATCACATTTCGATTCCTTATCCTGTGCAGGAAGTGAAAGTTTATCGTGGTGATGCAGCAGTCAATGAAGATGATTCAGCCCGCACTAAACAAACGCCCTAAAACATAAGCAATCACAGTTTCAGTACGAATAATACGGTTGCCCAAGTGCCGCGCTTGGCAGCCGTTTTTTTCGAGCAAATCAATTTCGTAGGGAATAAATCCACCTTCTGGGCCAATCACAATACTACAAGGATGTTGAATGGTGTTCGGCATTGCCAGTTCAGTATAAGGATGCGCCACGTATGCAGGACAATCTGCAGAGATCAAATTAGGCAAAACATCTTCCACAAAGGGTTTAAAGCGTTTATAGCACTGAATGTCAGGCGCAATGGTATCGCCCGCTTGTTCTAAACCTAGGGTGATATATTGATCCAACTGCTGTAAAAATGGCGTTTGCCAATAGCTTTTATCAACCCGATAGCTGTGCAGTAAAATGATTTTTTCCACACCTAATGTCACGCTGTCCATAATTAAACGGCGCAGCACTTTTGGTCGTGGTAAGGCCACAATCAGGGTCACGGGTAATTTTTGCGGTACAGCTTCTTCATATAAGGCTATGACCTGAATCCGCTGCTCACTGACTTCCACCACTTCAGTCAAATAACGCTTGCCACCACGAATCCCGACTTTTAAGGTGTCACCGACTTGTACACCGACATGCGTATGCAAATGCTGCAGCTGTCGCTGTGCTGTAATTGACCATATTTCATTGGTAGTCTGTCGTGGGCCAAGTAATACAATATTCATGCTTACAAATACTGATCCATGACCTGAATATGCTCACGTAGTGCACCACGATTTTTATACATAATCACTTGGGCATTCTGATTCAATTGTGCACGTAATGCTGGTTCAAATAACAGTTGAGTCAAGGTTTTCACAGCTTGTGCTGCATCATCAACCACGTACACCGCTTCTGCCGCAACAAACTCATCCACCATACTTTGGAAGTTAAAATAATTTTTACCCAATACGGTGGCTACATTTAAAGCCAAAGGCTCTAAAATATTATGACCACCGCCAGGTTCATTCAATGAACCGCCCACATAGCAAGCCTGACTCATGGCATACCACAGCCACATTTCACCCATACTGTCGGCTAAATATAGCTGTGTATTTGCTTGGATACCTTCACCCAAACTACGACGCTGCATATTAAGTTGCAGCCTTTGTCCCAATTGTGCAACTTCATCAAAACGCTCTGGATGACGTGGTGCAACAATGCACAATAATTCGGGATGTTGCTCAAAGTACGGTTTTAAAGCAGTCAATAATTGTTGTTCTTCGGGTGCATGGGTACTGGCCAGCACCACAATTTTACGCTGTGCCAATTGCCATTCTTGCTGTAGCTGTGCTGCCTGCTGCACAAAATGCTCAGGTGCAGTAATGTCAAATTTAAGATTACCCAACACCTGCGTACGTGCTTCGGGCATACCCAAAGCCACAAAACGTTGCTGTGTTGCAAGGTCTTGTGCCAAGAGTTGTTGCAACCCCTGCAACATGCCACGTGTCAGGCCTTTAACTTTGGCATAGCCTTTGGCCGATTTTTCTGAAAGTCGTGCATTAATGAGCAAACATGGCACTTGAAAATGCTGCGCCTGATCAATCAGGTTTGGCCATAATTCTGTTTCGACCAAGGCCAATAATTTAGGCTGATATTTCTGATAAAACTCACGAATTAGATGCACCTGATCGGCAGGCAAATACACGGCCTGAAATAAATCTAAATAGGGTGCTTTTAAAAATAAAGACTTGGCACGAGCCTGTCCCGTTTTGGTGGTATTGGTGACTAAAACAGGGTGACCTGCTTTTAAATAATATTCAATTAATGGTTGTGCAGCGTTGGTTTCACCTACCGACACCACATGAAACCAAATGGCATGTAAATTTTTAGCGGGCTGAAATGGGCCAAAACGCTCAAGCAGTTCTTGTTGTAATTGCTCAGGATGTTCGGCACGTTTACGAATACGTGACTGATAAATCGGTTTTAGCAGGGTTAAAGCTGCGTTATACCAAAATGGAGTAGCCAAAAGATGCGCCCCAAAAGAAAGACTGTCGGCAAAATATAACAGAGCCACACGCGCATGTTAATCGCATGTGGCGCTGTACGGGCTTTTATTCTACAGATTGTTGTGTTTCAGCCAAAGTTGGATAATCGATATAGCCTTCTGCAACAGCAGTACCAATCATAGTGTCCAGTTTGAGTTCATTTAAAGGAGCATCTGCCAGTAAACGCTCATATAAGTCTGGGTTGGCAATATAGGCCTTACCAAAAGACACTGCATCGGCCTTGCCTGATGCCAATAATTCCACCGCATCGGCACGGCTTAAACGCATGTTGGCAATGTATGGTACACCGCCTGAACGTGCTTTCATTTCTTCGGAAATACTATCTTCAGCCAAGTATTCACGGGTAAAGAAAAAGGCAATTTTGCGCTGACCCAATTGCTGCATCACATAACCAAAGGTTTCACGTGGATCATCATCCCCCATGTCATGCTCATCGCCACGTGGTGCTAAATGCACACCGACACGACCTGCGCCCCATACTTCTATCAAAGCATCTACAACTTCCAACAAGAAACGTGCGCGATTTTCCACAGTACTGCCATATTCATCTTCACGTTGGTTGGTTTTACTTTGTAGGAATTGGTCAATCAGGTAACCATTGGCCGCATGCAGCTCGACACCATCAAAACCAGCCTCTTTGGCACGGATCGCGGCTTGTTTATATTGCTCGGTAATGGCATGTATTTCTAAAATTTCCAAAGCACGAGGTAATACATAAGGACGCTTTGGACGTAACAAACTGACATGACCCGCTTGTTGCACCGCACTTGCCGAGACAGGTGTTTCGCCCTTCAGCAAATCAGGATGGGATACCCGCCCCACATGCCACAATTGTGCGACAATCAGACCATCTTTATCATGCACCGCATCGGTCACCAATTTCCAGCCTTGTACTTGTGCATCTGTAAATAGACCTGGAGTATTAAAATAACCATTGGCTTCTTCAGAAATCACCGTTGCTTCTGAAATAATTAAGCCTGCGCTGGCACGCTGTGCATAATATTCCGCCATCATTGGCGTTGGAACACGGTCATCGCTGGCACGACTGCGGGTTAAAGGTGCCATCACTACACGGTTTTTAAGATGAAGATCACCCAAAACCAAAGGAAAGTTTAATTCAGCCATCATTGCCTCATGACTCACTGCAACATGCGACTGTTTAGAGTGAGTGTTTTAAATATTCGATGTATTGCTGAATCAGTGCTTCATTACGAGAAAAATACGACCATTGCCCATACTTTTCTGCACGAATAAGGCCTGCCTGTTGCAGTACCGATAAATGATTTGACATGGTCGATTGCGACACCTTGCCCAAACGCTCAATGTGTCCTGCACATACGCCACGCTTAAAGTCGCCACACTCTTCTACCGACAAAAATTGGTCTGGTGCTTTTAACCATTCTAAAATTTGCCGACGGGTAGGATTGGCTAAGGCTTTAAATATTAAATCGACATCCATCATTCAGACACATATTCGTAAATATAAGCCCAATTCAGCAGCTGCCTTTAATATATCGTATTTTTTCGATATTAATATCGTTTTTTTACGATTTATGCAAATTGTTTAAACAATTTAAGCAGATCAACCGAATTGGGCAGACTTATTGGGTACTGTAAATTTAAACTTACAGACCTTGTTTCAAACTGGCTTCAATAAATTTGTCTAAATCACCATCTAAAACTGCACCCGTATTTGAGGTTTCCACCCCTGTACGCAAGTCTTTAATCCGCGAGTCATCCAATACATAAGAACGAATTTGGCTGCCCCAACCAATATCTGACTTCGAGTCTTCCAGTGCTTGAGCCGCCTCATTACGTTTGCTCATTTCCAGTTCGTATAATTTGGCACGTAACTGTTTCCAGGCGTGGTCACGGTTGGCGTGTTGCGAACGCTGGTTCTGACAAGCCACCACAATACCTGTTGGCGCGTGGGTTAAACGTACCGCAGAGTCAGTTTTGTTAATGTGCTGACCACCCGCACCCGAAGCACGGTAAGTATCGGTACGAACATCGGCAGGGTTAATATCAATTTCAATGTTGTCATCCACTTCTGGCGAAACAAACACTGCAGAAAATGACGTATGACGACGGTTACCCGAGTCAAATGGTGACTTACGCACTAAACGATGTACGCCTGATTCAGTACGCAACCAACCATAGGCATACTCACCTTCTACACGAATGGTTGCAGATTTAATCCCTGCCACATCGCCATCTGACTCTTCCATCAATTCTGCTTTAAAGCCATGACGTTCAATCCAGCGCATATACATACGCAGCAACATAGATGCCCAATCCTGCGCTTCTGTACCGCCTGAACCCGCCTGAATTTCGACATAACACGGATTTGGATCCATTGGGTTGCTGAACATACGACGGAATTCTAATTTGGCCAGCTCTTCTTCAGCAGAGGTCAACTCTGACTGCACATCAACCAATAAGTCTTCATCATCTGCCTCAACCGCCAAATCCAGCATGGCTTGTGCATCTTCCAACTGGGTTGCCAAACCTTCCAGAACATTAATCACATTCTCAAGCTCGCCTTTTTCTTTGGCCATCGCTTGAGCACGACTTTGATCATTCCAAATGGCTGGGTCTTCTAACTCGCGGAGAACCTCTTCTAAACGCTCTTTTTTCAGATCGTAGTCAAAGATACCCCCGTAGTGTTTGACCACGTTCGTTCAAGTCTTTTAATTGGTTTAGATAAGGATTAATTTCCACGTAAATTCTCTCAATTAACAATGAAGCTCAATAACCAATAATTGTAGCACAGACCTGTTCAGGCATTGCCACCCTGCAGCTATTTCCAGCACAACTTTTCTAGACATAAATAGCCAGCCAATCCCTACGCATATTCAGCTTAAATTTGCCTGAAATATTTAGATCTACAATTTCCATTTACTCTAGCGTTGAAGGAGATCTGACACATATTTGATGGTTTTATAGTCAATATTTAGAAAATTCACAAAATCTACATAGTTTTAATAAAACAAAACATTTAATTATTTCACTTTTATTTCAATCACTTAAACTCAAATCATTACACAAACTTACGACTGAAACAATGCGGTAACTTTCTGATGATTGACGCTGAAATTTTTTAGCCTAGACTAAAAGTTGTAACAAAAAGTTTAACTGTTAACCAGATTTCAGAGGGGTAATTTCCATGAAAAAATTAGCAATCGCATCAGCCCTACTTTCAGCTTTAGCTATCACTGGTACTGCGAACGCATACCAAGCTGAAATTGGTGCATCAGCAGGACTGATTGATCCAGATAATGGCAGCTCAAGTGGTTCATTTGGTATAGATGGTACATATTACTTTAACCCTATACAAACTCGTAATGCACCTTTAGCTGAAGCGGCGTTCCTTGACCGTGCAAGCAATGTAAACGCCAAATATCAATATAACGAAGTAGGTGATTCTGAAGCGCATACTTATGGCGTAGGTGCGGAATACTTTGTACCGAACTCAGACTTTTACTTAAGTGGTAATGTGAGTGGTCACGATCTACAAAACAATGATGACCTAAACAATGACTTGACCACCTATGGTGCAGAAGTGGGTTATTTACCAGCACCAGGCTTGTTAATTGCAGCAGGTGTGAAAGGTTGGGATACTGATGAAGATGATGGTGTAGATCCGACCTTACGTGCCAAATACGTGACCACATTATCAAATGGTAAAGACATCAATTTAGAAGCAGGCGCTGCATTTGGTGATCTAGATGAATACAATCTAGCAGCAGACTACTTCATTGATAAAACCCTAAGCGTAGGTGTTGATTATTACAGCAATGACATCAATGATCGTGATGAGTTTGGTGTGAGTGCACGTAAATTCTTTACTCCACAAGTGAGCTTAGAGGGTCGTGTAGGCTTTGGTGAGCAATTCAACAATGACTACAACAGCTTTGGCTTAGCGGCAAAATATCGCTTCTAATTTAGCCTAATTAGATATTCAAACAGCACTCTTCTTCGGAAGGGTGCTTTTTTATGCCCCAAAATAAAGCAGTTAGGTAGAAATAGTGCATTGACTGTATGTTTATTTTCCGTACAATCAGCAACAACTGTAACAAAACAGTCATATTTCTATAACAGAGGGAATCTCAATAATGTTTAAAAAACTTGCGCTTGCAACTGCTCTTCTTGCTGGTTTAAGTACTGCTCATGCGTATCAATTTGAAATCAATGGGGGTTATGAAAATACCGATATTGAAGAAAGCAGTGATTTAGATACTTTCTTTATTAATGGTAAGTACTATTTAAATGGTGTTCAGGTAAAAAATGCGCCTTTAGCTGAAGCTGCATTTTTAGGTAAAGCAAGTAATGTTGGTTTAGCTTACACTAATGCGAGCACAGACGATGAAGGTACTGAACTTGAAATTGATACTGTAGGTATCAATGGTGAATTCTTTATCCCGAATACTCAATTCTATGTTGCTGGTAGCATCAACCGTGCTGAAGTTACTGTAGAAACAGAGTTCGGCACAGCATCTGATGACAATACTGGTTATGCTATTGAAGCGGGTTATTTACCTATCAATGGCTTACTTTTAGCTGCTGGTGTTTCAAAAGAGAACATTGATGCATATCAAGCAAGTAAAAAAGGGTTTATCAATACTTTTAGCACTACTTCTGCACTAGCAGATGATACTGCAGTTACGCTACGTGCTAAATATGTAACTTTAATTGGCAGCCATTATGCTAACTTTGAAGCTTCAACCGCTTTCGGTGATGAAACAGCTTATGGCGTAGCTGCTGATCTCTATATTGATCCAACCCTAAGTGTTGGTGTGTCAGTGAATGATGCAACTTTAGATGAGTTTGATACTGTATTCTCAGTACGTGCACAAAAATTCTTTACCCCTGCATTTGCTGTAGGTGTGAATTACACAACAACTGATGGTGCTGATTCTTATGGCATCAACGGTACATTCCGCTTCTAATTCCATAAATTAAAAGCAAAAAAAATCCGCTCAAATTTGAGCGGATTTTTATTTGGGCTACTGCTCTAAATGCACAATCTGCAGTTGTAAACTAACATTGCCATTAAACACATTGCGTTCCAATTCATAAACCAAACGCACATGATCCAGCATTGGGTTAAAGTCAAATTTATCTTTGGCACCAAACGCAATCGCATCAACCACTTGTCCATTGTCCAATGCCAAACGCAATTTTAAATGAGCGTCCTTCAACCATCTAAAATCAACCACTTTAAACCGCCCCTCAAACACAGGCTGCGGAAATTTATGTCCCCACGGTGCCAAATGCTGTAATAAATCTACCGTGTGTAAATCAAAAGCTTCTTGCGGCAATTCACCATCTGTCCATAGCACAGCATGAAATAAATCCGCATCCATTTGCGCAATGATCTGTTCAAAGACCTGTTTAAATTCTGCAAAGTGCACCTTTTTTATGGTCAAACCTGCCGCAGCCGCATGTCCACCAAAATGACTCACCAAATGTGGATATTGCTCTGCAACCAATTCAATGGTGTCACGTATGTGAATCCCCTCAATTGAACGGGCAGAGCCTTTAATATGCTCACCATCTTCATCGGCAGCAAATACAATCGCAGGGCGATGAAACTGTTCCTTTAAGCGTCCTGCAACAATTCCAATTACACCTTGGTGCCAATGTTCTTCAAACATGATCAAGGCATGCGGTAAATCGCTTTGATCTAACTGCAGCTTTTCCAACTCTGCCAGCGCATCCTGTTTAATTTGCCCTTCAACCTGACGGCGTTCCTGATTCAAAGCATTTAACTGACGCGCCAAAGCATAAGCACTTTGCATATCCGCTGCCAGTAAACACTCGATTCCAATGTCCATGGTTTCCATGCGCCCTGCAGCATTGATACGTGGCCCCAAGACAAAACCCAAATCCTGCGCTTTGAGCTGTGCGGGTTCACGTCCTGCCAAATCCAGCAATGCGCTAATCCCAGGACGACATAAATTCTGCTGTATCCGTTTCAAGCCTGCATCCACCAAAATACGGTTGTTATAATCCAGACTAGCGACATCGGCATAGGTGCCCAAAGCCACCAAATCTAAATATTGCGTTAAATTTGCAGCAGATTTACCCTGTTTTTTACGCTGACTGGATAAGTTCGCCAACACATAAAATGCCACGCCCACACCTGCCAAAGCTTTACTTGGGAAATCACAACCCAATTGGTTTGGATTGACCACAGCCTCTGCATTTGGAGTGGCTTTTGTAGTGAGGTGGTGATCGGTGATGATGACCTGCATCCCCAAAGCTTGCGCACGCTCCACACCTGCATGACTGGAAATTCCGTTATCTACCGTAATTAATAAATCAGGTGCATAACGCTCAAAAGCCAAATCGGCAATGGCGGGGGTTAAGCCATAACCATATTTAAAACGGTCAGGTACTAAATACTGCACGTGTGCGCCCATTTCGCGCAATGCCAAAATCATGAGTGTGGTACTGGTCGCGCCATCGGCATCGTAATCGCCCACAATTACAATTTTTTTCTGCTGATCAATCGCCTGATCCATCAGCTGAATGGCGTCAGGTAGACCTTTCATGCTTGGAGCAAGCAAGTGCTTCAGTTTAAGTTCCAGCTCCTGCTCAGACGCAACGCCACGGCGCGCTAAAATTTGGGCAACAAATGTAGAGACGCCCTGAAAGTTTTCAGGGCGTGTAAGTAAAGGTCTTTGCTTTATTAGAATTTTTGACATAATTTCCAGTGATTTAAGGCATCAAGCGTTGTAGTTTCCAGTCACCTTCAATTTTTTCATAAGCTAAGCGGTCATGCAAACGGTTCGGACGGCCTTGCCAAAATTCGTAATAATCAGGCTGCAAGCGGTAACCGCCCCAAAATATAGGTTTTTGCAATTCAGATTGATCGCCCACTTGGGCATGCAAGTCTTGGAAACGCGCCTGTAGTTCTTCACGGCTGGCAATCACACCACTTTGCGGAGTGCTAATATGCGCAGCGATTTGGTTGTCACGTGGGCGTTTGTGATAATACGCTGTCGATTCTTGCTCATCAATTTTTTCGACATAACCGCTGACACGAATCTGACGTTCCAGTTCAGGCCAGTAAAATAACAATTCAGCATAAGGATTGGCCGCTAAATCCAACCCTTTTTGACTGTCATAATTGGTATAAAAGTCATAGCCTGCTTCGGTGGCTCCACGCAGCAACACAGTACGCACATGCGGACGACCTTGCGCATTGGCAGTCGCCAATGACATCGCATACGGTTCATGCAGCTTGGCTTCTAAGGCATGGTTAAACCAATTCAAAAACTGAATATGCGGATTGGCACTGACCTGTGCTTCTAGCAATTCACCTTTTTGGTAACTTAAACGCAGCTCACTTAAATCTTTAATTAAATCACTCACGATTTACCCCCCTTTTAGACGGCATGACGACGTACAGCATCTGCTAAATCTTTCGCCATTGCCTTCACTTCAGCCAAATCATCACCTTCCACCATGACACGAATCACAGGTTCAGTGCCCGATTTACGAATCAATAAGCGTCCACGACCTTTCAGCTGTTCCGTAGCACGGTCAAACTCTTCCACCAAGGCAGGAACGGTATACGGATCAAACATATTTGCTAAGCGCACGTTTTCCAGCACATTTGGCAACAGTTTAAAATCTGCCACCAATTCATGTAGGGCTTTATTTTGTTCGACCATCACCGTTAACACTTGCAAGGCAGCAATAATTGCATCACCTGTGGTGCTCTTGTCCAAAGTCAAAATATGCCCCGATGGCTCACCACCAATAACCCAGCCAT
Organism: Acinetobacter sp. YH16051; assembly: GCF_013417135.1. Classification (NCBI taxonomy): domain Bacteria; kingdom Pseudomonadati; phylum Pseudomonadota; class Gammaproteobacteria; order Moraxellales; family Moraxellaceae; genus Acinetobacter; species Acinetobacter sp. YH16051. Next base: position 23,607 of record NZ_VPEN01000015.1, on the reverse strand, counting down.
TTTCTTCCAGACCTTGTAGCACGTAACGGTCACCGACATTGGCACGGAGTAATGGTACTTGGGCTTTTTCCAACGCCAATTCCAATGCCATATTGCTCATTAACGTCCCGACAATACCTGCAGGTTTTTTCGAGCCTTGTGTAGCAAGAATATATAAAATGTGGTCGCCATCAATTTGCTTGCCTTGACTGTCCACCAAAATCACACGGTCTGCATCACCATCAAATGCAACCCCCAAGTCCGCCTGATGCTCAAGCACTGCTTTTTGCAAACTTTCAGGATGGGTTGAGCCGCAATTTTCGTTGATGTTTAAACCATTCGGTTCATTGTGAATGGCAATCACTTTCGCGCCTAATTCACGAAATACCGCAGGGCCAACATTGTAGGCAGCACCATTGGCGCAATCGACCACAATAGTGAGGTCATTTAAATCTAAATGATATGGAAAGGTCGATTTACAAAACTCGATGTAACGCCCATTGGCATCTTTAACACGAACGCTTTTACCCAAGTTGGCCGTATCATCAATTTTTAATTCTTGCTGCAATTCTTGGTTAATTTCTTCTTGCAAGGCATCTGGCAGCTTTTTCCCTTCGCCCGAGAAGAATTTAATCCCGTTATCAAAATATGGATTATGCGATGCTGAAATCACAATACCTAAACTGGCATGCAAAGCACGGGTTAAGTGTGCAATGGCGGGCGTAGGCAAAGGACCGAGCAAATGCACATAGACACCTGCGGCATTTAAACCCGCCTGTAATGCTGCTTCTAAAATATAGCCTGAAAGACGTGTATCTTTACCCAATACCACAATAGGTTTATTTTTTTTGGTGTGTTTTTTTAAAACTTTACCTGCTGCAAAACCTAGTTTTAATGCAAAATCAGGTGTAATTGGTAACTCTCCAAACTTCCCTCGAATGCCGTCTGTACCAAAATAACTCATATTGTTCTCACTTCTTAGGGGTGATCTTTATCATCACTTTTTTACTGCGAGTTACTTTACACCAAAAATGAAAAAGCCGTCACATTGATGACGGCTTTTATTTGAAAATGCTACTAAATATCAACCAACGCGATAGTTCATATTAACCAACGCGATAGTTCGGCGCTTCTTTAGTAATCGTCACATCATGCACGTGAGATTCCTGCATACCTGCTGCAGTAATTTTCACGAATTTAGCATTTTGGCGTAGATCTTCAATGGTTGAAGAACCTGTATAACCCATAGATGAACGTAAACCACCCATCATCTGATGCACGATGTTGCCCATTGGGCCTTTGTACGGTACACGACCTTCAATACCTTCTGGTACAAGTTTTTCTGCACCTGCTTTCGAGTCTTGGAAATAACGGTCTGCAGAACCTGTTGCACCCGCCATTGCACCCAATGAACCCATACCACGGTATGCTTTGTAGTAACGACCTTGGAAGAATTCAACTTCGCCCGGTGCTTCTTCAGTACCAGCAAGCAATGAACCCACCATAATGGTACTTGCACCTGCACCAATCGCTTTGGCCATATCACCAGAGAAGCGAATACCACCATCGGCAATTAATGGAATCTGTTCTTTCAATGCATTGGCAACAGCGTCAATTGCAGAGATTTGCGGCATACCAATACCTGCCACAATACGTGTGGTACAGATTGAACCCGGGCCAATCCCCACTTTCACTGCATCTGCACCTGCATCTAACAATGCCAAAGCAGCATCGCCAGTTGCAATGTTACCGCCAATCACTTGAACTTGTGGATAGTTGGCTTTTACCCAACGTACACGCTCAATTACACCTGCAGAGTGACCGTGTGCTGTATCAACCACAATCGCATCGACACCTGCTTCAACCAATGCTTCTACACGGCTTGGTGTTTCTGCGCCTGTACCCACTGCAGCACCCACACGTAAACGACCTAAGTCATCTTTACAGCTGTTTGGATACAATTCTGCTTTACGGAAATCAGTGACCGTAATTAAGCCTTTTAATTCCTGCTGGTCATTCACCACCAAGACTTTTTCAATACGATGCTGTTGCAATAAAGCTTGAATGTTTTCTTTAGATTCGTCTTCGCGTACTGTCACTAAACGATCTTGACCTGTCATGATATTGCTGACAGGTTGTTCAAGGTTGGTTTCAAAACGTGTATCACGTCCTGTCACAATACCGACAACTTTGCCATCTTTTACCACAGGTACACCGCTAATATTATTGGCTTGAGTCAGCGCAATCAATTCACGTACTGTAGTTTCTGGCGTTACGGTAATCGGGTCTTTCACCATACCCGCTTCAAATTTTTTCACACGGCGCACTTCGGCTGCTTGCGCAACGATGTCCATGTTTTTATGCAAAATACCAATACCACCGTTTTGCGCCATCGCAATTGCCATACGAGATTCAGTCACCGTATCCATTGCTGCTGAAACCAAAGGAATATTCAGGTCAATGCCGCGCGTAAAACGTGTCTTTAAGGAGACATCTTTTGGGAGAACAGTAGAATAGGCAGGGAGTAATAAGACATCATCGAAGGTTAACGCTTCTTGAACGATGGTCAGCATAACAGTCTCACTGGTAATTTCCGTGAGCCATTATAAACAAATCTGGGCACAAATTTCATTTGTTCTCTAAGAAATATTTTTTATTCTGCCCTTCTGGGGGATGCGACATGAAAAAATCGGTAATTTTCATCTAAAAATTGAAGTTTTCATCCTTAGTTTGCTTTTTAGCCGTGCAGGTTTAAAACTTGCGATGTTTCATTTTTCAGGCAGATAAAGCCGCTTCAATGTGAACCATGATTGGCTATTTATCCAAAATTAGCCGTAAAAAAAAGCAAAGCCGCAGCTTTGCTTTTTCAATCTGGATTGCGATCAACAACTTAAAGCACCATTAAACCACTTGATCGAAGTCATCATCATTCACAGAAATGGCTGGATCGACTTGCACAAATGGAATCATGTTATGCGCACGACGTGCTTTATTGCATTGATCATCGGCAATTTGCACTTCTTTACAAGAGCTGCTGCGTAATTCATAAATCCCGCAGCTCACTTGCTGTCCAACTTCACCTTCTAAAGCGACACAACGCGGCTGACTCTGATTGGTACCACACATGCATGAATAGACTGCTGTTACTGGTTCCGTGTAGTGCTCAGGCATATTCATGCCTTCAGCCCAATAAAATGAAACACGGAAATAAGCGCAACACGCGCCGCAGCTTAAGCAGGCATCTGCTGTAGGTACTTGAGACAACATTCGTTAAGTTCTCGTCATCAAAAAAATCGTTTTTGGGCGAAAATCTTAAAAAAAGTTGTTTTTGCACTCAAGTTTTTTTTACAGTTTTTTCAGCTTTTTTTGTCGCTTATTCAGGGCAGCTAAAAACGTGTTCATCCATCAAATCGACGCCACATTCCAGTGTTTCAATCCAGTCTAAGAATTGATTCACCTGTTCTTTGCCCACAAATGGCGTACCGTGTTGCGGCACAATCATTTCAACGTCCATGGTGCGTACCATATTCACCCAGAGGCGAATCACTTTATTGGAACACATATAGCGCTGATGGAAGCCTTTCATCGCAGGAATATGCGCAGCAAAATCAGTCAATGGAATTGAAGCATCTTCCACCATTGACGCACCCATATCACCAGAAAATAAAATTTTGGCGATAGGATCATAAAACTGGAAATTACCAACAGAGTGCAAGAAGTGCGCAGGCACAGCAATAATTTTAGACTCGCCCAAAGGAATTGCCTGACCTTCATCTGGCAGTTCCACCAAACGATCTAGCCAGTTGCCTTTCATACGATCACTCATAAAAGATGAGCTTAAGTGCGGCAAGAAACGCGCCCACAATTTTGATGCTACGATTTTTGCTTCGGTATAGACCAACCAACGTGGCATTGAAGTGATGATGTCTGGGTCTTGGTGCGATGCCATGACATAGTCAAGATTGGTCAAACGGGTATATTTGTTTAATTCCATGGTCAGTGGTACATAGGTCAGGTCGCCACCCGGGTCTAGCACTGCGGCACGGTTATTATCAATGATCAGAAATTGGTTGGCCTGAACACCTTCACCTTTGACCAAACTGGTAAAACTAATACATTTATGTGTCCCATTATCAAATAAGACCTGCGATGTTGTACGGTCAAATGCCATAACCAATCCCCAATTTTTTCATTTTAAAAATAGATTTTCTATCATTGAATAACATATAGCTATTTATGGAAAGTTACAATAAATAAAATGGCTCAGATTATCTGAAATATCAGTGAATTGCAGTACCATTCACATAAATAAATCCCGAGCAGTTTGCTCAGGATTTATGCATTTTAATGAATAATTTAGAATAAATAATGTTGCGCCAAAGTCGACACACCAATAATTAGGAAAATCAGTGCACCAATTTTATGAATTAAAGCAATTGGCAATCGGGTCGCTAATTTATTGCCAATAAATACCGCAGGTGCATTGGCCAGCATCATCCCCAAAGTGGTTCCAAGCATGACCCAAAACACGCTGTCATAACGTGCGGCTAAAGCCACTGTGGCAATTTGAGTTTTATCGCCAATTTCTGCCAAAAAGAACAATACAAAGGTCGCGCCAAATACACCGTATTTTTGCCACTTGTTGATGCTTTCAGTTTCATCATCTAGCTGGTCTGGAATAAGCATCCAAATCGCCATGCCAATAAAACCTAAAGACAAAATCCACAATAAAATTTCTGGGCTAAGTACCGTGGTAATCCACTGCCCTAAAACTGCAGAAAGTCCGTGGTTAATGAGTGTTGCCAGTAAAATAGCAACCAAGATTGGAGCAGGTTTACGAAAACGTGCCGCGAGTAATAAAGCCAATAGTTGGGTTTTATCACCCATTTCGGCTAAGGCGACAATGGCAGTCGAGATGAGGAATTCATACATGATGTTTTTCTCTGGCTAGCACACATACCAATGACCTATCCCTCCTGCTAGCCAAAATCTGCAGAGTGATAAATCAAAGGTCTTGCCAACAAAAGAAAGCTTGAAAAAGCAGACTTGGTTCTTTGCTATGATGACCATGTTCTGTGGAACAAATATGTTGACCATCACCTTTTTACTGCATTCAGTTGAAACAGAAATTAGTAAAAAGCGGCTACTCCCCAATGAAGTACAGCTATTCTAAACGGAATACTGCGGTTAAGCAAATTTAGCCGAATAACGGCAGTGACAAAAAACCCTGCCGCAGCAGGGTTTTATAAAGCTTTTCTGAGTTTAGAGCAGCAAGCTACGAATATCTGCCAACAACTGGGTCAGTTTATGGGTAAAACGTGCTGCATCTGCGCCATTAATTACCCGATGGTCATACGACAATGACAATGGCAACATCAAGCGCGGATCAAAGCCTTCACCATTCCAGACAGGCTGCATGGTCGCTGGTGAAATACCCAAAATCGCAACCTGCGGCCAGTTCACCAACGGCGTAAATGCCGTACCGCCAATCGAACCTAAACTGGTGATGGTAAAGTTTGCACCTTGTAAATCTTTAGGCGACAACTTTTTATCACGCGCTTTTTGACTCAACTCACCCAGTTCAATCGCAATTTGTTTAATCGATTTCTGATCTGGATTACGTAGTACAGGCACGGTTAAACCATCGGGGGTTGCCACCGCAATGCCCATGTGGATTTCTTTACGCAGCAGCACAGACTTTTGATCGTCTGCCAGATGCGCAGCGAAATATGGCTCATCTTTCAGCAAATGCGCTACTGCTTTGGCAATGAACGCCAAAATGGTCAAGCTAACACCTTCTTTTTTGAAGTTAGCTTTCAATTCACTGCGCCACGCTTCTAGCTCAGTAATATCGGCCAAATCAAATTGCGTGACTTGTGGAATGTAATTGTTCAGGGACAATTGCGGAATTGACACTTGTTGTAAGCGCGTCAAACCTTTTTCTTCCACGCCACCAAATGCACTAAAATCAGGCAACTTTGGCAAACCTGTAACTTGCTGTGTTGTAGCAGCGACAGGAGCAGTCTGCGGCGCAGTAAGACGCGCTTTAACATAAGCCTTCAAGTCTTCTTTGAGTACACGTGCATGTGGGCCAGTGGCGTTTACATCGGCTAAAACGACACCCAACTCACGTGCCAGTTTACGCACAGCAGGGCCTGCATACACTTTTGCATTGGCTTCATGTTGCGCCTTGCTCAATTTATCTACATTCGTATGCGCACTTGCTGCAACTGTCGTGGTTTGTGCTGTAGATGCAGCACTGACTGCTGGCGATGCACTTGGTGCAGAGGCAACTTGAGCTGCTGCAACTGCTGTTGGTGCAGCTGCGCTTGCAGTTACTATCGTCACTAAGGCATTGCCCTGCGCAACACTTTGTCCTAATTCTACATGAATCGCTTGAATCACGCCTGCAGTAGTACTTGGCACTTCTACCGTAGCCTTGTCTGATTCCACCACAATCAAACTTTGGTCAGCAGCAACCGTATCGCCCACTTGTACCAAAATTTCTGCCACTGTGGCTTTATCGACCCCTAAATCAGGCACTGCGACTTCAACCTGTGCTGATGCTGTTGTTTGTGGTGCCGATGCGGTTGCTGCGCTCGCTGTTGCAGCAGCCGCTTCTGCTGATGCCACTTGAGGTGTTTCCACCTGTGTGACTGCAGCAGCGGCGGTTTTCACTTTCAGAATCACCACACCTTCTTTTACGGTATCACCCGTATTGATTTGGATAGCGGTAACTGTACCCGACACCGTACTCGGCACTTCTACTGTGGCTTTGTCCGACTCCACCACAATAATGCTTTGATCAACATCAATCGCATCGCCGACTTGTACTAAAATTTCCCCAACAACGGCTTTTTCCACGCCAATGTCAGGTACTTGTACATCTACTTCTTGCGCAGTGTTTGATGTCGCTGAGCTTGGTTCTGCAGCGATCACTGGTTCAGCATCTTGCTTCGGTGCAGCATCTACTTGGGCTTGCGGTGCAGCAACTTCTGTAGCAGCTGCCGTTTGAGCTTCAGTTTCCAACTCAATCAGCACCGCACCTTCAGTCACTTCATCGCCTTGTTGTACCAAAATACTTTTCACCACCCCTGCAACGGTGCTGGGTACTTCAACAGAGGCTTTGTCTGATTCCAATAGGACAATGCTGTCATCAACTGCAATCGTGTCGCCAACTTTGACAAGAATATCTGCAACAGTGGCTTTATCGACACCAATATCAGGCGTTTGAATTTGCATGATCAGTGCTCCTCTTTGTAGTCAGCAACCGCTTGTACTTCAGGAACCGCTTGCGGTGCCCACGCGACAGGACGATCTGTATCTAACTCAAATGTCGAGATTGCATCTTTGACCAAACGCGCATCGACTTCGCCTTCATCAGCCAGTTTTTTCAAGGTGGCTACCACAATATGTGCTGCATCGACCCCAAAGTAGCTACGCAAGTTACCGCGGGTATCGGAACGACCATAACCATCGGTACCTAAGGCAACAAATGGACGATTGTCTGGCAAGTAACCGCGAATTTGCTCGCTATAGGCGCGCATGTGATCGGTAGCAGACACGACAATGCCATCTTTGCCACGTAACTGTTGTGAGATCCACGGCTCTTTGCTTTCTTCTGCCAGTGGATGCAAGCGGTTGTATTCTTCACACGCCATACCATCACGTGCCAATTCGTTAAAACTGGTCACACTGTAGACATTCGAGTGGATTTGATACTCTTCACGCAAGATTTTCGCCGCTTTGATGACTTCACGCAAAATCACACCTGAACCTAGCAATTGAACCGTGGCTTTTTCATCTTCCTGCAGTAAATACATGCCGCGCTTAATGCCTTCTTCCACACCTTGTGGCATTTCAGGATGCTCGTAGTTTTCATTCATTACGGTGAGGTAATAGAACACGCGCTCCTGATTGACATACATGCGTTGCAAACCATCATGCACAATCACGGCAAGCTCATAACCAAAGCATGGGTCATAGGACACACAGTTTGGAATAGTATTGGCTAAAATATGCGAGTGACCATCTTGGTGTTGCAAGCCTTCACCATTGAGTGTGGTACGTCCTGCAGTGGCACCCAACAAGAAACCTTGCGCCTGTGCATCACCTGCCGCCCATGCAATATCCCCAATACGTTGGAAACCAAACATGGAGTAATACATATACATTGGGATCATTGGTAAGTTATTGGTCGAATAACTGGTACCCAAAGCTGCCCAAGCACTCATTGCACCTGCTTCGTTAATGCCTTCTTGCAGCATGTGACCGTCTTTGGCTTCACGATAATGCATCAATTGTTCTTGGTCTTCAGGGGTGTATTTTTGCCCATGTGCGGCATAAATACCCAGTTGACGGAACATGCCTTCTAAACCGAAAGTACGTGCTTCATCGGGTACAATGGGTACCACACGGTCTTTAATGGCTTTTTCTTTGAGCAGGGCAGAAATCAAACGCACCATCACCATAGTGGTCGATTGTTCTTTGCCACCTGAACCTGCCAAGACTGAATCGAAAACTGATAATTCAGGAATTTGTAAAGCTTCGCTGTCTTTACGACGCGCAGGCAAATAACCACCCAACGCTTCGCGACGCGCTTTCATATATTTCAATTCAGGCGAATTTTCACTTGGACGATAGAACGGCACTTCTTCAAGTTGCTCATCGCTAAATGGCAAGTTGAAGCGGTCACGTACATATTTTAAAGAATCCAACTGCATTTTTTTGATTTGGTGGGTTTTGTTCACCGCTTCAATTTCATCAGACAAACCATAACCTTTGACAGTTTTGGCTAAAATGACCGTTGGCTGACCTTTGGCCTTACATGCTTCAGCATACGCCGCAAATACTTTGTACGGATCGTGACCACCACGGTTCAGGTTATCAATATCTTCATCGCTTAAATCTTTGACCAATTCTTTGGCTTCAGGATATTTACCAAAGAATTTCTCACGAGCGTATGCACCACCTTTCACTTGCAAGCGCTGATAATCACCATCCACCGCTTCTTCCATAATGGCTCTTAATGCACCTGTGTCGTCTTTGTCTAATAAAGCATCCCAATGACGCCCCCAGACCACTTTAATCACGCGCCAACCTGCGCCACGGAATAACGACTCAAGTTCTTGAATGATTTTACCGTTACCGCGTACAGGGCCATCTAAACGCTGTAAGTTACAGTTCACCACCCAAATCAGGTTATCTAGCTTTTCACGACCTGCCAGTGAAATTGCACCCAAACTTTCTGGCTCATCCATTTCACCATCGCCTAGATATGCCCAGACTTTACGGTCTTCTTCTTTAATTAAACCGCGGTTCATTAAGTATTTTTGAATATGTGCCTGATAAATTGACATGATTGGACCCAGACCCATCGACACCGTTGGGAACTGCCAATAGTCAGGCATTAAATAAGGATGTGGATAGCTAGGTAAACCGTTACCGCCCACTTCACGGCGGAAATTATTCAATTGATCTTCGGTTAAACGCCCTTCTAAAAATGAACGGGCATAAATACCGGGTGCACAGTGACCTTGGTAGTAGATCATATCACCGCCAAAATGATCACTATTGGCACGGAAGAAATGGTTAAAACCAACATCATACAATGTTGCTGAAGATGCGAAACTTGCAAGGTGACCACCTAAATCATCACCTGTTTTATTGGCACGCAATACCATTGCCAACGCATTCCAGCGAATCAGGGCGCGAATACGACGCTCCATATCCTGATCGCCCGGCATGGCAGGTTGTTCTTCCACTGAAATGGTATTGAGGTAAGGAGTATTTAATCGCTGAATGGGTACATGCTTTGCAATTGCACGTTGGTACAGTTTTTCGAGTAAAAATGCTGCCCGTTCAGTACCCATATGTTGTAACACAGCATCAAAGGCGTCTTGCCATTCTTGGGTTTCTTGTGAGTCCGTATCACCGTAAAACGCCATAATTCACTATTCCTAAGCCTAATCGTATGCTTTATATGTATCATAATTTAGACTTTAGTAGATATGGCTAATCTTAAATGCATATCCTGCATACTATTTAGAAAATAAATAGTCATTGACACATTCTTACAGCAAATAACAAAAAACCGCCAATTTAGGCGGTTTTTTATACAATAAAGCAGATACTGCGTGTTATTATTTTTTTAGGTGATAAGTTGATGTCTGAAATGTCTCACTAGATTTCGCTAAAAGCTAAAACGTGAGTATAAAGAAAAGCGACCTTTGCCGCTTTAATTTCATGTTTTAATTTGTAGTTCGCGTGTAGTTTACAGTGAGTGTGGCTAGAGCATGAATTTCTAGCCAAAACATTACGGCAACATTGCTAAATAGGTAGAAGGGTTCTTACGTTGACCATCTTTCACTACTTCATAATGTAAGTGAGGACCTGTACAACGACCTGTACAACCCACGTTGGCAATATGTTCGCCTGCATCTACACGGTCACCCACACGTGCAATTAAACGTGAAGCGTGTGCGTAGCGCGTGATATAACCATTACCGTGGTTAATTTCTACATATTGACCATAACCTGTGCCCCAGCCTGACTTGGTCACAATACCTGGGCCAGTCGCATAAATTGGAGTACCGCTTGGTGCAGCAAGGTCTAAGCCTGAATGGTTTTCAGCACGACCACTCATGACACGACCGCCATAGTTCGAGCTAATACGTGCATTTGGTAATGGATGTGACACTAACCAAGCATAAGGATTTGAAGAAGCAAAACGGGTGCTGGTATTGGTACCGTATTTTTTTGCTAAAGACGCATTGTTTAATTCTGTAGTCTTTTCACGAAGCTTAACGGTCATCTGCGTTTGTGCAGGAACATCAATGTCTTGTGTTTCTGTATAAGAACCTTGTGACAAGGTGCGGGTTAATTGCTCAATACGATCAGTCGATGAATTTTGAGAATCTAACTCAACTAAATCAGCAAATGCGACAGATGCTGCCGAAGCTGCCAGTGAAAACGCTAATAAAATACGGCGCGAATGCATAAAAAAACCTCTTAACTGTTCTTACTTGAAGTTCCTTGTGATCTCTTCCTTGATATCTACTGAAAGGAGCGCATAAGATTAGGGCATAAACATGAAGGAATGATGTATGTCCGAACCTGTGAATCTCTTTCAACAAACAAGAAAACACATAAAAACAGGAAACCTAACGTTTCTCTCAACCCAAGTTGCTGCATGGCAGAAACTTGGCAAACTTATTCAACCTTTACTGCCGCAACCAGAGCAATGGCAGGTGGTTTGTTATCAACAAGGTGTCTTAACCATTACTGGAACGAATCAAGCGATGGTCAGTCAACTTGCTTATTTGCAAAAGCAATACATTACTCAACTGTCACAACTGCATGAACTGAAAGACATACAAAAAATTCAAGTTCGTTTAAGAGTTGAATCTCAAACGCCCCCAAAAAGCGAAAAGCCTTTAAGAACACTTAGTCCAGAAACTCAAGATATGTTACGAGGTGCTGCTGACTTTGTGAGCGACCCTAAGCTTAGCCAAGCTTTGTTACGTTTGGCAAGCAATAAAAAATAATTGTTTGCAGAAAACACCAAAAACTCGTGCTCAAATTTGTGATGAAATTCACATATTATTATTGTTACATTATAACGTAGTAAGAAAAGACAATGACTTATGTCACATGCACAAAAGTGATCGGGCAAGAATTTATGTCATCAAATGTTACAATTTCATAACTGGTTGGATCGCTCTGAACATTGCGTAATAACTGATTATTTAAGGCATGTCCTGATTTATAACCATCAAACTTGGCAATAATTTGATGTCCAAGCAAGTACAAATCCCCCACAGCATCTAAAATTTTATGCCGTACAAACTCGTCCGAGAAGCGCAAACCTTCTTCATTGACCACGCCTGTATCATCTACCCCAATGGCATTATCTAAACTCGCACCCAAAGCCAAATTATTGGCTTTTAAATAGTCCAAATCTTTCATAAAGCCAAAAGTACGTGCGCCACTGACTTCATAGACAAAGGTTTCTGTAGAAAAATCGATGGTGGCAGACTGATATTCTTTTTTAAAGGCAGGATGATCAAAGTCGATGGTGAAATTGAGCTGAAAACCTTCATGCGGACTGAACACCGCACGTTTATCGTCAATTAAAGCTTCTACAGGTTTTAAAATTTTGATGAACTTTTTCGCAGCATCCTGTTCTTTTAAACCACCCTGCATCAACAAATAAATAAAAGGCCCTGCACTGCCGTCCATAATGGGCACTTCAGAGGCAGACACTTCAATAATCAAGTTATCAATGCCCAACCCTGCAATTGCACTCATAACATGCTCAATAGTGCCAACTTTGGCATTATCCTGAACCAAATTCGAGCACATAAATGCTTCTTGAATCAGCATGGCATCGGCTGGAATATCGACAGGCGGATTTAAATCGATACGACGAAACACAATTCCCCCATCGGCATGATGCGGCACAAAGTTGATCAATACTTTTTGACCACTGTGCAGACCAATACCGCTCGCCTTGACGACACGTTGTAGGGTACGTTGTTTCAGCATGTTCTCAATTCATCTAAATTTTAAAACCGCTATACGTTAGCATATTTAGCCATTGATAAAAAACAAAAAAGGCAGTTTAAAACTGCCTTTTCCCGATCACACAATGAAATTGAGGATCTTGTCTTATTTACGCTGCTGATTTTTCAAATAGTCTTGAATACTCATTGGCGTTGGACGCGCAGAGCCTGATGTTGTTGTCGCACTAATTGCAGGCGCAGTTTCTGCCTGCTGACGCTGAATTGCAGGCACATCATCTTCTTCTACTGCCGCTGTTGGTGCTGCAGAAGTGGTTTGTGTCACGGTGCGTTTTGCAGGCTCTGGTGTATCGCCTGTGTTACGCGCTAAACCAGTAGCAATAACAGTCACGCTAATTTCGTCACGCGCTTCAGGATCAAATACCGTACCGTAGAATACTTGGGTTTGTTCGGTATCTGAAAGTTGATGAATCACGTCCATGATCTCTTCGATTTCACCGAAGGTCACATCATCACCACCCGTTACGTTAATCAACAAGCCTTTGGCATTGGCAATGGTTACGCTATCGAGCAATGGGCTACGAATCGCTTGTTCAGCCGCTTGACGCGCACGGTTTTCACCACGACCTGAACCAACACCCATCATCGCATAACCGCGCGTACTCATCGCAGTTTTCAAGTCAGCAAAGTCTAGGTTGATGTGACCTGGACGTACCACCAAATCAAAAATACTGCGTACACCGTTCAACAAAACGTCATCGGCTTTTTTATACGCATCTTTCATTGAAATGTCGCGGTAAACTTTCATTAAACGCTGGTTTGGAATAATGATTAAAGAGTCTACATGCTGTTCTAATGCCGCAATCCCTTTTTCCGCAGAAAGTAAGCGACGCTTACCCTCAAAGTTAAATGGCGTAGTCACCACACCAACAGTCAAAATGCCCATTTCTTTGGCAATTTCAGCCACAACTGGCGCAGCACCTGTACCTGTACCACCGCCCATCCCTGCAGTCACGAACACCATGTCTGTGCCTTCAAGTTGCTGACAGATCAGCTCGCGGCTTTCTTCCGCTGCAGTTTGACCCACTTGAGGATCACCGCCCGCGCCTAAACCACGTGTGCTTTGCTCACCTAGCTGGATTTTGAATTGCGAATTCATGCGATCCAATGCTTGTTTGTCCGTATTGGCACAAACAAATTTTACACCCTGAATATCCGACTCAAGCATGTGCTGCACAGCGTTACCACCTGCACCACCCACACCAAACACAGTGAAACGGGCTTGACCGTTGCTATCGGTTTGATCATCTATAAATTCAAATGAGGCCATGACCTTTAGATTTCCTAATACGTTATTGGCAGTCACTTAAGCCCGTATACTGCCTTGATCTTCATATAAATTATTTTTAAGAATGCTGTTCAACTTCTGGCTTGTCAAGTACCAGTGATGATCCGTACAACTTCCTAACAATATTCCCAAAAAACTCAACTAAAAAATAGATTTTAACTTTTCGTTCAAGCCAGACCATGCCCGTCCGACACGCCCCCAAACCGATAAGGTTTCAGGGTCTTCATGTTCTACAATCGTGTCTTGAGTATAGTTTTGACTATAAAGCAATAAGCCTGAAGCTGTTGCATATTGTGAACGGCGTAAGGCGGCCTGATGCGGTTCATCGGCATAAACTTGTGAAGGATGATTCCCCAAGTGTGCCGAAACACCCAACATACGACGTACCAAGCTGATCATGCCTTCAATTTGTGAGGCATCACCCGCCAAAACCACACCATGATATAAACCATGAATGGCACCGCTCTTTTCGAGTTCCTGACGAATTTGTGCAAAAATTTCTTCATAACGCGCAATAATAATTTCCGCCAGTTCAATACGGCTAATGGTTTGCGGCCCATCAATGCCCTGAATCTGAATCATGTGATCAGGTTTGACCACTTTCATATCTACACAGCCATACAATAGCTTAATCCGTTCAGCTTCTTCAGTTGTGGTTTGTAACACCGCTGCAATATCGCGGGTGACATGCTCACCACCACGCTGCAAAGTGTGTGCCAAGGCCAAACGTCCATCTAAATAAACTGCAATACTGGTCGTACCTGCGCCAATATCTACCAGACACACACCGTATTCTTTTTCATCTTTAAGCAGACTGGCTTCTGCAGTGGCTAAATTTGACACCACCATTTTTTCGACACCAATATTGGCACCTTTTAAAGCACGGTCTAAATTCTGCATGGTGCTAATAGGCAACATCATCAATTGATAATGCCCCGTCATGCTATGTGCTGACATACGAATTGGGTTTTGTACCCATTCACCCGAATCATCTAAATCGAAACCGAGTGGTACTGCACTCACCAAATAATGGTCTGAGGTGAGGTGACTGGCTTTGGCCAAGTCCAAGGCGCGTACCACTTCACTGGTGGTAATGGTGTGATCACTACTTTCAATAGGTGTGCGACCTGAAGCATAAAAGCTTTTTAGCTCTGCACTAGGAATAGAAATCCATGCCGAATGCACTCGGCATTCCGCCATATCTTCCGCTTCTTGCACAGCATTTTTAATTGCAGTAATCACTTTATCGAGACTGACAATTTTTCCTTTACTCATGCCTCGATTACGTGCGGTGGCCATACCAATGACTTGGATATTGTCTGGCGCATGGACCTTAGCAATCAAAACTGAAACTTTGTGCGTCCCAATGTCAATCGCAACAACCGAGGGAACAGCTTCACTCATTTATTCACTACCATTACCAGTATGTTTAATTTATGGCTTAATGCCTCTATTTTTTTAAAGCCCAATATTATGGCTTTGCTCTTATTCCCTCTGCAATGCTTGTGTCATCAATCGTTACAACAAAGTGACCATTTGCAATTTTTGGCGGAATTGAGTTTTTCCATTGAATGGCTAAACCATTGCGATAACGCAAATCGATGGCGGATATTTTAGACCATACAGGTTTCAAATCACTTTGTGCAAGATGCCCCAAGCGCTGCAGCTTACTCATGGTTTGATCTTTATCTACAATAACACGTAGACCTGAATCAAACTGCATAAACCACGTCATACGTTCTGTTAAATATAGTTCTTTTAAACGATCGTTGACGGGTAAGAATAATTGGTTAATTTCATTATAACGACGCATCATCATTTTAGATTGATGCGTTGGCCCGTGTAATAACGGTAAATGTTGATTATTTTGTGGCGTGACCTCGGTAAAGACTTCACCGCTGTCACTGAGCAAACGACCTGTCCCCCAACGTGCAATTGGATGACGCGGCATAACCCGCACACGAATAGCATTCGGCCACGCACGTGAAACCACCACTCGATCTACCCAAGACAACTCCAAAGCGGTATCGCGGATTTGCTCTAGGTCAGAGGTGAAATAGTTCTTGGTCATTACAGGGTTCACATGCGTCATCACTTGGCGGTGTTCCGCATCTGAACGTGTACCCACTACATCTAGCTTGGCAATTTGTGCATCGGTCATGACTTTGTATAGCCCGTACGCACCCACTGCCAACACGAGCACCGCAACGCACAGCATTACCCAACCGCCAAAATGAATCAGCTTTTCTTTGGCTGTTGGCGGTTTGTCATGAATCGAGGTAATCGCTGCCCGTTTACGGCGCAAGGATGCAGGAAGTTGAGCCATATTTAGTGTGCTTCACCTGTAAGGGTTTGTGCCAAAATTGCCACACACAGCTCATCAAAACTATAGCCGACTGCATTTGCCGCTTTCGGAACTAAAGAGTGGCTGGTCATTCCCGGCACGGTATTCACTTCCAATAGCCAGAAATTGCCGTTCTCATCTTGCATGGCATCAATACGACCCCAGCCACTTGCACCCACGGCTTGGAAGGCACGTAATGCCAAAGCTTGTAACTGTTGCTCTTCGGCAGTGCTTAAACCACACGGAATACCGTATTGCACATCATTACGTTGATATTTGGCTTCATAATCATAGAACGCCACATCTTTCGGTGGTTCTAAACGAATAATCGGTAAAGCCTGACCATTTAACAGCACGATGGTAAATTCACGTCCTGTAATCCATTTTTCAGCCATAACAATAGCGTCATGTGCAGTTGCTTTCGCTACAGCATCGGCAAAGTCTTCTACTTTTTCAACTTTGCTCATGCCAATACTTGAACCTTCATGTACAGGCTTGATGATGAGTGGTAAACCCAATTCGGCAACCACGTCTTCAATATTGGAATCTTTGCTAACAATACGATATGGCGCAGTTGGCAAGTCAGAACCTTGCCAAATTTGCTTGGTCTTCACTTTGTCCATGCCAATGGCTGAACCTTGCACGCCCGTACCCGTGTATGGAATATTCAACCATTCCAAAACACCTTGAATTTGACCATCTTCACCACCGCGCCCGTGTAACACAATAAAGGCACGATCATAATTGACCAATTCGGTCACGCTACGTGTTTGTGGATCAAATGCTTCTGCATTGACCCCAGAACGTAGCAGTGCTTCGAGTACTGCTTGACCGCTGTCTAGAGAAACCTCACGCTCAGCAGATTTTCCACCCAATAACACGGCAACTTTGCCGAACTTTGAAGCATTTGACACGTTTATATCCTTAAACTTTAAACTGGTCGATCAAATTCAAACATCACAGGTTGTGATTATTTTAAATATAAATGGTTTTGTGCAAGCTCGATTGAAATCGCCCCCACATTACCTGCACCTTGGGTCAATAACAAGTCATTGGCCTGTAACACTTGTTTCACAATATTCGGTAGGTTGCCGTCATTTGGATCGACCAAAATTGGCTCAACCTGACCACGCAAACGAATACTGCGTGCCAAAGTACGGCTATCTGCGCCAACAATTGGTTTTTCACCCGCAGGATAAACATCGAGCAATAACAATTGATCGACTTGTGACAACACTTCCACAAAGTCATCAAAACAGTCACGGGTGCGACTAAAACGGTGTGGTTGGAACAACATCACCAAACGGCGATCAGGATGACTTTGACGCGCAGCTTTAATGGTGGCTTCCACTTCTTTCGGGTGATGTCCGTAGTCATCTACCAATTTCACATTGCCGTCTGCTACCTCAAACTCACCTTGTACTTGGAAACGACGACCGACACCGCTAAAGCCTTCTAAAGCACGGCAAATTGCACCATCAGAAACGCCTTCATCGGTGGCAATTCCAATTGCAGCCAAGGCATTCAATACGTTATGCAGCCCCGGTTGATTCACCGTCACGCGTAACGGTTCGCGGTCTTTACGCAGTACAGTAAAGTGTGTGCGCATGCCGTCTTGATCGACATCAATGGCACGAATATCGTTGTCTTCATTAAAACCATAGGTCAATACAGGGCGCCCGATACGCGGCATGATTTCACGAATATTGGCATCATCACCACACACCACAGCCAAACCGTAGAATGGCAGTTTGTGCAAAAATTGAATAAAGGTATCTTTTAAGGTATCGAAACTACCACCATAGGTGTCCATGTGGTCGGCATCAATATTGGTCACCACAGCCGCCATTGGCTCTAGGAATAAGAACGATGCATCAGATTCATCGGCTTCTGCCACGATATAACGGCTAGCACCCAATGCTGCATTGACCCCAGTACGGTTTAGCAAACCACCAATCACGTAAGTTGGATCCATGTTTTCTTCGGCCAACATACAGGTGATTAAACTGGTAGTGGTGGTTTTACCATGTGTACCCGCGACTGCAATACCATGACGGTAACGCATCAACTCGCCCAGCATTTCAGCACGACGCACCACAGGAATACGGGTGTCAATTGCTGTTTTAATTTCTGGGTTTTCTGGGTCAATTGCAGTAGACACCACCAACACATTGGCGCCTTTAATATTCTCTGCCGCATGCCCAATATAAACCTTGATGCCGTTTTCTTCTAATTGCGCTGTGGTTTTTGAAGCTTTGATGTCTGAACCCGACACTTTATAGCCTTGGTTTTTCAAGACTTCGGCAATACCACACATCCCCGCGCCACCAATACCCACAAAATGAATGTGTTTGATACGGCGCATTTCAGGCACTTTGATTAATTTTTTCGCTTGATCAGCGGGTGTAGATGGAGACATATTTTACTCGAACAATGCTTGAATAAGACGAACCACGTGTTGAGTTGCATCAGGCTGCGCCTGCTGACGGGCTTTGACCGCCATTTCAGACAACAATTGACGATTCATTAACGGGGTTAATAATGTTGTTAAACTTTCAGGTGTCATGCTGGCTTGCGGACAGATTTTTGCTGCACCAAGATCGGCTAAAAACTTGGCATTGGCAGTTTGGTGATCATCCACCGCACTAGGCAATGGTACAAATACTGCTGCAACACCTGCAGTCGCGACCTCGGTTACCGTGAGTGCGCCCGCACGACAAATAATTAAATCGGCATCACTATAGGCTTTGGCCATATCTTCAATAAAAGGCTGTACCTCAACCTGTAAATGGTCAGGCTTGTGTGCATAACGTGCCTGCGTCGCTTCGGCATGGTTTTGCCCACATTGATGATAAACATCTAAAGCGACATTTAGATGCTTTAACGTTTCAGGTACACATTCATTTAAGGCTTGTGCACCTAGTGAACCACCCACAATTAAAATACGAATTGGCAAGCCTGCTTTTTCACGTTCCTGATAGCGCCATGCAGGGCTTAAGGTCGCAGTGATTTCTTCACGAACAGGGTTGCCTGTGGTGACAATTTTGTTACTGTTTGGAAAGGTATTTGGGAAAGCCTGACACACAGTTTTTGCCACACGTGACAATTGAGTGTTGGTAAAACCCGCGACTGCATTTTGCTCGTGAATCAGCACAGGGATACCCAAAGCACGTGCTGCCAAGCCACCCGGCCCTGCCACATAACCACCAAAACCTGCAACAGCATCAACTTTTAATTGCTTCATGTAACGCACAGCACTGAGCGTTGCGCCTAAAATTTTAAATGGTGCAGCCAGTTTACGGATCAAACCGTTGCCACGTACACCTTGAATATTAATTTGGTAAATTGGGATATTATGATTTTTAAGCAGACGATTTTCCATGCCCGTTGGGGTCGCCAACCATGACACTTGAATCCCTTGTTGCTGTAATTGTTTTGCGACGGCCAAAGCGGGAAAAACATGTCCACCTGTACCTGCGGCCATCATCATGACATGTTTAGGCTGTTGTTGCTGTGCGTCAGTCACGGTTTAATTCTTCAACTCAAAATAAGGCAAATAAAAATCTTGTATAAGCTATCAATTGTAATCACAAACGCATGGGCTTTAAAGGTTATTTACTTTTTTTCACCAAGTGCTTGATTGTTTTTTTCTACAGATTTTCAAGTTTAAACTAGTTTTATTATTAATCTACGGAAAATGTTAAGTTTTATTCAATTTTACCTGCTTTGATTGATCTATTTTGCAAAGTGTTTAAGTTGTTTTTTGTATCCACGTCTCTAAAAACAAGGCCGCTTTCAAATAGAAAACGGCTTTTGTATTGATACAGTGAGCATAAAGCCCAAACTTAGTTGGGACGACCTGCTTCAAGTACGGTAAATAAATCATCGGCAATGGATGTACCAAACTGTGCATCAATTTCACGAATACACGTTGGACTGGTCACGTTGATTTCAGTGACATAGTTGCCAATCACATCTAATCCGACAAAAACCAAGCCTTTTTCACGTAAAAATGGCCCGACTTTGGCGGCAATGGCTTTGTCATTTTCAGTCAATGGACGTGCTTCGCCTAAACCACCTGCAGCTAAGTTGCCACGCACTTCTCCATTTTGTGGAATTCGTGCCAAACAATAAGGCACAGGCTCACCATTAACCATGAGGATGCGTTTATCACCATCTACAATTTCTGGAATATAGCGCTGCGCCATGATTGGCTGAGTGCCGTTGTTGGTCAGAATTTCAATGGTTGAGCCAATATTGACCCCATCTTGGTACAAACGGAAAATTCCCATGCCGCCCATGCCATCGAGCGGTTTAACGATCACATCACCATGTTGCTGAATAAATTCACGAATCAGGCTTTGTTGTGACGTGACCAATGTCGGAACTTGTAGTTCTGGGAATTGAGTCGCAAACAGCTTTTCATTACAGTCACGCAGGCTTTGCGGCTTGTTGATGATCCATGCGCCTTCGCGTTCAGCTTGCTCTAAAATATATGTGGTATAAACGAAATTCATGTCAAAAGGCGGGTCTTTACGCATGAGAATGACATCATAATCAGCTAAGGATTCTTTGCGTTTTTCGCCCAATTCGTAATAATGGTTATAATCTTCAAAGACTTTGAGCGATGCAATCAGACCAAATGCCTTGCCCTGATCAATATATAAGTCTTGCTGTAATGCATAGCCCAAGGTATGCCCACGACGGCTTGCCGCCCATAACATCGCCATGGTTGAGTCTTTTTTCAAATTGACACTTTCGATGGGATCCATCACAACAAGTACGCGCATATTTCGGTGCTCTTTTGAAGAATTGAATAAGCAAAAGTATAGCGGAGTTTGGCTTTGGTTTTGCTGCAATTTTCGTAACGCTTTATCCACGATCATCATGCACTTAGGAGTATGCGATGCAACAAGCGATTATTGGTTTTCATTTAGATGAAGAAAATGATTGGGTCGCAGATTTGGCCTGCGGTCATGGGCAGCATGTGCGGCATAATCCACCGTGGCAAAACCGCCCGTGGGTAATCACAGAGCAAGGGCGCAAGGAAAAGTTGGGGGTGATGCTGGAGTGTAAGAAGTGTGAGGAGGAGACTGAGTGAATACGCTTAGATACTCAGTGTTATTCATACCCTCTTCATACCCCAAATGTCTCCTTTTAAGTCGTGCGTGTATAGCATTCTTCGCTGCCATTAAAGGGCGATCTGGTCTCATCCATGGAACTCGAGAACTTGTGGTGCACGCACTATGTTGTCGTGTATGACGTTAAAGATTCTGTTCGTATTTTAAGAATTTTGCATACATCACAACAGTAGGGTTAGGTTGATGTATTTACGCACTCCTGAAAACCAATACAACAAAGATCACTGGTAACTAGCGATCTGTTCAATCGCCAACTCATAAGAACTTTCAAACTGATATTTCAGCGTTTTATCTTGAGTAGAATGAATAAAATCTTCCATTTTTTGTCTATATTCTTCATGTCCTGCCTTATACATCGCGAGTAAGTACCCCCACTCACCATATAAATATTCAGAGTCATTTTTAGGAGTGACTTTCAATGTCTTTTCCAGCAATGACGCTACTTGGGCATAACATTTTTCATATTCATTTTTAGGCTTTTTAGCGTAATAGCTCAACTCACATTGAGTCAGTAAACGTGCTTCGCTAAACCTAGTTTTTAACATTTTACTATTTAAATCATAAGCTTCTTTATACATGGCTGTGGCTAAGTAAATCTGCATTTGCAACTTTTCTCGCTCGGAATCATTCTTAATTTTGCTTATTTCAGACAAACTATCTTTCATTACCTTATTCGCATGTTCTCTTTCCCTAAAATTCAAATTATGAATCGTATCTTTATATTTTTTTATAATAGATTGATCTTCTGCAGAAAGACTCTGGGCAGCTTCACTATCTTGAGTGAGTTCAACTTCACCATGATGTGTATTATGTCCATTAGATGAGCAGGCAGTGCTTCCGAATATCAAGAAGGCTGTTAAAAAAATAAGAAAATTCTTCATCTAACTTCCCTTGCTGCGGAATTTAAAGTAAAGCTGTGGGTTGTAAAACTGGGTATCGGGGTAACAACTCCACCGCTAAACGTCAATACATATCCAAGATCTAATTCAACCCTCAATAGGAGTAAATCAGGCTCAGGTAAGGTAATGTTACAGAAACCTACTGGTTCTTTTCCTCGCTCAATACTCCAAACCCCACCATCAGACTTCAATTCTTGTATTTTTAATAATTCAGATTTTCTATTTTTTTCTTTATAGAGTCTTAGAGTTGCATAAGGAGTGATTTTATTTGCATCATGTTTTACAACTGGCGGGTGATATGAAACTGTTATAAACAGATTCTTTTTCTTTAAAATAGATGTAACGATAAAATCACATGCTCCTGAAACTATTTGTAAAACACTCCCAAATAGCCCTTTTTTATCTTCATCGTATGGAGGAATTCCTGTTTTAAATTTTACATAATCGGTTTTATTAAACTCAATATAATAGTTCTCATACTTCCTCTTATTTGTAAAACTATTTATTAAATTCTGTTGAGCACTTATAGGCAGAGTTTGCTCAGTTTGAGGATTAGAAACTATATGATAATTAGCATTACTCCCACCAACAACATGCGACTGTTGCGGCTGAATAATAGCACCGCATGTTAATTTATCCCCGACATAAGCAACTGGCTTACCATCAAAGATAATATGGTCATGGCTTTTAATCACTGAAGACCAACATTTACATCTTGGACAGAAATGCCCATCGCCCGCTCTAACAAAAGAATTGCCCATTTGAGAATTTCTTATCTGAGTAGCTAGAATACGACCACCATGATTAGTTGGTGCATTATGAATAGCAAAACCTCTCATAATCTTAATCCTTATAGTTTAGTCATGACTAAGAGAGTTCTGAAATGTTAATTGATCTTTAAAAATGCATATTGCCACCGAATTGTTAAAAGTATCAATAATTTCATCGCCATTCTTTAATTGACTACTGACCAATAGAGCAGTGATACCTTCAACAACTTTTAAGATTTGCTCAATCTCTTTTGAGAACATCTGTTGTTCTAGTGTTTTGATAAATAATTTGTATAACGAAGTTGATCTTGTCATTTTTGAGTTCGTATATGTTTTTATTATATAATGCGAAGTATAACAAACTTTTAAATTAGTAAAAAATCATAGTACTTTTCTCATATTAAATTTTAATGTGATTTAAAAATACAAAATTTGTCTCACCCCTCAGTCGGGCTTTTTTATTATTTATTACATTTCATTATATTAACCCGAATTACGGATAAGAAAAGCCCT
This sequence comes from Acinetobacter sp. YH16051, assembly GCF_013417135.1. Taxonomy (NCBI): domain Bacteria; kingdom Pseudomonadati; phylum Pseudomonadota; class Gammaproteobacteria; order Moraxellales; family Moraxellaceae; genus Acinetobacter; species Acinetobacter sp. YH16051. The sequence continues at coordinate 92 of NZ_VPEN01000015.1, read as the reverse complement.
TGAAAAAAAGGTAGTTAGAGCCATTTAGAAAGTTACGACACAACCCAAAGGCTCTAACTACCATGTACGATTTTACAGAAATTTTTTGTATT
>NZ_VPEN01000157.1:0-1048 GCF_013417135.1 Acinetobacter sp. YH16051 | reverse complement strand
TTTTATATTAATATACAAGTGTATTGCGTATAACCACCATTATGTTAAATGGAAGGACCTAATTAAAGAAAAATCAGATTTTATTATATAATAAATTTATGAAATCCTATTCTTACATATAAAATGAAGATAAAACTACGTCGTATTGAAGTGTTTATGGCCGTGATCGAAAACGGCAGTTTTTCTGCTGCTGCTCATGCATTAGATGTTGCCCAATCTGCGGTCAGTATTACTATTAAAGAACTAGAAAAAGAATTGGGTACACAGCTTTTTATTCGCGCTAACCGAAAAGTTGAACTGACAGAAAGTGATCGCCTCCTCAAGGAACGTGCAGCTCCTGTGATGAGTCTGTTGATGAATGTGAAGGATGAACTCAAGGATCTGGAAAATCTCTCTATAGGTCAATTACGTATTGCGGCTCCTGCGATGGTGACGCAATTTGCGCTCTCCCAAGTACTGCCGAAATTTATGGCGTTATATCCCAAAATTCATATTAAAGTTTATCAAGCTGGTGCCCTGGAAATTGAAGCTTTAGTGAAGAAAGAAGCTTTGGATTTAGGCTTGACCGTATATAAAGGCATAGAGCCTCAGGTTGAGACGGAATATCTGTGGGATTTAAAAAATGTAGCTTGTGTTTCAACCTCATTCCATCAACAACTTGTTCAAGCTGAAAGCATTTCCTGGGAAAAACTACTCACACAGCCCTTAGCGATCTATCCGACTGGATACCATCAACGGGATTTGCTTGAACGCCATTCAACCGCTTTAGGCATACCGTTGAATATTGTGTTGGAGTCAGAAAATCCGGCGCTTATTTTATCTGCTGTACGTTCAGGTTTGGCCATAACTACCTTACCTTTGGCTGCGCTTGAAAATGAGTCAGGTATTGTTCCACTGAAACTACCCCACCAGAAAGGTGATTCTTTAAAGGTCGGTGCATGTTGGTCATCTGACCGACCTCTCAGCAGTGCACCAAAAACTTTACTGGAGTTCCTGAAAAGTTATTCCTCACCTTTCTAAAATGCTTAATTAATGCTCCTTTGCAGCT
>NZ_VPEN01000156.1:0-1058 GCF_013417135.1 Acinetobacter sp. YH16051 | reverse complement strand
GTCACAGCATCTTTCTAAGCACAACGTAGATCAGGCATTAGAAATCTATAAAGCCCTAGATAAAGTAAACGAATATGAATCCCATGAACTTGCTTTAGTCAAAACGATTCAATCGTGGTCCCTTGACCAGGGCGAGAGTAAATTAATGCTTGCTCACTCAAATCGTGATGTAAACGAGCTAAATTTTATGGCTCGATCTATCTTGATTAAAGACGGTAAGCTTTCTGCAGAAAGTCATAAGGTCAGCACCTATAAAGGTGAAATTGATCTAGCGCTAGGCGATAAGATTGTATTTAAAAAGAATGATAAGCACCTGAATGTTTCAAATGGTGAAACAGCTAAGGTTATTGGCTTTGAGCTAGATAAACAGCAAAATATTAAAAGCATGATGGTTGAATCAGATCAGGGCGGGAAAATATCAAAAATTGATTTAGACAGCTATAAGCACTTTAAACATGGCTATGCCAATACGATTCATTCATCACAAGGTATGACGGTTGAAAACGCCTATATCCTTGCCAGTGAGAATATGAACGCTAATTTAACCTATGTTGCACTAACACGGCACAAGGGCAATGTAGAGCTAAATTACAGTGCTACTGCATTCAATCAGGATGAAAAAACGTGGGTCAGAAATTCTGAAGGGAAGTATCAAGAAAAAGAACTCACACCGTTTTATAACTTGAAACGTACTTTAGGACGTACCGAAGTTAAGAGCTTTACAACGGATTATTCAGTCGTACAGGCAAAAGATGAACTTATAAAGAACTATATTCGTGATCATCGAAATAGCCTTGATGATCAGCGGGAATTGTATAACTTGAATAGCACATTTAAGGCAATTACTACGCCAGACAAGCATTTCAGCGAAAAGGAAATCATTGAAGAAGTGCGAAATAGCCTAAGATCAAAAGCTTTACTGGGGGATGAGATCGTAAGGTTTAACGGTCAAATGAACATTGCCAAAGGTGAACAGCTCCAGTTAGATCAAGAACTCACTTTAAAGACCGGCTTTTTTAAGAAAGAACATTTTGAGAAAGATACACCGCTTCAGGTCA
>NZ_VPEN01000155.1:0-1067 GCF_013417135.1 Acinetobacter sp. YH16051 | reverse complement strand
GGGGTATCTGAACAAAGCAGACAACGGCATGAGTAGTCATAAAACGCTGATCGTGAGTATATTGGGGTAATCCCTTGCGGTGATCAATTAAAGGCGTTTATAGGCGGTTTTGGACGTGTTCAGGGGGTGACGTAAGCCCTAACCAAAACAAGCGCAGCATTACGCTGTGATGCGCTCCTGTGAAACGATGGCTCGGCTCCGTAGTGATGACCACATTGTTAGGGTAATACTCCTGGAGTGTCTTTTTAGATGCTCTAGGGTGAGTATTCCCTGATCTTCTCCAACTCCCACCATAATGATAAAATCACTTACTATTAAAATTGTTAAAAAACAAATATATAAATAGAAATTTGATATAATTTACCTATAAATTTTTAATACAAAAATAGGTTTTTTTATGGCTATAAATATTCCTTTGATGATTCTTTCTAGAGTTGTTCTTAGTGTTGTTGGCAAGCTTGTTGTAGGTGTTACGGTTGCAGGTCTTACTTATGCTTTTTTAAATAATACTGTTCTCCCTGTCATACATCGCATTGAGTCTGCCATTCTTTCTCAATTATCTTCGCTTTCTTCTGTTGGTGGTCCAGTTGGTGAGTTTGTTGCTTATTTAGATTTCCCACATGCTATGTCAATTATTCTTGCTACTTCTGCTGCCTGTACTTCAATTAAGTTAATGGCTATCGCTGTTCGAGCTTTTGGTATTAATACTGGTTAAGTGGTAGGTAGTAGTAGGCGCAGGCAGGAACTTGTTCCGCCGCGACTACTGCTTGAAAGAGTCCACGTTTTCTAATGGTGGACTCTAGTCCTATATTTAGGAAAAGATGCATTCTGTTCTAATAAAAACAATAACTTATAATTTTAATAAAAATATAACTTGCCTTTAAAGTAATTACTTGGTAATTTCTCAGTACTTCCTAAGTAACTACTAGGTGAATGATTTGGATGACAATGACGCTTTAGATAACTTAAAACGTATGCAAGCAAGTGTTGATCATAAAAGATTACTTGTTGAAGAGATTGAGCAATCTCGTTCTAATTTGGATACGACTATGAATTTTAAGGTTAAC
>NZ_VPEN01000154.1:0-1067 GCF_013417135.1 Acinetobacter sp. YH16051 | reverse complement strand
AATCGAAGTAACTCAAGATAAGGACGAACATTAAAATTTACTGTGGGTGATTGTGTATGGTAGGGTGCAGGTAGCTGAAACTTAAGCAATTGTTTTGTAAATAACTCTGGTAACCTCTTTTGATTTACTAATTGATTACCGGCTTTAGTCAATTCAATAAATGGCTTTAATTGAATAAATCCTAATGCTTTAGGGGCTCTAGTTATCCTATCACGCGCAGCTAAAGCTGGATCTTGAGGATAGGTTGTTCCTTCATAGAAATCCGACTTAAATATCGCATCAAAGAAATTTATTTGATTTTCACCCCATGCCTTTCCAGAAAATTGTTGGCTTAATATATTTAGTTCTGGAATAATTTTTTCAATTGTTCGGGGTGAAGTAAAACCAAATAAATGCTTAGTCTTTGATAACGATGCCATTACTTTTTAGAACTCTTTTCCAAGATATCCACGTTATTATCTAGAAATTGTTGAATTCTTTCATTACATAATTCAAAAGATTGTTCTGAAATGTCGCAACCAACAAAATTACAATCATATTTAATAGCCGCAAGAGCTGCTGAACCACTACCTAGAAATGGATCACATACTGTAAAACCTGGAACACTACTAGCCTCAAGCATACGTTCAAAAACTTCTACCGGTTTTTGAGTTGGGTATTTCGAGTTATGAATACGCTTTACATCCCAAATATCATGTAGAGATCTACTACTTACTTTTCGAGTATTACCATTTGTTGCAAACAAAATTAATTCATGGCGTCGACGAAAATAGTGTCCCATTCCAATATTTACTTTGTCCCATACGAGTAAATTTTTTACATCAAAGTACTCTCTTACCAATGCTCCTAAAGTTAATAAACTAAATGAATCAAACATTAGATAAATATGACCTGTTTGCTTATTTAAGACTCTTTTACATTCACTTAAAAACAGATGATAATTTTCTTCTGTGTCATCAAATTCATTGAACCATTTAGCTTGTTCTGTACCTTTATCAGCATATTTTCCAACAATTCTTCCTTTACCAAGTTTTAATTTATTATTCATTCCTGAATAAGCAGGATCT
>NZ_VPEN01000153.1:0-1081 GCF_013417135.1 Acinetobacter sp. YH16051 | reverse complement strand
CCGATCAGGATTAAGCATAACAACATCCGTTCTGTGCTAATTTTTGGTCTGTTTCTACCATTCTCTATTCCCATCCTTAATATTTTCTAAAATTAACATAATACACGTTATACGAATCTAAAAATGGGAGCCTATAGCTCCCATTTTTATTGTTAAACATTGAATCCTATATGTTTTCCTGTTGGAAGCTCTACATCAATACGGAGCTTCCCACCCATTGCCTCAACATACTTTTTCATGGTTGAAATCTTAAGATCATTGCCACGATTTTCTATTGCTGAAAGCGATGGCTGTTTTATTCCCAAAGTTTCAGCAAGCTCTTTTTGAGAAATTTCGAGTTCTTCACGAATAAGATGAAGCTGATTTTCTAGCAGTAATTCATCTGCCATTTTTTGAATACGGGCTTGGCTCTCTGGAGAGCGGCTAGCTAACAATTCTTGCAGAGTCTTAGCCATTAGATTTATCTCCTAGGGTGGTGAGATGAAGTTGGTATTGTTCATCTGCAATATCCAGCATGTCTTTATAAAAACGCTTTTTACCGCCTTTATCAGCAATACATAGAACAATAGCCTGTCGTAAGGGATCAAATGCGAAGAAAGCTCTTAAGGGTCTACCGCGATGTTGAACACGCAGTTCTTTCATATTGGTAAATTTAGACTCATACACAGTATCTACTAAAGGACGGCCTAAACTCGGTCCCTGCTGCTGTAGAACAACCAGGGCAGCTAGGACCTTCTCTTGTGTCGATTCATCTTGCTGTTCAAGCCACTGATTAAATAGATCTGTCGTAATGACTGTCCACATACCACAACCAAAATATAGATTATAGTCTATATTTTAGGAGCATTATGCTTGTTTTGCAAATGAGAAATGATAGGCAATAAAAAACCCCGGCATCCTGCCGGGGTTTTCCGTATTGGTTCGCTCGGTATAACTCCTGTCGTACCTTACAGTCCTTGTGCTTATCTATTGTTATTCTTGTATGGAACTTCCTGTTCCTGATGAGTTCATCATAGGAAAGTTCCAGTATCCTAGATAGCCGCAAAGGGCCGAGATTTATGTAAGCCTGAGCGTACAAAAT
>NZ_VPEN01000152.1:0-1081 GCF_013417135.1 Acinetobacter sp. YH16051 | reverse complement strand
CTACCTGCGGGATCAAAACTATCAGCCACTAAACATAGCTTATACGTTACAGGCTGGTTTGAATTAACGTAACAGTCAGCAATAACATCTGTTGAAACAAGTGCTGAGCCTTGAGCATTTGATGTTCCTAAACTTAACGTTGCAGACTGCCCTAACCAACAGCTACTAGCATAAGCAGGTAAACAAAAAAGAATAGATACTAGTAAGAATAAACTTGCATAAATAAAATATTTCGTTGAATCACTCATTTTAAACAAGTCATTGCAGTTTATTGACATACCATTCGCCCCAAATCACTAAAACCTTTTAATGTTGTAAGTTCAGGCAGTATCACTCGGCACTGCTTAAGTTGATTGCCTATGTAAAGTGTATTATTTTTTAGGTTATCGATATACACAACTCCATCGTGAGCCACAATAGTTGTGGGTTGTTGTTGCTGAATCGGTTCTTCTTGCCATACAGAAGTTCCCACGTTCACATTTTGTCCCTGTAAATCTACTACTTGAAGTTGCACAGATTTCACTTGATACATCGGGAATTGTACAAAAACGCCACTCGATTGGCGTGGTACAGCATTTTGTTGCGTTTTTTCAATTTTTAGATTAATTGGCAAATCAAGCGTATCTATAGCGATACTATTATTCTGATAAGGGTTCAAATAATCGAGTAGTAGATAACCTTTTTTATTAGTTTTACCAATTAAACGATTCTCTAGTCGTACAGGCACATCAGGTATTTGATCTGTTGAAACGATAGCAAATGAACCACTGCTTAGGCGTTTAGGTAAGATAGCATCTTTCAATAGTACAACCCCGCCATTCACTGAAGCATAAATACTGGTATTACTTTGGTCTGAGGTCGTATGTTGAACGTTAAGTTGGGCCAAGCCATAACGACTTAAATAATCCAGTTGCCCCTGAAATTGTGAGTATAACTCAGTATGATTGGCCCTTGCTTGCCAACCGAAACCACCTTGGTCTTGATCCACAGAATGTAAGACGTTCAGGCTAAGTTGATTTTGATCATTACTACGTTGAGCTGTGATAGTTGCTGAATTCCGTTTCGCCCATGGAATATTAAA
>NZ_VPEN01000151.1:0-1084 GCF_013417135.1 Acinetobacter sp. YH16051 | reverse complement strand
CCGTTAAAAATAGAAAGGACTGTAATGATTTAAGAACAAAATATACTGAAGAAAAGAAACCATTTGATGGCTTTTTCTTTAATGGCAACCCAAACCAAGCCAAACTTGATGCAGTTAAAGCAAAATATAAAGAATTACAGCAAAAAATACCTGAATGCGATTTTAATATTTAAACCAGTGAGAAATGAGGTGTGGTTCATCTACCAAACCTCATTCCGTAATCTTTCTTAATTTGTTGTTTTTCCTGTTCCTGCCTTACTTTTTCCTCAATACGCTGTTGTGATTCCTCAATTCCTCGTTTTGAATGGTTATAACATTGTTGGCTTTGGTCAATCGCTCGTTTAGATTCACTAATTCTTGATTCTGATTGCTCAATATTTCTATCTGCTTGGTCTGTCTTTGATTTATTTCGCTTAGCTCGCTCAATTGCTTCTCTAACGAGTTCAAAATGGCGTTGTAGTGATTCATAAAGTCGTTGGTCATGTTCGTTTCCTACCTCTCGATTTTGAGTACCTTGTCCTTGCCCGTTGTTGTGTACGCTTCCGCTTTCTTGGCGTTCTTCGCTACGATGAAATAGGCTTTGTTGTCCTCGCTCTCGTGAAATTCCACCATACGCAATATCCGATTCTCTAATGGTGTTCTTTCCAGCTCTAGGTTGATTTCGGCTAATTCCTGTTGCTTGGCTCTGATTTCCTTGCCTAGCCATGCCGTTATCCCTAGAAATATCAGAAATATCGCCACCAGTACGCCCAAAACTGCCCCCTTGAGTGTATTCAAACGCAAAGCGTTTACTATGCTCGGCTGTTGCTCCTCGATGGTTTGAAGGTTTTTCTCTAAAATGCTCTCGGTTTGCTTCAAGTTTTTTTGTAGTAAGGCGTTGTAACTTTCCAAGTGCTGTTTGGTAACGCTCTCGGCTTGTTTCTTGATAGTCTTGTCCTGCTCGGCTGTGTTCTGCTCTAAATTCTTCACCAAATCGTCTATTTTCATAAATTACGCCCTCTAAACGTATATTTCGTTTGCCGTCAGGATTTTTAATACTGATTGATCTATCTGTTTCTCTAGCAATCTCAAAGCCTGCACCCTT
>NZ_VPEN01000150.1:0-1088 GCF_013417135.1 Acinetobacter sp. YH16051 | reverse complement strand
CATAGTACAGGGACTGGATTCTTCACAGCCTTCGATAATGATGGAGAAAATTGCTTTCTAGCTCTGGTGACAAACAAACATGTAATAGAAAAGAGTGATCAAATAAAAATCATTTGTCATGTAAAGAATAATGAAGGAGAACCTTCAGGAAATTTTGTCGAACTAAGCATTGGGATAAACGATAAACAGGTTATCTATCATCCTGATACGAAAATTGATTTATGTGCTATCTCTATTGCAGGTTTGATAAATCAAGCAATAGATCAAGGTATGCCAATATTCTATAAATTTTTAGATTTATCATTAATACCGAATACCGATGATTGGCAATATTTTGATGCTATTGAAGAAGTAACAATGATTGGCTGTCCTAATGGTATTTCTGATGAGGTAAACCATCTACCTATTATTCGTAAGGGAATAACGGCCTCTTCTCTTGCAAAACTATATAATGGAAAACAAGAGTTTATGGTTGATATGGCTTGTTTCCCAGGATCCTCTGGATCACCAATTTTTTTATATGATAAAAAGGGGTATTTAGACAGAAAAACTAATACTTATTATATGGATAAAAGTCGAATTCATTTAGTTGGTATATTATATGCGGGGCCGCTAATAAATAATAATGGACAAGTAATTCTGGCTCAACCTCCTCAAGTAACAGTTGCAGCAATGATGCATTTAGGTAATGCAATAAGATCAACAGAACTTCACGTACTGAATGATGAAGTTCGTAAATTTAAATCCACATTAATTTCTGCTCAAGTTTAGAATTCCTAAAATTAACATAATACACGTTATACGAAATGCTGTATAATTATCCTTATAATTCAACGCTGTAGTTTCTAGTTTATAGCCCGAGCATCCCTGTTCGGGCTTTTTTTATGATTTTTCACGTTCCACGCCTATTATTTAAGCAATGTTCCACAAGTTTATTCAGTTTTAATAAACCTCATCCGGTTTTTTGAGGAGTCATTATTTCATGTGCTTGCACTGAAATTGGCTCATCAAAAAAGTGGAGTCCTGGCTAACCGTAAGGAAGGAAAAAACGACTCAGGAAGCCATTGCTGTCCCACAATTTTTCACAA
>NZ_VPEN01000149.1:0-1088 GCF_013417135.1 Acinetobacter sp. YH16051 | reverse complement strand
AGAGCAAATGAAGTCGATGCAAAACGAGTTAATGAACTCTATAACAAACTTCAACGAGCAACTGAATCAAGAGCTAGATTCTTTGCAGACAAGTACCAGGTCCCGATTGAAATTTATAGACAACGAAATACAGCAGAGCTGTCAGAACTTGATCAACAACGCACAAGAGCAAAAGGAATCAGTGCAGAAGCTGACGCACAGATCAACCGAGCTATTGAATCAGGTACAAAGTTTAGTGAAACAAGCCGAAAGTTTGAATATTCAGAGCTTAGCTCAACAGCAGACACAGCAACAACAGCAGAAAATCAGTCTAATTTTGTCAGTATCATGTACAGCATTACTGCTAATCCTGATCATAATTTCATGGGTGAAGTAAATGAGCGAATTAAAGCAGTTAATCAGTCAGCAAGTCAGTTTGCTACAGAAACAGAACGAGCTACAGCAGACTTGTATCAACGAGCAGAAGAAGTACATCGAGCACTTAGAACAGCGCAACACAGCACTAATTCAGCAAATGAACCAAGTACCAAAGCTAGATATGTCGCAGTCTTTACAGACATTCGCAATGCAAGCGCAAAAACATTTGCAAGAGAAATTGCTTACTGTACTGGACAACTCGAACATCGAAAAATTAGTGCAGAGCAAGATCAATCAAGAACTAAAACCAATTCTGGACGATATACAGCTCACACAATCGCAATTAACGAAAGCACTTTCGACAGCATCATCATTGAATACAGCAACAGACAACGAAATCAACGTCAGCGAGTTAAACAACAAGCTTCAGAAGCTAGAACTTTCAGTCAACAACTTGATCGAACAACTAAACACATTGATTTAATTGCACGACAACTCAGTAATGTTGTGATTAAGCCAAAGCCCTGTACTGATTTAACTCGATATTTCAAAAACAATGGTTATCGCTCACCGACTGCGGAGCGTATTGCTGTTTGGTCAGAACGTCAGCATGAAGCATTTAAGAATCGAAATATTGAGCAAGTCGCTTACTACATCGAAACCAAATTTCAAGAACTAGGACACTATCAACACTATGAAAATGGGCTGAGTAGAGATGAAATTGATATTGT
>NZ_VPEN01000148.1:0-1096 GCF_013417135.1 Acinetobacter sp. YH16051 | reverse complement strand
GCCAAAGCAGTGAATTGTGGAGTTGCAACTGTTTATCGAGTTGCTAAAGTCATTTAAAAAGGCTTGTATCAGTGCTTCCCTTATGTCATATCTATTTACAAAGGAACAAGGCATTCTTAAAGATCAAAAGAAGGGATTAATGATGAAAAAGCATTTGATTTTCCTTGTTTTTATAGTGATGGTTTTTATTTTAGCTCTAGTTGTAAAGATTAATAATGATCATAAAAAACGGCAAGCATTAAACAAATTGGAACTAGTTGAAAAGCAAATCCATTAGGTATATGAATATTAAGATAAATAAAAAGCCCTATAGTCTCTCCCGTTACTATAAGGCTTATAAATCTCTGCAATTTTTTTCTTAACTACCTACTTTTCCGATGTAGGTTATGAATATATTTTACCTATTGGTAAAAACAAAGATATAAGACAAAAGGTGAATATGCTAGGAATTTCGCATAACAACCATTATGTTAAATGCAGGGTATCTAATTAATTTGAGTTTGCAAAATTGCTAAATTTTTTCTTAATCCTTCTCATGTCTTGAAGTGTATAACCATAATTTCCGAAACATCTTTGTAGCATTTCTGGATTAGTCATTGGACTATCTAAAACAGTAAAAAATTCATTAATAATATTTACAGTAGATAAGTTGGCTTCTTTTTTTCTTGTATCAGAATTAATTGTTATTAATTGAGCTTTATTAAAGTGATCAGCCTTAATTAAATCAGGTGAGTTTTTAAGCTGAGAATTTAGTTTTCTAAAATCTTCATTATAGAAGGGAATACAACTCTCTATTATTCGTGGTAAAGCTGTGTCAGTTAAGAATGCATTTAAGTTAGATTCTATATCTCCAGTAGGTTTTACATTATTGATGTTTGAAGGTTTTACTGGAAAACCATGAAACATCCATTGTATACCCCATAAAATTACTATGACTAAAATTACTGAAAAGATGATTTGTAGTTTCTTCATTTTTTAAGTTTTCCTAAAATTAACATAATACACGTTATACGAAGTTGAAAAATTGAGACTATAGCCTTAATTTTTATGTGTTTTTAAAATTTAAAGCCTAGACTTCGGTCTAGGTTTTTTTCAT
>NZ_VPEN01000014.1:0-51673 GCF_013417135.1 Acinetobacter sp. YH16051 | reverse complement strand
TGAACTGCTTGCGTCTTGTGACCAATTCTTCTGTCACTGCCTGAATAGTTTGACTGTGCAAGTTGCATTCTTTCGATGTGCCTTTCGTGTATTTTGCAATGTCGTATGCTGAAAAGAATTGTTGTTTACGTTGCAGATGCTTAAAACACAAATCATTGACATAATTCCAGACAAAATTTACTTCGGATGCTAACTGATTTAGCACCTTGCAATGTTTGTCTTTTATGCGTAATTTGAGTGTCTTCATCCAATTATTTTAACAGTATTTTTCTTAATAGTGACTATAGTACAAGTATTTAAAACGACATTTCGTGTCGTTCATATGGTTTACTCCAGTCGCTTATATCCTCGTGCTGAACCACGAGGTTTTTCGCTCCAGTGGATAAAAATAAAGATTTTCTATCTGTACAATCTCGTTAGAATACTCACAGCTTATCTTAGAGAATTGTCATGTCTAAACCACAGCAAAAGCAAAAAAACTCAGCCTTGGCAGAGTTGATAGAAGAACAAAAACTGCTCTGTGAAGAATTTGGTTCAGCCTATATTGCTGTGAGTGGCGATGATGTTGTCGCAGTTGCAGTCCAGACCTTAAATAAAGATCCACTTGTGGGCTTGCGTAAAGCGCCAGAAGGTGAAGAAAAAGTCGCGTGGTACATTTATGGCGGTGAATTGGGTGAAGATGACGTGAACTTTGAAACCATGCCTGTACGCGAGCTACAAGATATTTTGCCCGATGTGCTTCCATACTTGGCTTTAGAACAAGGCTACCGCTTTATGATTGATGCTGATGACTATGAAGATGTCTGGAAAGAAGGCGATGAGTCTTAAGCCTATGCGCATGTCGAACATGGCAAAAATATCGGTGAGCATTATGCTTGGACTGCAAAGTCTGAGCGTAATGGCACAAGGTATTCAAGCGCAGCAGTTGGCACTTGAAGCATCATCGATGCCTATTACAATCCAACACGCAGTCGATGGATTGACCCAAACGCAATATCAATATTTGTTAAATCAATACACGCAAATTGTGAATGACAGCAAAAAAATACTGGATGACCCAGCTAGCCAAGCAACGGCAGAACAACAAAAACAGGCATTTTGTGCACGCTATCACGCCTATAAAAATATTGCTGAAATTTCCGAGCACAATCCAAACTTGTATCCTGCACCTGTGATGTTAATGGTGGCAAGGCGTTATTTAGAGCAGCAGCACAACAGTTTCACGGCTTCAGGTATGACTGAACAAGTTTTTTGTGCAGGAGCTACATCTAAATAGTGTGATCTGCCTTATAAGTGAATAGCAAATCTGAAGATTGAAGATGCAGACATATAAAACCCCAAAACTGGGGATCCCTTTTAAGCAGATTGTGAAGTCATACTTCATTTTTTATCAATTTTCATGCAAAACTGACTTTGCAAAGACTGTAGAATCTTTTAACTTGCAGGTAGTGAACTGAGGGATAGGCGACATAGATGAAATGGGATGAAATTGGCGAGCAGCCTTGTTCGATTGCACGAACCTTGTCGGTGATTGGTGACCGTTGGACGATGCTGATTATTCGTAATGCCTTTATGGGCATGCGTCGCTTTGATGATTTTCAACAACATTTGGGCGTAACGCGGCATGTATTGTCAGATCGTTTAAAGCGTTTGGTGGAACATGAAATTTTAGTCAAAGTGCCTTATGTAGAGCGCCAAGAACGTTTTGAATATAAATTGACAGAGAAGGGCTTGGAGCTTTATCCCTTAATGCTGTCTATGGCAAATTGGGCAGATAAATGGATGGATCAAGGTTTAGGTAAGCCTGTGGAATACATCCATAAAAATTGTGCTAAGACGTTTCAACCTGTCGTAGTATGTTCGGAATGTGGTGAAGAACTGCATGCCAAGCAAGTAAAACCACATTTTACCCCAGTGTATTATCAGTACATCCAAGCACAGCAGAATTTAAAACAAGCCTAAATCAGTGCTGTATTAATCAGCAACAGTTTGTCTATAAGCAGTTGGCTGGTTTAGGAATACCCGCTAAACGACTTAAATGCCGTGCCACCAAACCTGTATTAAATTTTTCCTGCAAAACAGCGTTGTTAATCTCTGGGCTTACAGTTTTCATTAAAAATTTGATTAAAGGACGGGTTGCAGGTGAGTGTCCAAATTGCTGATAAAATTGGCGTACAGCGTGCAAAACTTCAAAATGCCAAGCTGTGAGTTCAAGCTCTAAACTTTGCGCCAATTCTTGCGCCACTTGTTCATTCCAGACAGTGTAATCCAGCAAATGTCCATCTTGATCTAATTCTAGTGTCATCTCTTGTTTCATTCACCCTTAAAAATGCTTTGCATTGGTTTCATATCATTACGGCTTGCTATTTTAAGCTGATACAGCGCTGATGTGCTAAACACAGCGTTGCAAAAGCTGCATAATTAATCGGCTGTACATTTTCCGCCAAATGACCATTCAATATTTCTGCATCATTTTCCAGTACATATATTTTGTCTAGCTGGGCACAGAGTGGATGTTGCTGATGCAATACCGCATCACCCATAAGTACAACGCTGTCTTGCGGAGCATACAAGGCATTTAGCTCTGCTAAAATTGTTGCGGTGCTATCAAAGCTCGCTTGGATTAAATATAAATTTGCGTCAGACATGCTTTTCTCTTTAGATGTTTAGATATGGTCAAATGATCAATCAGATTGTTAAACCACCGATCAACCTACCAATATAAAACTCGATCAAAGGTTTGAATCAGCTCCCGATTCAGTTCCACCCATTCAATTTCATGTACCGTATTTTTGATAAACAGCGAGTTAGCATGTTTATTTTCAATCAAAATTGGGCTGAGGTCATAAAACTCAAAGCTATCGACCAAATTGGATGCCACTTTAAAAGCATGTTTTAGTGAATCAAATGCCAGTTCCGACTGTAATAGGCTTAATGCCGCATCTTGTAATAACACTTTGACTTCACAACCAAAAGTTGCCAGTACCATTGTTGCAGACAAGCTTTCATGCACTTGTAAGCTGTTTAAATTGGCCTGACGTAAAACCACGAGTACAGTTTTCACACAATTTACCTTTTAAATGCAACAGATTTACAAAATGAATCGCTTAAAATTGAATCAGGCGTTCTGTGCTTTGCACTGCATCGGTCAGTTCGCCCAAGCCAACCAATTCAAAGCCTGCGGCTAAATTGTGTTGGCTCAGTTGATGGCGTTTGGCATTGTCTGCATCGCTAATACCACGTGCCAGTGCGGCACTTACACATACGGGTAAACGAATAGACAATTTTTGCCATTCTGTTTTGAGGTTGCGTTGATCATCGGGTACCCATTGCAACTCATTCGCTACAGCAACGCCATCTTGATAAAAAAACACACGAAAAGCCTCATTTTTCTGTTGTAAGGCTTGAGCAAGACCGAGTGCATGCCATGCATGAATAGAGGTTGGTGCGGAGGTTATTAGTAATAAGGTGCTCATCAAAATTCACTAATGCAATGTGCCAAGGCGCATTCAGACTTTATAAAAAAAGGTAGTATAAATGATTTTAGTGACTGGTGGTTTAGGCTTTATAGGCTCACACATTGCATTAAGCCTAATGGCTCAAGGGCAAGAGGTCATTATTGTAGATAATTTATCCAATGCAAGTATGCAGACTTTAGAGCGACTTGAATATATTGCAGGGCGTTATGTGCCTTTTGCCAAACTGGATGTAAGAAATACGCCTGCGCTGAACAAAGTTTTTGAACAATATTCGATTATTGCGGTGGTGCATTGTGCAGGGTTTAAATCTTTAGAAGAATCGGTGCTTAAACCACTGGAATATTATAACGATAACGTCAGTTGTATTATGAGTTTATTGCGTTCCATGCAACGTACAGGTGTGCGTCGTTTAGTGCATCTTTCAAGTATAGCGGTCTATGGCAAGTCAGGATTGAATCTGGAAGAAAGCCAGAGTTTTAATTACACCTATGCCAATCCGTATGTGAAATCTCAGCAGATGGTTGAAGAAATCATCCGCGATACTTTTAGAACGGATAATGAATGGAATATTGCTATTTTGCGCTTGAGTAATATAGCAGGTGCATTTGAACACGGCATTTTAGGTGAAGTCGTTGCTCCGTTACCTAAAAATATTATTCCTTTGGCGATGCAAGTCGCAGTACAGCAGCGTGAAGCGATTGAATTACGTCAGCAAGCTAATACTGCAGATCAAACTGTAGAACGTAGCTTTGTGCACGTACTCGATGCCTGTGATGCTGTGATTGCAAGCCTGCATTGGTTATTTGAGCAAACGCATAGCTGTGAAGCTTTTAATATTGCGGGAGAAGTGGTTTCAATTCAACAATTACTTGCACGTATTAGTGAAGTCACTGACACTGAAATTGCTACAGTTCCTGCAATTCATTATGAATATCCTGAGTTAGATCAGTTAGGTGCAGTCGTAGATAAGGCACAACAATATTTACACTGGCAGCCAAAACGTAGTCTGGAAAAAATGCTAGAGGATGAATGGCGTTTTTATCAAAATACGCTTAAGCATTAAAAGTAAGCGCTATAAAATTCGTTGAGATGCGATTCACGAAGCCTCATAGCTGAAACAGATACAATGCAACGGAATTATTGATAATAATTATCATTTACTAGGCTGTCTGTTTTTTATAAGATCGAGATAAGAGCACATGACATCATTGAAATCACGAAGGAATGAGGCTGAACATGCAAACACGTATTGAACATGACACCATGGGTGAGGTTGAAGTTCCGAATGACGCGCTTTGGGGCGCACAAACTCAGCGCAGCTTACAAAATTTTAAAATCGGCAATGAGCGTTTACCACGCGCCATGATTCGCGCTATGGGTTTGGTTAAAAAAGCTGCGGCAATAACCAATGCAAACTTAGGGCAAATCCCGCAAGAGTTGGCGCAGTACATTGTCGGTGCAGCAGATGAAGTCATTGCAGGGCAGTGGGACAGTCAATTTCCTTTGGTGGTGTGGCAAACAGGTTCGGGTACGCAAAGTAACATGAACTGCAATGAAGTGATTGCCAATATCGCCAATCAAAAACTGGGGAATCCTTTAGGTGCACAAAAGCCTGTACATCCGAATGATCATGTCAACCGCGCCCAATCGACCAATGATTCTTTTCCAACTGCAATTCATGTAGCAGCGAGTTTGCAAATTAATGAACTGCTCATTCCTGCAGTAAAGGGTTTGCGTGATACGTTGCATGCCAAAAGTGAAGAATTTTCTGAAATTGTCAAAATTGGACGTACACATTTACAAGATGCAACGCCATTAACTTTAGGGCAGGAATTTAGTGGCTATGTATCTCAATTAGATCATAGTTTAAAGCGTTTGGAACAGGCTTTAACAGGCTTGTATGAGTTGCCGCTTGGTGGTACAGCAGTCGGTACAGGCTTAAATGCACATCCTGATTATGCGGTACAGGCAGCGGAGCAATTGGCACAGCTTACAGGCTTAGCTTTTGTGACTGCACCAAATAAGTTTGAGGCTTTGGCAGGGCGTGATGCTGCAGTATTTGCTTCGGGTGCATTAAAAACTTTGGCGGTGAGTTTAAATAAAATTGCCAATGATATTCGCTGGTTAGCCAGTGGCCCGCGTTGTGGTTTTGGTGAGTTGCGTATTCCAGAAAATGAACCTGGTTCAAGTATTATGCCGGGTAAGGTTAATCCAACACAAAGCGAAGCGATGACCATGGTAGTTGCACAGGTATTGGGCAATGACACCACGATTAACGTGGCAGGTGCATCGGGCAATTTTGAGCTGAATGTATTTATGCCAGTGATCGCATATAACTTATTGCAATCTATTCAACTCTTGGGTGATGCCTGCAATAGCTTTAATGAGCATTGTGCCGTTGGCATTCAAGCAAACCGTGAAAAAATAGATCACTTTTTGCATGATTCACTCATGTTAGTGACCGCTTTGAATCCTGTAATTGGTTATGAGAATGCAGCGAAGGTGGCTAAAACAGCTTATAAGGAAAATAAAACCTTAAAGCAAGTTGCAGTAGAGCTGAATTTGGTCACAGCAGAGCAGTTTGATGAAGTGGTACGTCCTGAACAAATGATTGCACCGAATACCAAGTAATCAGTTTTAAACAAATTCAAGGTCTGTGTTTGTCTGCACATGATGCGAGGTAGACACAGACTTTGTTTATGAAAATCAGGGAAAATTTTGGGCATCCTTCCTTATTAAAATTATGTTGTGTATAATTACACAATGAACAGCAAAGACATTATTAAGCGTCTTGAGCAGGAAGGCTGGTACAAAGTGGGTGGTAAAGGCGACCATGAAAAGTATAAGCATCCTGAAAAGCCTGGACATGTTGTGGTACCACATCCACGTAAAGATATGCCAATAGGAACTCTACGCAATATATATAAACAGGCTGGTTGGGAGTGGAGGTAAAAATGTTATATCCAGTATATGTTCACAAAGATGAAGATAGCGCATACGGTTTAACCTTTCCTGACTTTGATGGATGCTTTAGCGCAGCAGATGAGATGCAAGATATTCAGCGCATGGCACAGGAAGCGGTTGAAGTTCACTTTGATGGTGAAGATATTCCGTTACCAGAACCATCAAGCCCAGAGCAATGGTTAGGTGATGAGCGATTTGAGGGGGGGTTTTGGTTGTTAGTTGATATTGATACAACAAAAGTAAATACAAAGTCTATTCGTATTAATATCAGCATGCCAGAAGCTTTAGTGAAACGTATTGATGCTGTTGCAAAAAAACAACATTTAAGCCGTTCGGCATTCTTAGCTAAAAGCGCGGAAATGGCGTTGCATTAATCAAGTAAAATATACTAAACCCAGCCTAAATGCTGGGTTTTCTATTGCACCTAATTTGAATGTAGAGGGGTAATTCATCCTAATACGATTTTAAATTTATGTGTTGGTGTAAAGACATAATTTGCATAACGGCAGAATAGGCTGCTACAAGGTGCTATCTAAATGTAATAGTTCAAAACCCGTCATTTAGTCGCATTAACCACTTTTAGATGCTTTCTTTTATGTCCGTTCCTTATTCAACTTACATTGATTAAGCTGCCATAATTGCTAGAATACGCAATACTTCAAAATACTGTTTTGCTAAAGTTTTGCATTTATTTTGCAAAATTTAATTTTTTTATAAGCAACTCAATATCTTAACTACGGAAATTTTCAATGCTCTCAATTTATTTAACAGATGTTCAGCAACACGTGCAATTTAAAGATTACCCGGGTGAGCAGCCTGTTAAATTTATCTTGAATTTTAAAAAGATTTTTCCAAGTGTAATGGAGCTTTTACTACCTGTATTGCCTGAAAATGAAAATCTGGAAGAAATGACGTGGGAATCAACCACTGCAGATTTAGAGTTATTTAAATTGCTGCTCAGTGGGTGGGGCGTGATTGAATTACGTTTAAATGCGCTCAGTCAGTTCAAGGGCAAGACATTTGCAGATCAGTTAGTGAAACAAGCCCAACAAAAACGTAAAGATTTCGCCAAAGCACAACAACAATTACAAACTGTGGAGCTAGATTACTTATTTATGCATGAAACACATGCCTTAATTGATGCTGAATTGGTAGAAGTAGGTGAAAAGTTCTATTTGCCAATTTTGCGTGATTTATGGAAAGGCAAAGTATCTACAAAAGTATTGGAAGCGAAGTTTTAAGAACAAACCCATATTAAAAAGCTGTCTCGGCGGCTTTTATTTTTTATAGAATCATACAAGACGATTAGCAACCACTTGCAAATTCAAGATTAATTCAAAATAGCCTAAGCAAAGATTTTAGAAATTTCCTCTCTTAAGAAATAATGCCTTGAATTTTCCTGTAAATCTTTATGCCAATACATCCCCATATTAATTACAGGCAAGTCTACAGGCACATCAAAAATATTCAATTTTTGGCTCATATTCAAATGCTTTAAAATCATTTTAGGAATAGTTAGTATTGCTTGAGGATGCTGCTGTAAAATCTGTAACGCCGTAGAATAGTGCTGACAACGTAAAAAAACCTGCCGTGATAATTGCTTTTGATGCAAATAAATATCTTCTAGCAACATACCTGTACGCCGTGATGAAACCCCAATATGTGCAGAAGATAAATAAAGTGCAGTATTCATTTCTTGTTGTGAACTACAGACCACAAATTGGTCTTGAACTAAGGATTGAAACTGAATTTTATCGCCAAAGTTTTGTTCTAAATCAATTACAAAATCAATTTGTTGTGTTGCTAAATCTGCCAAAACCGTTTTGCGGTCTAATTTGTGGCTCAGAAATTGAATATCCAAGTTCAACTTTTGAAAATGTGCCACCAATTTAGGAAAAATAATCGGTTCAATTTCATCATGGATAGCAATTTTGAGCGATTGCAACATATTCGGCTCAAATTGCTGTTTCTGTATTGCAATACTTTGAATCGCCAACAAGGCATTTTTAATAGTCGGATAAATTTGCTCGGCAAAAGGCGTAGGCAGCATTTTATTGCCACTTCGCACCAGTAAATCATCTTGTAAATGTTGTCTTAAACGCTGCAAAGCATGACTGGCGGCAGATTGGCTAATACACAAAATTTGTGCAGCTTTGGAAATACTGCGCTGCTCATAAATTGCAACAAACATCGGGTATAAATTGATGTCTAAACGATGAAAAACGGTAAGATCAACTTTTGCATTGTTATGAACATGATTCATAGTGTTTTATTGAATTAAATCATTTTGTTCATATTACTTTTCAAGTTAAGGTGTTGTAAAGCAATGAATACAATATTTTAAGGGATTTGAACCATGTTTGAGCTATCTGCACGCGCCAAAGACTATATAGAACGTACCAAAGCCTTTATTGCCAAAGAAATTGAGCCGATTGAAGCTGAATTCTGGGCAGAAGTTCACGAATTAAATCAGGGTGGTGACTGGACTAAATGGCAATGGCCAGCACAATTAGAACAATTAAAAGCCAAAGCCAAAGCTGCAGGTTTATGGAATATGTTTTTACCTTGTCCAGAATTAGGACAAGGTTTGTCGGTACAAGAATATGCACACATTGCAGAGTTGAGTGGACGCAGTTTGATTGCGCCAACCGTATTTAACTGTAATGCACCCGACAGCGGCAACATGGAAGTTTTATGGCGCTATGGTTCTGAAGCACAAAAGGCAGAATGGCTGACACCGCTGCTTGAAGGTAAAATTCGTTCTGTGTTTTGTATGACTGAACCTGCAGTGGCTTCAAGTGATGCGACCAATATGCAGGCAACAGCAGTCGTAGACGGCGATGAAATTGTCTTGAATGGTCGTAAATGGTGGTCTTCAGGTTTGGGCGATCCAAATGCCAAAATTATTATTTTTATGGCGCATACACCCGATGAAACCAAAGACCGTCATCATCAACACTCTATGGTTTTAGTCCCTGTGGATACTGCGGGCGTTAAAATTCAACGCATGTTACCTGTATTTGGTGATTACGACGCGCCACACGGTCATGGCGAAGTCAGTTTTGATAACGTGCGTGTGCCTGTTGCCAACTTTATTGGCGGTGCAGGACAAGGTTTTGAAATTGCACAAGGTCGTTTAGGTCCGGGGCGTATTCACCATTGTATGCGTTGTATTGGTGCAGCCGAAAAATCTTTGGAGTTGATGATTGACCGTGGCATGAGTCGTACCGCATTTGGCAAGGAAATTCTGAAACTCGGTGGCAATTTGGAGCGTGTAGCGGAAGCACGTGTGGCGATTGACCAAGCACGTTTATTAACTCTCTATGCAGCCTATAAAATGGATACTTTAGGCAATATGGCAGCACTTACCGAAATTTCTGCCATTAAAGTGGTTGCACCAAGTGTCTTGGAAAAAGTAGTTGATATGGCGATGCAGATTCATGGTGGTGCAGGCGTATCTAGAGATACACCGTTGACAGGTTTCTTTGCCCAAGCGCGTAGTTTACGTCTTGCCGATGGACCAGACGAAGTACACAAAGGCATGATTGCCAAACTTGAGTTGGCTAAACGTGGTTATCGTAGCAGCCGCAAAAAATAAGTCAGTTGCGAATTTTTTATTGTGTCGCTTGGTAGTGTATTCGGCAATATTTCTGATATTGCCGAAACATCTCAAGAGAACACAGAAAATCTATGTTAGATTAAAAAAATTGGAAAATTAGGGAAAAATAATGTCAGTTATTGATGTAGGCGGCACAGTACGCGAAGGCGAAGAACTCGATATTCAGGCAGTGACAGCATGGTTAAAACAACAAAATGTCGATGTCGTAGAACCTGTAGAAGTCACACAATATTCAGGCGGTGCATCGAACTGGACATATCGCCTTAAGTACAGCAATGCTGATTTAATTTTGCGTCGTCCGCCCAAAGGTACTAAAGCTAAATCTGCACATGACATGGCGCGTGAATATCATGTGCAAAAGAATTTAGCCCCGTTTTATCCTGTGTTACCTGAAATGGTGGCGTTGTGTCAGGATGAAGCTGTAATTGGCTGCGATTTTTACGTGATGCAACGTATTGAAGGCATTATCCCACGTGCAAAATTGCCACCAGAGCTTGATTTTAGCGAAACTCAAGTACATGAACTTTGTGTAAATGTCATTGATAAACTGATTGAGCTGCATCAAGTACCTTATGCAGGAACTGAGCTAGAAAAATTAGGGAAAGGTGATGGTTATTGCCGACGTCAGGTAGAAGGTTGGGATGCACGCTATGCCAAAGCACATACCATCAACGTGCCATCTTTTAAATATGTGCGTAAATGGTTGTTAGACCATATTCCTGCAGATTCAAAAACCTGCATTATTCATAACGACTGGCGTTTTGATAATGTGATTTTAGACCCGAAACATCCGACTCAAGTGATTGGCGTTTTGGACTGGGAAATGGCAACACTGGGCGATCCACTCATGGATTTAGGCTCGGCTTTGGCATATTGGGTTGAAGATACCGATAATCAAATTTTTAAAGCCACCCGTCGTCAACCAACGCACTTAAAAGGCATGTTCACACGTCAGCAAGTGGTGGACTATTATTTGCAAAAAACAGGCTTGAGCACCGATAACTGGACATTCTATGAAGTGTTTGGAATTTTCCGTTTAGCGGTGATCGCCCAGCAAATTTATTATCGTTATTTCCACAAGCAAACCAATAATCCTGCATTTAAGGATTTCTGGATTGTCATTCATGCTTTGCATATTCGTGCCTTAAAGTTAATTGGTTTACAAAAACTGGAAGCAAATGAACTAGCACAAAAATATATCGCCAAATTTAAGGAATTGATGCCGAAATGACCACCATTTATTTAATTCGTCATGGGCAAGCATCTTTTGGGGCAGAAAGTTATGATCAACTTTCGCCTAATGGTGAGTTACAAGCCAAATTGCTCGGACGTTATTTTGATCGCATTTTAAAAGAAGCACCCTATGTGGTGGCTGGTTCAATGCAGCGCCATCAGCAAACTGCACAACTGGCTTTGGCAGAATGTTTTCCTGAGGTCGAAATTCATACCGACAGCGCATGGAACGAGTTTAATCATCAACAGGTTTTCGCGCAGTATGAACCGCGTTTTAATCAACCTGAATTGATGAAAGAAGATGTCGCCAAAGAGGTCAATCCTCGTGCATATTTGGCAAAAATTTTTGAAGGTGCGATAGAACGCTGGACGGGCGGTGAATATCACCATGAATATGAAGAATCTTGGCCGCATTTTAAACAGCGTGTCGAAGATGCATTGCAGCATTTATGTGATGACTTAGCCCAAAAACAACCACGATATGCTGTGGTATTTACTTCTGGTGGTGTGATTTCTGTGGCTGCAGGTAAAATTTTAGGCTTAACGCCCAATAAAACCTTTGCATTGAACTGGGCAATTACTAACTCAAGTATCACCACTTTACGTTTGGTCGGCAGTGAACCACAACTGTTAAGCTTGAATGAACATCATTTTATTAAAGCTGAAAACTCAAATTTATTGACTTGGATTTAAGGATCAAACCATGACAAAAACAATTCTAATTACAGGTGCAAGTTCAGGTATTGGTGCGGGTATGGCACGTGAATTTGCTCAAATGGGTTATAACCTTGCAATTTGCGCCCGACGTTTAGAGCGTTTGGAAACGCTGAAACAAGAACTGGAAAGCCAGTTTGGTATTCGTGTTATTGCAAAAACGCTGGATGTCACCAATTATGATCAGGTGTTTCAGGTGTTTCGTGAATTTAAACAAGATTTTGGACAAATTGACCGCATTATTGTCAATGCAGGCGTGGGCGAAGGACGTCGCATTGGTAAAGGTAATTTTGCCATCAACAAAGCCACAGTAGAAACCAACTTTATTTCAGCTTTGGCGCAGTGTGAAGCCGCGGTTGAAATTTTCCGTGAGCAAAACTCAGGGCATTTGGTGATGATTTCATCTATGAGTGCCATTCGTGGTATGCCAAAACATCTTACTGCTTACGGTGCAAGTAAAGCTGCAGTAGCACATTTAGCAGAAGGAATTCGTGCAGAATTAATTGATACACCTATTCAAGTTACGACTATTTTCCCTGGTTATATTCGTACCGAAATCAACGAAGGTGCAAAAAAACTGCCTTTTGAAGTTGATGAAAAAACAGGTTCACGCTTACTTGCTGCAGAAATTGAAAAAGCGCCAATTAAAGCCTATGTACCTAAATGGCCATGGTTGCCATTGGGCTTAGCTATGAAAGTTTTACCATTAAAATTGGTCAATAAACTCGGCTAAATAGCAGCGATATCATAGTATTTGAATAGCATCCTGAAATTTAAAGCTGATGATGAATGCAATCACTTTAAATGACACGATGCTATTTTTATATTTGAGTCTCTACTTTTGTTTGGGTTTAAAATTTGTATTTTCGGTTTTCGTATTTAAGAGTGAAATGTGATGTGGCTTAGAACAGCAACCCTTGCCTTAATTCCCGCTTTGGTGATTCAGGGAAGTCGTGTTAAAAAGAACAAGATCCGATTGCCTGAAGCCGAAGGCGCACGAGAAGGTATTACAGGGGAAGGGCAAACGCTGTCATTATTGATTTTAGGCGATTCTGCCGCTGCAGGCGTTGGGGTAGCACATCAAAATGATGCGCTTTTAGGTGCGGTGATTTCTGCTTTGCAGCATCAGTACCAAGTACATTGGCGTTTAGAGGCGCAGTCTGGAGATACTACCTCACAAGTCATTCAAAAAACGAAAAAACTGGTAAATCAAAAATATGATGTTGTGGTTACTTCTGTTGGTGTCAACGATGTAACACGCTTAATGTCGGCACAGACTTGGATTAAACAACAGCAACATTTTTATCAACTTATTCAAGCGAAATTCCAACCTGAATTAATCATTGCTACGGGGGTTCCACCAATGCATTTATTTCCCGCATTGCCCAATCCATTATCTTGGCTATTTGGACAATACGCAAAACAAATGAACTTACAATTAGAAAAAATGATTGCACAACAAGAAGATATGCAGTGGATTGAATATGATATTCGAAAATATCAATCCATGAGTTTAGAAATGGCAAAAGATGGTTTTCATCCAAGTAAAGAAATTTACCAGATTTGGGGGAAAGAAGTCTCGGATAGGATTTTGGAGTGGTTTTAGGTAAATTAACTTAAATAATGGTATAGTGTTAACAATCGTCAACACTAAATTATAATTAAATCATCAAGCAGAATGAAAATATGAAGAAACATCCCAATAAACATATTCGCGAAGCAATTGAATATGCGATTGAAAACGGCTGGGATGTTATCGATTCAGGTAAATCAGCACATGCAAAACAAATCTTGCGTAAAGTAAAGCAATGTCATGGAGATGAACTATGAATAACTATCACTTTACTGTTGTGGTACGTGACGCACGTTCTGATCTGTCTGTGCTAGAAGATAAGTTCTTTGAAGCGGGTTGTGATGATGCATTAGTTTGCAGTTATAACGATACAATTTATCTTGAGTTTGACCGTGAAGCTGAAAATGCAGAACAAGCGATTCACTCAGCATTAGACAATATTCGCTCATTAGGATTTCATGATCTGATAGTAGAAGAGCAAGGTTATTCAACTTTGGCAGTAATGGCTGAACGTGCTGGAATGACTCGTCAAGCATTATCTTTATATGCGCAAAATAAACGTGGTGACGGAAACTTTCCACGTCCGATGTATGGACTTGCATCTAGATCTGCAATGTATTTTTGGCCAGAAGTTGCGACATGGTTATTCAATCAAGGGAAGTTACATAAAAATCATTATGAAGTTGCTCGTACTGCAATGTCTTAGCTTAATTTAAAGACCAAAGGTTCAATCTATAAATGTCTGATTCTAAAATAGAAACCCATCCACTCGAACCCTTTTTACCAGCCAATGCCAAGCTGTTAATGCTTGGGAGTTTTCCACCACCTAAAAGCCGTTGGAAAATGGATTTTTATTATCCGAATTATCAAAATGATATGTGGCGAATTTTGGGCTTATGCTTTTTTCAAGATAAAAACTACTTTTTAGATTTAGAAGCTAAAAATTTTCATCTTCATAAAATTATTGATTTTTTAAACACCACTGGCATTGCTATTTCAGATACGGCGCAGCAGGTGATTCGCTTAAAAGGCAATGCATCAGACAAATTTTTACAGATTGAAAAACCAATGGATATTGCAGCACTTTTAAGCAAGATACCTTTATGTCAAAGCATTATGACCACAGGCGATAAAGCGACTGATACACTCATGTTATCTATGCCTGAATCTGCCGAAAAACCTCAAATTGGGCAGGCGACACATTGCTATTTTGCCAAGCGTGAGCTGCATTTATATCGGATGCCTTCATCTTCACGAGCCTATCCTTTAGCTTTAGAGAAAAAGGCAGAAGCGTATTTTAACTTATTTAAAGAAATAGGCTTACTATAAGTAACTTTAAATAATTGTAGACAGTGATGGCAGAGAAAGAAAAATACGCTTCCATAATTAATGTCTATCTATTGTCATTACATCATCCATTCAATAGGGAATAATGAAACTGTTTTCATCATAAAACGCTGAAACTGTGTGGTTTCAGGATCATGATGATACGTTTGAATACTGCCATCTGCCTGATGATCTAACCAAATAATTTGACCGTTTTCGTCTAATTGCAGTTCATACGCAATTTGTGGCAAATAGCGGTCTAAAGATTGAGAAACATCGTTTTGCAATTGTTCAGACTCTAACACCAAGCCAACTTCGGTATTTAATTTTGCAGAACGAGGATCAAGGTTAAAAGAACCTACAAAGACCATGCCATCTATATCAAAGAATTTGGCATGTAAACTCGAGGCGTTTTTGCCTTTGGCAGGAATTACGTTACCCGTTGCAACTTCATACCAAGTACGCTTTTTTCGTTCAATATAAGGCTTAAATTCATATAAACGAATACCTGATTTAAGTAAATCTACGCGATACTGCTGATAAAATGCATGTACCAAAGGCACATCATTGGCTAAAAATGAATTGGTCAATACACGTATCTGTATTCCTTTTTCAGCCAGTTGAGTGAGTGTTTTAAGACCATCTTCTGTTGGGACAAAATAGGCAGAAACCAGTTCTAAATGTTGTTTGGGCTCACCCATTAACTTTAACATTTGTTTGTAAATCAGTTGCTCGCCTTGAGCTGTACCCCGAATTTTATTCGGAGAATCTGCCACAAAATGCGCACATACCCACTGTACAGGATGTTGTTCTAATTTGATGCTGACTTCTTCTTGCGCGTTAGCCACACGTTCACGAATTTTATCTTTATATTTGGCATTTAATTCATAGCGATTACGCAATTCTCTCAATTGCAACGCGTTGCCTGTGCCTAATAATTGCTTTACTGAATAGCTTAGTTCGTCATTCCAAAACTCTAAAAACACGGCATTGGCTTGGGGGACAGCACTGCCATAGAATAGAATATCCATATCAGTAAATTGAAAATTTTCACTGGCATCAAAATATTCACGGCTAATATTACGCCCACCTGTCACGGCAATCGCCCCATCGGCAATAATTAGTTTATTGTGCATACGGCGATTGATTTGTTTAAAACGAAACAAATAATCCATCACACGAAAATGCCGATATTTGTACGGATTGAAAATTTTTATTTCAAAATTAGGATGCTGAGCAAGCCGTTTTAAGGTTGGATCAAGTTGCGTACCATTTTGATCATCAATTAATAAACGAACTTTTACACCACGATCTGCTGCTTTGAGCAGTTCAGCCAACATCAACTGACCAATTAAATCATCTTCCCAAATGTAATATTGTAAATCTAAATGGTGCTGTGCTTTTTGAATCAAATATAAACGCGAGGCGATGCTACTAAAGGCATCATTTAGAGAAAGATACGCTGTTAAATTTTGGGATAAATGTGCATCAATTTCCTGACCATTCAGCCAATGATCTACATAATGCTCAACAGGGCTATCTTTGCTCGCTTGATTCATCGGTAAACTGCATCCTGTCAGTAAAATAGCGAAAAAAGCCAACATTCCAAGCCAGTAACAAGGTCTTTGGATCTTCATGATTATTCTTAAGTCATTCTGTATTTATACATGGAGATTATCCTCATGTTAATGCTTGAAACTCTGAATAGAAAGAGGGTATTGTGAGAGTCTGTTGATATTTTATAAATAGCTTGCGAGATATCTCTCTCACATCGCAAACATAGACGAATTGTCAGCAGCCCCTTATCATCTGTTAATGTATTTTTTAGGGATAATTTGCTCATGAAATCACGTGCAGCCGTCGCATTCGGCCCAGGTCAGCCGCTTGAAATTGTTGAAATTGATGTTGCACCGCCGCAGGCTGGAGAAGTCTTGGTCAAAATTACCCACACAGGGGTATGCCATACCGATGCATTTACCTTATCGGGTGAAGATCCTGAAGGTGTTTTCCCTGCAGTTCTTGGCCATGAAGGTGCAGGTATTGTGGTTGAAGTTGGTGAGGGTGTGACCAGTGTTCAACCAGGCGATCATGTGATTCCGCTTTACACAGCAGAATGTGGCGAATGTTTATTCTGTAAATCTGGTAAAACCAACCTATGCGTTTCCGTACGTGCGACACAAGGTAAAGGTTTAATGCCTGATGGCACGACACGTTTTTCTTATAATGGACAACCGATTTATCACTACATGGGCTGTTCAACCTTTAGTGAATATACGGTAGTTGCTGAAGTATCTTTAGCAAAAATTAATCCTGAAGCCAATCATGAGCAAGTTTGCTTATTAGGTTGCGGTGTTACAACTGGTTTAGGTGCAGTTAAAAATACTGCAAAAGTCCAAGAAGGCGATACCGTTGCGGTATTTGGCTTAGGTGGTATTGGTTTAGCAGTTGTGCAAGGTGCGCATAAAGCCAAAGCCAGCCGTATTATCGCCATTGATACCAACCCAGAGAAATTCAAATTGGCAGAACAATTTGGTGCAACCGAATTCTTAAATCCAAAAGATTATGACCGCCCAATTCAGGAAGTCATTGTGGAAAAAACAGGTTGGGGCGTAGATCATTCTTTTGAATGTATTGGAAATACCAATGTGATGCGTTCCGCTTTGGAATGTGCGCATCGTGGTTGGGGACAATCCATTATTATTGGTGTTGCAGGTGCAGGTCAGGAAATTTCAACTCGTCCATTCCAATTGGTGACAGGTCGTACTTGGAAAGGAACTGCGTTTGGTGGTGTAAAAGGTCGTTCGCAATTGCCAGGCATGGTTGAAGAAGCCATGAAGGGTGATATTCAACTCGAACCATTTGTAACGCACACCATGGGGCTAGACCAAATTAATGAAGCCTTTGATTTAATGCATGAGGGTAAATCTATTCGTAGTGTGATTCATTTTGATCAATGATGAGTAACGCGCTTAAATAAAGACCCAACAAAAACCAAGCTTCGGCTTGGTTTTTTTAACCCCTGGATTCGCTAAAACAGCAGCTTAATTTTAATAAATACATCCAATAAAAATTATTTTACAAAAAGGATTGCCAAACGGAACAATACAGCGTATTTTAATTTTAACAGCTCATTTTTTGATGAAAACAAGATGTTAAAGCAACCTTTAATTGCAAACGCTTACTATTACTTTTGGCAGTTTCAATGATTGCCTGAGTCGCGTTCGGGCAAAAGGTTGCCCACCAGTTGATACCTGATCGGCAACCCTGATCAGGTTTTTTTATGTCTGGTGTTTTGAATTTTATAGGTTTTTCGGAGATTTAATCATGTACAACGTTAATTATTCATACTTTAGCAACTTTTATTGGTTTTACTTTAGTCAATCTATGACTCAAACCTTGCAATCCATTAGACCCATAACGCTGAAATAAATGATCGGACTGTAAAAAAGAGAAACAGTCCAAAGGAACAGACCAATGAATGCTTTAAATACTGCTTTACAACAACAGACCAACAATACTGAAATTAGTTTAAGTTTACCGCATCAACTCAAAGCGCAACTCCCACTTTCATCTGCGCTAAAACAACAAATCGCACAACATCGACAGATTATTCAGAACATTTTAGCGGGCACAGACCCTCGCTTATTGGTCATTACAGGACCTTGTTCAATTCATGATCCGCAAGCAGCACTCGAATACGCAGAAAAATTAAAACAATTACAAAGCCAAGTTTCAGATCAAATTTTCTTGGTGATGCGCGCCTATATCGAAAAGCCACGTACTACGGTAGGCTGGAAAGGCTTTTTGTATGACCCAGACTTAGATGGCTCTGCAAACATGCAATTAGGCTTAGAAAAATCACGTGAACTGTATCTACAAATTATAGAAATGGGTTTACCAATTGCTTCTGAAATTTTAAGCCCAATGGCAACGGGATATTTTGATGATGTACTGGCTTGGGGTGCAATTGGCGCACGTACCAGTGAATCACAAATTCACCGTGAAATTTCTAGCGCCATGCCGTATAGCATTGGTTTCAAAAACGGAACTGATGGCTCAATTCAAATTGCATTAGATGCAATTCAATCGGCAAGTCATCCACATCAATTCATGGGAATGAGCCAGTCGGGTTTACCTGCTATTTTGTCATCACAAGGTAATCCACACGCGCATTTAATTTTACGTGGCGCAAATTCAGGGCCAAATTATCAATTGGCAGAAATTGAGAAAATTCAGCACAAAGCCAAAGGGCAGTTGCCTGCATTGATTATTGACTGTAGTCACGGTAACAGCCATAAAGACCCACAACAACAACCGCAAGTCTTGCGTACCATTGTGGCAGAACGTGAACAGACGCAAGTCCGTGGCATCATGTTAGAAAGTCATTTGGTGGATGGAAATCAAAAGATTTCTTGCGAGATGACTTATGGTCAATCTGTTACCGATGGCTGCTTGGGTTGGGATAAGACTGAACAACTGCTTATTGAGGTCGCTGAAAGCTTAAATCGTCAGGTTTTGGCTAAAACTGCATAAAAAATAAAACTCCAGAAACCCAAAAAACCTGAAATTTCAGGTTTTTTGGGTGGGAGAGTATTTAAAAATCAACTCTTCTTAGATTAGTTTTTAAAATAACAATTCTTTTGCTGCTATTAAAAACTAAGCCTGAATATCTGCATTAGGTTGTTTAGCCACAACAAATTTATAGAAAATTAAACTGATTAAGGTCACAACAGCACAGAGCAAATACGCTGCGGTATAGTCATAACCCGCAATAATCCAACCTAGAATTAACGCGCCTAAGGCGATACCAATATCGTAACAACAAAAATACGTAGATGTGGCATGACCAATACGATCTTTAGGGGAGCGTTGAATTGAAATGGTTTGCAGGCAAGGTTGGGCAGACCCGAACCCTACACCAATTAATGCAGCAGCCAACATAAAACCGAATACACTGTGTACCTGACTCAAGACAATTAATCCTAAAGCAAATAATATAATTGCAGGATAAATCACATAACTCGCCCCTTTACGATCATAAATTTTGCCTGTAATTGGGCGCAAAATCATCATCGAAACTGCAAATATCACGAAGAATAAACTCGCATAAGACAGCATATTGCGTGATTCTGCAAAGGTGGAAATAAATGACATAATACTGGCATACGCGAAAGAAACCATCATCGCCATGAGTGATACAGGAATTGCTTTTTTCTCTACAAAATCTTGAAGCCCTAATTTACGTTTAGGTGTTGTTTCAGTTTTTACTTTTTGGGTCGCAATTGGAATCATTAAACAGAAGGCGAAACCTACCCAAACACTGACGGATAGTAAGGTAGAAATACTGGCATAAGAAACACTTTGAATCAGACTTAAACCAATTAAAGGTCCCAATACAATCCCTAAATTTACTGACACCAAAAAATAGCCCATACCTTCACCTTTGCGACTGTCTGGAATAAAGTTATTGGCAATAGGGACGGTAACTGTGGTGACAATGCTGAACCAAATCCCATGTAAAAAACGCAGTACGAGTAGAAACAGTAAACTATCTACAAAAATGTATGCCACGCTACACAGACAAAACATGATTTCAGAAACATATAAGGTTTTCTTTACACCAAATTTTTCAATAATCAAACCGCTAAATGGGCGAATCGCGATTGCAGATAACATAAACAAAGTCATGGCTAAACCTGCCTGTGACAAGCTACCACCCAACTCATTCACAATATAAATAGGCAAAACTGTCGTTTGCGCAAAATAAAATATGAATAAGAACAAGTTATTGAATAAGCAGAGAATAAACGACTTATTCCATAAATGTTCGACATTTATAGCTGACATAACTTAAACCTATATATGGTGAGTGGAGTAGCGTGCAATGTGTACTTTGTTATACAGATGCTTTGTTATTGGAAATCATCACACCGCGAGATCATGCAAAAAATAATAAACCCATTTATGTGAAAAGTACAGCTATTCAATAAAATTAAACTTAAAATTAGATTTTAATGCAATTATTTTAATTATTTTATCAAATAAAGATAATTAGGTTTATTTTCTAAAGTTGCAATACAAAAAAAATCAGCCGAAGCTGATTTCTTTGAATTTGAGCGATTAAACGCTGCAAATTTAAGGCTTATAAGCCAGATTCATAGTCTGCACTTGATAAAAGCTGTTCTACATCTGCCATATTGTCTGGTTTGATTTTATAAATCCAGCCTTTGCCATACGGTTCATCATTCACAAAATCAGGGTCATCTTCTAAATTGCTATTCACTTCAACTACTTCGCCTGAAACAGGGGCGTGAATATCTGAAGCTGTTTTAACAGACTCAACCACACCTGCTTGTTCACCCGCAATTACTTTTTGACCAACTTCAGGTGCTTCTACATAGACCAAATCGCCTAAAGCATCTTGTGCATGGTCTGAAATACCTGTGACGATCAAATCACCTTCAATACGCACCCATTCATGTGTTCTTGCATATTTTAATTCAGCAGGGTGATTCATTTGATAACTCCTTAAATTGTATCGAATCTTTTTGCCATGTTTTATACATGCTTTTTGCCAAAAACAAAAGTTTATAAATACGGATCTTTACGCCAATTGCTCGGACTGCGTCCACTCCAGCGTTTAAAAGCACGACTAAAATTAGCCACATCGCTATAACCCAATTCATCGGCAATTTGTTCTAGCGTGTAGTCGGTACGGGAAAGCAGGGAAGTCGCATGTCGATAACGGACTTCATCGACCAAGTTTGAAAATGAAGTACCTTCTGCAGCCAGTTGACGTTTGAGTGTGCGGTCGGACATGTGTAGATAGTCGGCAACATTTTCAATGCTTAAATAATGCTGTTCTGCATGAGTTAAAATATCACGCACCCGCATAGAAATTCGGCGACGTTCACCTAAAGCTGAAAGCTCAGCTTCACATTGATTAATCGCAATTTGACTGGCAATAGGATCGGCATTAATCATTTTTAAGCCCAGATATTGCTTATCAAAACTTAAACCTAAATACGGCTGATCAAAACGGAATTGATGATAAGGAAATTTCGAAAAATACTGATCAAAACCTGCAGGTTTAGGAAAGTCAAAATCGACTTCACCTGTAAAGTGTTCGGTACCTGTCATGGCTTTACTCATGGTAATCATGCCAATAATTAAAGCGATGGCAATTTCTGTGCGTAAAGGTTCCATGTGAATATCACACTGCAATTGCAGACTGGCTTTTTCACCAAAAGTTGAGAAAAACAATTGTAAAAAGGGCATACGCAGTTGAATAAAACGATTGGCTAAAATCAGCGCATCACTAATTTCATGCGCAGTCATAATCGCATAGCCAATAAAGCCATGAATAGAAATGCGCATTTGCGTACCAAGATGATAACCGAGCGTCGATTCGCCTGTAAGTTTTAAAGCATGTTTAACCAACTCATTGGCAATAGGTGTAGGAATACGACATTCTGGGTCTGCCAACATTTCGCTATTGAGTTGAAATGGTGCAAATAAGGTATCTGCGTTATAACCCCAACGGGATACAACATCCAAAACCAATAAGCCATAAACCCCTGGAACACCTTGTTCCTGACGTGCTGATATTGTTTTCATGCATGTTCCATTGCATTTGCTAATTTTATTTTAATTTGCCTTAGCGACTGTCATCTATGCATATCTTAGTTTGCCAAACGGCGACATAAGAACGTAGATGACATATTGCATCTTGGCATGAAAATTAAAGAAATTCTATGGAAATTGTTAGACAAAACAGGCTTTGACTATATGCGATAAATCTGCATTTCATCAAAGCCTGAGTTACAGCAAAGTTGCTGGAGATGCTAATTTTTATCAGTCGATGGTTTTACGATTTTATCTTGTTCAATTAAAAAACCACCTGTTTGACGCTGCCAAAGTTGTGCATAAATTCCGTTCATAGCCACCAGTTCATCATGCGTACCTTGTTCTGCAATACGTCCTTGATCGAGCACAATTAAACGATCCATTTGTGCAATGGTAGATAGTCTGTGTGCAATCGCGATTACAGTTTTACCTTGCATGAGTTCATCGAGGCTCGATTGAATTGCCGCTTCAACCTCAGAGTCGAGCGCACTGGTGGCTTCATCTAAAATTAAAATAGGTGCATCTTTTAAGAAAACACGGGCAATGGCAATACGTTGACGTTGTCCACCTGAAAGTTTAACACCCCGTTCGCCCACGTAGGCTTCATAGCCTTTTTTGCCACGTAAATCGGTCAATTGTGGAATAAATTCTTCGGCTTTGGCTTTGCGTACAGCTTCAAACATTTCTGCATCAGTCGCGTCAGGACGACCATATTTAATATTTTCAGCCACAGTACGGTGTAATAGCGAAGTATCTTGAGTGACAAGTGCAATATTTTTACGCAAACTGTCTTGGGTTACATCTTCAATATTTTGCCCATCAATCATAATTGAGCCGTGTTTGAGCTCATAAAAATGTAAAAGCAATTGAATTAAGGTCGATTTACCTGCGCCTGAACGTCCCACGATACCAATTTTTTCGCCTGCACGAATATGCAGATTAAACTGATCAATCACGTTTTTACTGTTATAAGCAAAACTGACATCTTTAAACTGAATTTCGCCCTGAGCAACTTGTAATGGTTTTGCATCGGCTTTGTCTTGAATCGCAATTGGACGTCCGAGAGTTTTCATACCATCTTGAATGGTGCCGACATTTTCAAACAGGGCAGAGGTCTGCCACATCATAAACTCGGCAATACTGTTGAGTTTAAGAATCATGGCTGTGGTGGCAGCAATAATCCCCAATTCTGCACGGCCATTTAACCAGAGCCAAATTGCTGTACCTAAAACGCCCACATACAACACCACGCTTAATAAATTGATGCTGATTTCATATTGAGCGCCCAAACGCATTTGTTTATAAACCGTCAACATAAATTCTTGCATCGACGCTTTGGCATATTGGCTTTCGCGACCTGCATGCGCAAATAATTTTACGGTTTGAATATTGGTATAAGCATCGGTCACGCGTCCTGTCATCACCGCACGTGCATCGGCTTGTTCATTAGATACTTTGCTCAAACGCGGAATAAAATAAGCTGCTGCAAGAATAAATAAAGCCAACCATAGCAATAACGGCAAAATGAGCATTGGAGAAATTGCGCCCAATACCAGACTAATCGTAATAAAGTAAATGAATACATAGGCAAGCATATCGCCCAAAATGACCCAAAACTCACGTACTGCTAAGGCGGTTTGCATGACTTTGGCAGAGAGTCTTCCTGCAAAATCATTATGGAAAAAATCCAGACTTTGTTGCAACATTAAATTGTGGAAACGCCAACGCAAACGCATTGGAAAACCACTGTATAACATTTGATGCTTCACAATTGACTGCGCACTGGCAAAAAAGATATTGGCCAATAAAATACAAAACAGCAAAGTAAGGTTCTGCTGATGTTGCGCAAGGAAAGTATCTGGCTGACTTTGACTAAGCCATGTGACTAAATCGCCAATTTTTGCATATAGCAAAGCTTCAAAGCTGGCAGCGCCTGCAGTACATAAAACCAATAACAATAAATATGGACGTACACCTGAAGCTGCTTGCCAAACAAAGGCAAAAAACGTGGTTGGCAAGGGTTCGGTCAAACCTTTATTTGGATAAGGATCTATAAGTTTCTCGAACCACTTGAGCATACGATGTTACCTTGATGACTAAACCTAAATTTAAAGATAGATAAATTTAAGACAGTAAAAACAAAAACTTAGGATAAAGTTAAGAGCATTCCTGTGAATATTTCTTAACTTATAGTGATACAGCTTGTAGGTCTAGTTTACGCCATAACACAGCAAATGTTGAAAATAGAAATATAGATGATTAATTTGCATACAAAATCACGTTATAGATTCACTTTTATACATAAAGCTGCAACACATCAAAAATTATCCATCCACAAAACGCGTATTGGTTCACATTTTTAATGATATTTCATCGAACCAATAGCATATAAACATTTAATTTTAATGAAAAAATTATTTTAAATTCAACATTGATTGCTATAATCACGCCCATTTTTAGCACAACCGTGCTGTAAATTGGTTTTAAGTTGATATTTTTATGATGCGTAATTTTTTAGGTGCAATTGCACTATATTTGGGATTTATTTTTCCTGCTCAAGCCATGCCATTTGATCCATTGATTGGTACATGGAAAGTCATTGATGATCATAAAGGGCATTATGTTGCAGAAATTGTGATTCGTAAGAACTCTAAAACTTCGGAATATAGTGCTGTAATTACTCGAAATTTGTTATCGGTAGGCACAATTCAATTAGAGGTATGCAGTAAATGCCAAGGCAACTTAAAGAATCAGCCCATAAAAGGCATGCAGGCATTAGAAGGCTTAGTGGCAAATTCAAATCCGAAACAATTTTCGCAAGGACAATGGATTAATCCGAAAGATGGTTATGTCTATAAAATTGATGCTCAATTAAATGCGGCGAATAATCAAATGAAAGTATATGGCAAAGCCAAGAGCGCGAATGCGATTAGCACGATGACTTGGAAAAAACTTTAACAGATTGTACGGCGTATTTTTGAAGCTACTTGATTGAAAGATTGAGTAGCTTTTTATCTTTTTGTGAATGATAAGATAAATTGAGACACCGAACACTCAAAATAAACCCATATATATCAATTGCTTAATATATTCATGTTATTCACCAATTAAAATGTCTATGCGATAAACCATTTAAAATGTCCTGTTTTTAACTGCAAGAGTCAAGAACAGGATTTAAATTTCTTTGTTCAATAACAACTTTCTGAGCTTTACGACTCGGCATACTTTTCTTGGCACGGGAACTTTTATTTTGTTTTTCCAACTCTTCATGTTGTTGCTGGATATGGGCCAGAACCGCACCTAATCTTTTATTCTCAACTACTTCATTCTGCTGCAGTCTAGCCAGTTTATTGAAAATACTGTAGTTGATCTTCCGTCCTTCGTGCATGATGGCCACAGTACCATCTGGATACTCTAAAAATGTTATGTATTGCCCAACAAGTTTGTGGTTCAGTGGTGTTGGCTCAAGCATATAAATACACTTGTCATAGCTCAGGGTCAGATTCTTGGTGACCTTACGCGGTTCCTGCCAGGTAAAAATATCATCCAGTTCAAGATCAGATTCGCTTAATGGCCGATGCAAGTTCTTCGAGTTTCTCGCACACTTGGCAAACTTCTGATTGAACTGCTCAATGAAGCAGGGCAGCCAAGCATTGGCCTCGGTAATTGAGCAGATGCCTTCCAAACGCATTTCCTTGATCAGGCGATCCTGCAGAGTTCTGTTGGCGCGTTCCACACGACCTTTAGCCTGTGGCGAGTTGGCGAAAATAATATCAATAGTGAGACTACTGAGTACGCGTCCAAATTGCGTAATCTTGGTGTCTTTCTTGCTGCTTTGATTGACTCTAAAAACTGAGTGCTTATCACTGTAAAATGCTAAAGGTTTACCATGCTGTTCGACATACAGGCGTGTTGAAATCATATAGTCAAAGGCTGATTCTGATTCACAGAAGCGTAAATGCTGCAATTTACCAGTTGCATCATCGATAAATACCAGCAAACAGCACTTAGGTGCTCGTCCTTCAAACCAGTCATTATGTGAGCCATCGATTTGGACCAATTCACCATAACAGTCTCGATTATAACGAGGCTGATACGGGCGTTTCAGACGTTTATGACGAGGAATCCATAAATTGGCTGCAATCATCCAAGAACGCAGGGTTTCTACCGAAATATCAAATCCATGAATGGTAGTCAGCTTTTCATGTGCTAAAGTGGGACCGAAACCACGAGCAGCATGTGCTAATGCAGCAGGACCTTGAGCTTTATATTTTTGCAATAAGCGTCTGATCTGACGTTCTGAGATATGTAATAACTGAGCAGCCTGGGACTGGGTTATGCGTTGATCACAGATTTCCTGCAAGACCGACAATCTTTTAAGTTCTTTATCCGACATAGATACCAACATAACAAACCGTCCGCTAAGAAAATCGCAAAAGTGCGTATTCTAAAAGCGGACATTTTTACTTTGGAGAAACCGGACATTTCTATTTTGGAGTTACAATTCAATTGCGTATAATCTATATTATGTTAAATAAGATATCTAAAGACAGCACCCTGCATTTAGCTGTGCAGATTATGACAATTCGCGTTGAATTAATCGAGTAAAAGTCTGGGTAAATTGCTGTCCTTGCTCTGCAAAAAACCAATTTACATGCCCAACAATCCAATCATAATAAGCAGCATCGGCATGTTTCAGGTTTTGGGTAATTCCGACAAAATATTCAAGCTCTGAAAATGCGAAATCCAAATGCACAATTTTTAGCAATTCGGGCAAAATGCTAAAGTCTTGTTGTGGATGTATCTCTGCAAAATACGCTTGTAAAAACGCGCTTAAACCCGCTTCGTCAATATTGATTTGTGATGTATGTTCTAAAGCCAGCCAATCTATAAAGTTACGCTCAATCGTGACCGCAAGGTCATAAAGCGCTGAATTTCGATCTGATAAGCCAAAATCAATTACCGCTGTAATATTGGCATCGGCACTTTGCGCAGACCAAAACAGATTGGAAGCATGCAAATCATTATGCGTCCAAATTTTAGTGGTCTGCTGCAATATATGCTTAATTTTATGATGCGTCTGAGATACACGCTCTAAAAAAACGGCGTCTAAGTTTTTATCGGCAAAATAACGGCTCAATTCAGGGCTATTTTGAATACGTTGCTGAATAGCCGTTACAATATTTTCACTTTCTAAAAGCTGCTGATTTGATACTAAATATCGCGCCGATCTGCCATGTAACTCAGGAAAATCCTGCATGGCGACATGCAATTTGGCAAGCAAACTTCCCACTTTTGCAGCATGTTCTGTATAGAAAAACGGCGTCCAAGATTGCTGATCGACATATAAGTCAAAACCTGCTGCTTTTTCGTAGACTTCATAAGTCCAGTCGCCCATTTCTAAAGCGGTCAGTCCGCAATTCGAGGCAATTAATGTCGCAACAGGAATGTTTTTACTGGCTAAATGTCGCAAAAAAGCATGCTCTTGCAAAATATCTTGCGCATTACGAAATGAACGATGACTGCGTTTAATGAAATACGAGCGACTTCCTATTTTATCTGTACTGGCTGCATCCTGCGTGACTTCAATCACTGCGGCAGATGAAAATGGGCGCGGACTGCACCACAAAATTTGAATATTCCCTTGCAAACATGGGTAATACGGTTGCAGGTTGTGTAATTCTGAGACAGTCAGATGTGCCCAATCTTTATGTTCCCAGTCATTCCCCATGCCATGACCTAAATCATGTGTGATTGTGGTCATTTTAGATATTCCTTAACTTGATCAGTATTGTGTAATCGTATATTCCCCATCATCCATCTCAAACAACCATTTTTTAGATGAATATTATCTATTTAATTAACTGTTTTGGCTTGTCGTAAACGTAAATTGACTTCATCTACAATCTGATCTAAACCCGTGTCATAAGCGGCTTCACTCACAAAAGACACCATATTTTGCGTAACTTGCGGTAAATTGTAATCTGCATACCATGACAATGAATTCACTTCTATTTCACGTTCACCCTGCAAAATCACGAATCTTCTTTGCATCCAAGCCTGCAAATTTTCACCCGTATAGGCATCATAAAAAATAATATCGGTCAGATAAAAATCTTTCATCATGTAGGAGTAAGCCACGCTATTTTCTTCTGGCTCATAATTAAAAAAAGGTGTGGTGGTCAGATGAAATTCAACCAGGAAATGACGTTTCAAACGATGATTTTGATATTCTGCTTTGACTTTAATCGGGCAACTGATTTGCGCAAAGTCAATTTCATGTTCAGTATTTTGCTTAAAATATTCAGCCAAAGACCAAACCTGATGTTTAATGAAATCCTGCATTAAAAACTCAGGTTCAAGTTGTGAATTAATTAATCCCAACAGTAAAGATTCAACTTCTTCTTTCGTTAAATAAATGTCTTCAACAATATGCATGCCAATCTCTAAATATGCTGCTGCGATAGAAAAATCCTAACGGAAAGGCTTGTGTTTGTATAGCTATGCAATCGTAGAGTGTGATCTATATCTAGCAATCAATTATCCACGTAGATTGAATCTTAATCATGTTTTCAGCTATGCTATCAACACATCAAATTTCACTTCAAACACGCCTCGTTGCGTAGGAGTAATCTCATGTCTAAGAAGTTACCTATTTACTTCTCTGACGCTGCTTGGGCGTCATTACAAAAAATCATGGGCAGCGATGGTAAACCCAGCCCTAGCCTTAATGCCCTGCTTGAACAAATTGAATTGCTGAATCAGCATGATTTTCAAGCACTTTCTAAAAGAAAAACACTGCATCTTCCCGTAACAATAGAATCCATTCCTGCAGGTTTTCCTTCGCCTGCTCAAGACTATATTGATAAAAATATTGATCTGAATGAATATCTCATTTCCAATGAAAATGCGACCTTTTTAAATGTGGTACGCACCACCTCTATGGTGAATGCTGGGCTTGAATACGGCGATATTGTACTGGTAGATCGCAGCAAAGAAGCCAAACACCGCAGTATTGTGGTCGCATTAATTGACCAAAAAGACCTGACTATTAAACGCTTGATGATTACAGCCAAAATGTCCAAAAGTGAATTGGCCGAACATTTTGGTGAAGACTATGACCCTGCCACTTTGCCTGAAGCTTGGCTTAAAGCAGAAAGTCCCGACTACGACAGCATTTACCTGAAAGATGGGCAAACTTTTGAAGTGTTTGCCGTGGTCACGTGGAATTTAAAAAACCTGATGGTTTAAACCCACAATAACGCATAAAAAAGCCGAATAAGTAGAATAGTCATGAAAGCTTTAGAGCAAGTTTTTGCGCTCATTGACATTAATAATTGTTATGTGAGCTGTGAGCGGTTGTTTCAACCACACCTGAATCATCGTCCTGTGGTGGTGCTTTCCAATAACGATGGCTGCGTGGTGTCACGTTCCGAAGAAGCCAAACGACTTGGCATTAAAATGGCTGTGCCCTTTTACCAAGTTCAAGAATTAATTCAACAACATGATGTTGCGGTCTTTTCAAGTAATTATGCGCTCTATGCAGAAATGTCCAGACGTTTTAATAATATTATTCAAGAATTTGTCAGTGCCAAAGATGTTGAAATTTATTCGATTGATGAAACTTTTATTGAGTTGAGTTCATATTCTCAGCGCGATTTAAACGCACTTGCACAGGAAATTAAAACAACCTTGTGGAAATGGCTGGCTCTTCCTGTTTGTGTTGGTATTGGTCAAAGTAAAACTGAAGCTAAACTAGCCAATCATCTTGCTAAGCGAAACCGCTATTTCAACGGCGTATGTAATTTACTGGATATGGATTTATGCAGCAAAGAAGCCTTGTTTCAACACATTGATGCCGCTGAAGTCTGGGGTGTGGGACGCAAAAACGCTAAAAAATTACAATCATTGGGTATCCGTTCTGTATTTGATCTAGCAACAAGCAATCCAGACCAAATGGAGCGCCAATTTTCTATTTTGATGAAAAAAACCATTCTTGAACTCACAGGTACAGCATGTATTGAACTGGAGCACAATACCGTAAGTAAGCAGCAAATCATCAGCTCACGTTCTTTTGGGCAGCGTGTAACAGATATTCATGCGCTTTCAGAAGCTTTGAGCGATTATTTACAATCTGCTGTGCAAAGGCTCAGAGCTGAAAAAAGTTTATGTGGTTGTATGATCATTTTTGCGCAATCTAACCGTTTTGATCCGCGCCAAGTTTTTTACAATCAATCGGTCACTATTGCTTTCAATGAGCCAACAGATTCTGCTTTGCTCATGAACAAAGCCATGATGAAGCATGTGACAACGCTATTTCAGGAAGGAATTGCCTTTAAAAAATGTGGTGTGATTTTAACGGGACTTGAACCCAAACAAAGCTATATTCACGACCTGCTTACAGATACTGACGCCATTGAAAAACAGGAACAATTACAGCAAGTGTTGGATACCGTGAAAAATAAATTTGGTGTGCAAAAACTCGCCATTGGAGCATGTAAATTGCAAGATCGAACTTGGGCGATGCAGCGCAGCCATTTAAGCCCGAATTATTTTAGCTGGGAAGGTTTATTGGCGCTTGGTGATTAGCAGTGATTTGATTGGGCTAAAAAAGCTCACAATATGAGACCTAATTTAATGCTTAAAAGTACTACAAAGTAGTATACAATTAAACACTACAAAGTAGTATAAAGGTGTTTGATGTATACCATCTGTGAGACTACTTTTTTTACCAATGAATATCCCTACTATTGGACTGAAGAACAATACAATGACTTTAAAATTTTCATTGCCGAGAACCCTACAGCAGGAGATGTAGAACCTGGTACTGGCGGCGTTCGTAAAATTCGATGGGGTGGAAAGAGTAAAGGTAAACAAGGTGGTGTTCGTGTAATTTATTACAACCGTTTAGCAAATGGCGAAATTTGGTTATTGACCTTATATAGTAAAGACACAATTACCCAACTTGAGAAAAAGACACTTAGACAATTAGCGGAGTTACTGAAATGAGTCGTTTATTAAGTGACAAAGAATTGGAAGCTCGAGAAGCAAAACGAGACTTAAATGTTGAATTATTAGAAGGCGTTAAACAAATGCTTGCTAATAACGCAGCAAGAAAAACTGTGATCAATGAAACAGATGTTGCTTTAGCACGAAGAAAGTCTGAACTCACTCAAGATCAATTTGCTAAAATTTTAGGTATCTCTAAACGTACATTGGAATCTTGGGAGCAAGGTGTTAGAAGACCTTCAGGAGCAGCTCAATCACTGATTAAATTGTTTATTTTAGATCCTCAATTTGTTCGTGACCATCTCGCTTAAATGAAATAGCCCTCAACAACGAGGGTTATTATTTTGCCTTTCCTATAGCAACAGCAAATCTTAGATAGCATTTGAAATGCAACACCATGTTGTTGCCATAATACCTGACTCGGACTTTTAAAGCCGAGTCTTTTTCTTGGACGGTGATTCAAATCAGAACAGCGTTCTACTTCTGCAAGATTAGTCTTTATTCAGCCCAACAAACTTGGCACGTGCTTTATGCAGTTTTTTGTAGCTGTCGATTAAACGTAAATGACGATCTAAACCTTCAAGCTGCATATTGGTTTCGGTTAGACCATAGAAACGTACTGTGCCTTCAACAGAACCCATGACTGCATCCATACGTTCATTGCCAAACATACGGCGGAAATTGACCTCATAATCGGCAATATCCATTTCATCATCTAAAATAACTTCAAGCACGACATTCATACATTGATAGAACAAGCCACGTTCTACGGTATTTGTGTTGTATTGTAAGAATGCTTCGACTAAATCTTTTGCTTCTTCAAACTGTTCTAATGCCAAATAAATCAACAATTTTAATTCGAGGATAGTGAGCTGCCCCCAAACGGTATTGTCATCAAATTCAATGCCAATTAAGGTTTTGATTTCGGTATAGTCATCTAGCTCACATTCTTCCAAACGCTCAACTAAAGCTTCAAGTTGTACATCATCCAAACGGTGCAGATTTAAAATGTCTTCACGGTACAGCAAAGCTTTATTGGTATTATCCCAAATCAGGTCTTCTACCAAATACACTTCTGAATAATCAGGGACTAATATTCGGCAAGCAGTTGCACCTAAATGTTCATAAATCGCCATATAGGATTCTTTGCCCATTTCTTCTAAAATCGCAAATAAAGCCTCAGCTTCTTCGACATTGCTATATTGACCATTGTTGGTGAAATCCCACTCTACAAATTCATGGTCTGCCTGCGCACTAAAGAAACGCCAAGACACTACACCACTTGAATCAATAAAGTGTTCAACATAGTTATTCGGCTCAGTTACCGCATTCGTGCTAAAGGTCGGCTGAGGTAAATCATTTAAACCTTCAAAACTACGCCCTTGCAATAACTCAGTTAAGCTACGCTCTAAAGCGACTTTAAAGTTTGGATGCGCACCAAATGACGCAAAGACACCGCCTGTGCGTGGGTTCATTAAGGTCACACACATGACAGGGAATTGACCGCCTAAAGACGCATCTTTCACCAATACTGGAAAACCTTGTTCTTCTAAAGCCTGAATACCTGCCACAATGCTTGGATATTTTGCCAAAATTTCTTGCGGTACATCAGGCAGACTCATTTCTTCCTGAATAATTTCACGCTTCACTGCACGTTCAAAAATTTCAGATAAACACTGTACTTGCGCTTCTGCCAGCGTGTTGCCTGCACTCATCCCGTTACTTAAATATAAGTTTTCAATTAAATTTGATGGGAAATATACCGTTTCACCATCGGATTGACGCACAAATGGCAATGAACAAATACCACGCTCAGTATT
The DNA here is from genome assembly GCF_013417135.1 of Acinetobacter sp. YH16051. Lineage (NCBI taxonomy): Bacteria > Pseudomonadati > Pseudomonadota > Gammaproteobacteria > Moraxellales > Moraxellaceae > Acinetobacter > Acinetobacter sp. YH16051. The sequence goes on along the minus strand of NZ_VPEN01000014.1, from coordinate 18,310 downwards.
ACCCGAGTTGGTGTCATATAGATGTGTGCCCAGCAACTCATCTTCAGGATCATAAATTTCTAAGCAATATTCATCTAAAATTTCTTTAGGCAATTCACCATTTGGGCCAGGCTTAAACCATTTTTCATTTGGATAATGCACAAATTCGGCATTGGCAATCTCTTCACCCCAGAACTGATCGTTATAGAAGAAGTTACAGTTCAAACGTTCAATGAATTCACCCAAAGCAGATGCTAATGCACTTTCTTTGGTTGCGCCTTTACCATTGGTAAAACACATTGGCGATTGCGCATCACGAATATGTAATGACCAGACATTTGGCACGATATTACGCCATGAGGCAATCTCAATTTTCATGCCCAAACCTGCCAAAATACCCGACATATTGGCAATAGTTTCTTCAAGCGGTAAATCTTTACCAGCAATAAAAGTCGCTTGAGATGAAGTCAAGTTCGGCATCAGCAAAGCTTGTGCATCGGCATCAATGCTTTCGACTTGCTCAATCACAAACTCAGGGCCTGTTTGCACGACTTTCTTTACGGTACAACGGTCAATAGAACGTAAAATCCCCTGACGGTCTTTTTCAGAAATATCTGCAGGCAATTCCACCTGAATTTTAAAAATCTGTTTATAACGGTTTTCAGGATCGACAATATTGTTTTGAGATAAGCGGATATTATCGGTTGGAATATCACGTGATTGGCAATAAACCTTCACGAAATACGCAGCACACAATGCAGATGACGCAAGGAAATAATCAAATGGGCCTGGCGCAGAACCATCGCCTTTATAACGGATGGGCTGATCGGCAATGACGGTAAAATCGTCAAATTTAGCTTCAAGACGCAAGTTGTCTAAATAATTGACTTTAATTTCCATGCAGGCACCTATTGTATGTGCCTACTCAGACACAAAATTATAAAATATTGATTTATAAGCCGAATCAAGAGGGAGAATAAGACTTAAAAATGAGGTTTGAAGTCATCGCAACGGTATAATAGCGACTCCAGAATATGCGACAACATTATAAAGTGATTTAGGTGAATTGATAATGCTATAAATACAGATTTACTGAATTTAAGCAAAGCTGCTAATTAATATATACAAACATAATATATTTAAATGTATGGTATATTGTCTTTAGGTTCTAATCTGCTTGATGGTGAAACAACATGAAATATACCGAACTCACTGCTGAAATTTCGTCTAATATCAAATCCATTAAAGAACAATCTCCCGATTTACTTAAAAGCTTTAATGCCCTATCACAAGTTGCGATGAAAGACGGCGTAATTGATGCCAAAACCAAAGAGTTTATTGCGCTTGCAATTGGTGTGGCACAACGCTGTGATGGTTGTATCGGTTTTCACGTCAGAACTTTGGTCAAAATGGGCATGACTTTTGAAGAATTGAATGAAATTTTAGGTATTGCTGTTTATATGGGCGGTGGCCCATCACTCATGTATGCCGCAAACGCCGTGGCAGCATTTAAAGAGTTTTCTCCATCTACAGCCGAATAACAGCATCAAATTATTTACCGAGTCGAAACTATGTTAAATATCCATAATGAATGGGATGAACGCTACAGCCAACATGACCATATTTATGGTGAACAAGCCAATGCGTTCATTCAGGACATTACGCAAAAACTGTCTATTCACGGCAAAACTTTGGGCTTGGCCGAAGGTGAAGGTCGTAACTTGTTATATTTGGCCGCTTTGGCACAAGCCAATGGGCAAGCATTTGAAGCAGATTTGTGGGACTACTCGCAAGTTGCTTTAGATAAGGTCCAAGGCTATGCACAGCAACGTGGTTTAAGTCTAAATACACGAAAGCAAGATTTAAGTCAGGTGAATTGGCCAGCGAATCAATATGACAACGTGATTTGCGTATTTGGTCACTTTAACCCTGAAACACAGCAAAAAGTATTGAATGGCGTGCGCGAAACTTTGGTCAACGGCGGTTTATTTGTTGGTGAGCTGTATTCTACTCGTCAGCTAGAATATAAAACGGGCGGCCCACGTGCAGTAGAAATGCTGTACGATCCTATCGAGTTTTTAAGCCATTTTAAACACGATCATCTGATTCATTTCTTTGTGGGCGATGTAGAACGCTCAGAAGGCAAACTGCATCAGGGCAAATCCCACGTCATTCAATTTGCGATTCGTATTCAGAAATAAAAGACTGAATCTTTTACATCAAAAAGCTTGCTCCAATGCAATTAGAGCAAGCTTTTTTGCGCTTTAGATTTGAATATTCAGTTAGATATTTGCTCGGAAATTTTTAAAATCACTCAAACACATCTTTCATAGATTTTGGCATTCCTTGTACCGACTGATTCGCCCTGTTTATTTTTCCAAAGCACAACAGGTGTGGCAAAGAACTCGTATTTATCCATCAGTGCCTGATTCTGTTCTAAGGTTTTTTCTACATGTACAGGCACAGTTTTTTGCTCGATCAGCTTTTTTTGTCCGTATTGACGATGGAACTCATTAAAGGTCTGCTGTGGGTTTTTCGCCATTAATAAAGTCGCCGCCTGCCCTTTGCTTTCAGCTCGGATCACCGCCACAATAATATGTCTTAACTGAACTTTGCCAGATTCTACCCACGGACGTGCCTGCTTCCAAAAGGTATGGCAATACGGACAATTCGGGTCTGAAAACACGTAGACAATTTTTTCAGCACTGGTTTGCCCATCCTGAATCCAAGTAGCGTGTTCCAGACTTTGCCACACATCTTCAAGTACCGACTTTTTCACATAACGGTCTAAAGCATCGACGGTTAAATTATTGCCTTGTGCATCAAACAAAGTGCCTACAATATAGTATTTCTGATCATTGGAAATAAACACTGTCGCAGGACTTTGTTCAATATGCCCTGCCCAACCTGTCATTTGTGCAGGTGCCTGAATTTGCTGCACAAACTTAAAACCTTCTTTTTCAATGTGCTGTTTTAAGCTGTCCTGTGCTTGCAGCATACTCACACTACTGGCAAGACTCATACCTATCGCCAGTTTCAGCATGTTATTTTTGATGTTAGATGTCATATTGATTGTCCTTAATTTTGGCTTCACGGCGGGTTTTCTTTCAAATCGTTAAGAGCGCGTTTATGGATTCGCTTGTATTTTTTTCAGATAATGCTGCAGCATCGGCTTGGTCAATTCACCCATGTGATGATCGACCAATTCTCCTTGTGCATTAAAAAACAAAGTACTTGGCAAACCGAACATATTGAAGTGTTGTCCTAAACGAGCTGCAGGGTCTAATAACACGTGTTCAAACTGAAATCGATGTTTCTGTAAATAGGCTTGAATCTCTGCTGCAAATTCGCCTTGATTGGCAAATACAAAATTGACCTCAGGGAAATCTTGCTGTGCTTGTTGCATAACAGGCATTTCACGGTGACAAACTGGACACCAAGTCGCCCAGAGATTAATCACGGTGGGCTGACCTGAAAATTGAGCTAAATCTTGAGGTTGTTGCGCTAGGTTGTGCAATACTAGATTGGGATAGGCATGCTGCGTCTGCAAAGGTTGGATAAGACTCCAACCTACAACTTGTACTGTAATAAAGAGCGCAACTGCCCATGCCAGAACAACACGTTGAATAGCGCGATTTTTCCAGACAAACCACGCCACACCTGCCATAACTGCGGCAATCAGATGAAAGCCTTTGTCCTGAATTTTTAAAATATCAATCGGGTTGGCAAAGTACAGCTCATAATGCTGCAACACAAAAACTGCCCGCCCAACTAAAGCACCAATCCACAGCGCATTCCATAATGCATCCTGATAACCTGTCCAAGTCTGTGCATTCCATGTATAACGACGCTGAAAAAATTTACCCATTGCAAAGACGACAATCAGTCCTAGCAATAAAAACACCAATGGCCATGGAATCATCAACATGCCTAACTGCAAGACTGCGGATTGAATCATGGCGCAGCCTCTTGCAGTTGATGAATATTTTGAATCAATTGCGCTGCGTTATAAGCACCTGTTAGACGCAATTCACGTTGTTCCCGTTGTGGATCTGCCAAAAATAACAACGTTGGCGGCCCTAAAATCTGCCATTTTTTCAATAAGGCATCTTGTGAAGGATGCTGTTCGGTTAAGTCGAGTTTAATCCGCACCACATGCTTTAAAGCATCTTGCACATCGGTACGAGGAATCACATCACGCTCAATCGGCTGACACGCCACACACCAATCGGCATAGACATCAATCACAATCTTTTGATGAGCATGTGCGGCCAAAGCTGCATTCAACTCTTGTTCTGTGCGTACTTTGATCCATGGCTGTAATTGGTCTGCTTGTACCTGCGCATTGACACTGGCAATACTCTGATTGACATGCCAAATTCCACTACTGGCGATTACTGCCACCAAAGCCAATAACGAAAAACGCTGTGGACGATGTAACACGTGGCGCAAAATTGCAATTAAATATGCAGCGAAGGCAAATAACACCACAGCAAAAGCAACATAGTACCAAGTCACAGAAAATAGCGGACGAGCAAAATACAAAGCCATTGCCAACATGATAAAACCAAAGCTAAATTTTAGCCGTTCCATCCACAAACCTGGCTTTGGCAAATATTTCGCGCCAAACACGCTGGCAATAAGTAAAGGAATTCCCATACCTAAACCGAGCAGGAACAAATATAAACCACCCAATGCTGCTTGATCCAAATGTGAGACGTACAGCAATGCTCCCGCTAAAGGCGCACTCATACATGGCCCGACAATCAGTGCAGAAATCACCCCCATAACGCCCGCACCCAATAAAGTACCGCCTTTTTGATATTGCTGAATACGATCTAAACGCTGTAACACTGCTTGTGGTAATGACAACTGATACAGTCCAAACAGGTTTAAAGCAAAGAGCACAAACAACATAGCAAAAACTGCAATCACTACGGGATTTTGGAACCAACGCTGTACGCTATAACCAATGTGTGACGCAACAACGCCCATCAAGCTATAGACTAGCGCCATACTGACGATAAAGGTGATCGCAATTACTGCCGCTTTATAGCCTGTATTGCGCTGCACCAAAATGCCAGAAAGAATTGGAATCAGCGGCAATGAACACGGTAAAAAAGCCAGTAATACCCCAAAACCTAAAAAGATAAACGCATTCAGTAACAACCCTTGCTCAGACAATAAATTCAGGAAAAATTGATCATTGTTCCATTGCTGATTCAGACTCGTACTACTGGCTGTTTCCGTATTGCTTGAATTGGCTGATGCAGCGAATGTATTGTCTGTCAACGCCGTATCTGTATTTTCAATCTCTAAGGAATTTGCTAAATCAACGTTTTCTACTGGTTCAGGGGTAAGTTTAGGATCAGCTTGTGTTACAGCAACCGCATTTTCAGCAAGCTGTGCTTTGTTTTCTAGCGTTTGCTGTTCAAGTTTGAGTTCTTTTGTCGTTACAGTATTTGCAGTTGTCGTAACTTGTTTTTGTGTACTAGAACCATTGGCTTGATGCTTATCTGCATCATTTAAGTTAGTGTTTAAAGCAGCCTGATTATTCTGATTGAGTTGCTGAAGTAAATTACCTTTGCCCGCACTTAAATTATGCTGTGGCAATAAACCATCGGCATCGGTTTGAATCGTTTTACGCTGTACGGGATAACACAAACCATCTTCAGCGCAGCCTTGCCAAGTAATTTGATATTGCTGATTAGGCTTCACCTGAATCTGTGTTGTCACTTGCCCATAATGCACACGTGTCAGCCCGAAAGTCGGATCATCTTTTTCCTGCCCTGCAGGCAATTTAAAAGCAAGCGGCTTTTGAGCCTGACTGACTTTGAATTGATCGTGATATAAGTAGTAATGCGGTGCGACATCCCATTTCAGTTCAACCGTTTGTTCAGACAATGACGTCGCCTGAAACTTAAAAGCTTGATCGGACGCTAAAAATTCATTGGCAGCATTGACCCACACCGCACACAGACTCAACACAAAATAAGCAATGACGCGAATAAAAATCATGTATTTATACTAAAAATTAAAAAACTGACTGTATTATCGGTAAGTGTAGATTAAGAGAACATTAATAAAGATTTTTCTTTGTAAACTTGAGCATTGTAGGTGCCTAATCTAAATTTGTGGCGTGATCGAGATGTGTCATATATTGGGCTGACTGTGGTATAGGAGCAAATATGTTCGTCGTTTTGGTGGAAGATGATCCTTATATTGCCCAAAGTATTGTGGCAGCACTCGAATTTTTAAGTATTTCAGTCGAACACGTGAATAACGCGCGCAATGCCGATTACTTCATACGTCATAGTGCGGTAGATCTGTGCCTGCTCGATTTAGGTCTGCCTGACCAAGATGGTTTACAGTTACTCGAAAACTGGCGTAAAGATGCCATTCATATTCCAGTATTGGTATTAACCGCGCGGAATCATACTCAAGACTGCGTACAGGCGCTCAACTTAGGAGCAGATGACTACCTAACTAAACCTTTTGAATTAAATGAACTGATTGCCCGTGTATATGCATTAAGCCGCCGTCATCGTGGTTATTCATCGAACCAACTGCAAAGTGGTCAGTTACACATGAACCTCGATACACAAGAAGTCAGTTGGCATTCACAAAACATTCAGCTTTCACGCCGTGAATATAGCCTATTGGAAACCTTTTTACGGCATCCGAACCAAATCTTAAAAAATGAAGAACTGATAGATAAAGTGTATGGCTTTCAAGACAGTATCGAAAGCAATGCCTTAAATGTGCATATCTACCATTTACGGCATAAAATCCACCCCGATTTTATTCAAACGGTGCGTGGTGTCGGCTACATCTTTAAACCTGAGCTGCTGACATGAAAAACTACAGTCTGAAATGGCGTTTGGTATCGACCATCAGCTGTGCATTTATTTTGCTGTGGGTGATTGTCTTTGCATGGCTCTACCATGACTTGGAACAACGCTTACAAAATACGCTGGATGAACGACTTTCTACCTCAGCCCGTATGGTCGCCCGCCTGATTCAGCAACTGCCCCTAGAACAACTCACAGAAAGTTTGCATGCCGAATCAGAAAATGCCTTGCTACATAGTTTAATTGCTTGTGAAGTCTCTATTTTCCGTGCCAATGTTTCATTACCACAGCATGTGATTGCACGCACTCAAGGCGCACCGAAAAATTTAAAAAACCAACAAGTCGGTTTCAGCACATGGACAGAAAATGGACTGCAATGGCGTAGTTATGTACTGCGTGAAGGTGAAGTTCAGGTGGTGGTGGCTGAAAAAATTCAGTTACGGCAAAACCTACTTAAACAAATTTTACAGTCGGTACTGATTCCTTTACTGCTTACTTTGATTATTTGTATTTTGCTAATTTTGTGGATTATCCGTCTGGAGTTTTTACCGCTCGATCACATCACCCGCCACTTAATTCAGAAAAAACAATCTTTAGATGAAGCTTCTCGTTATTTAATTGAACTGAGATCACAAAAAATTCCTAAAGAAATTCAGCCTTTTGTCGATAACTTATTGATGCTGATTGAACGCCTACATAAAAGTCTGGAACACGAAAAAAACTTTAGTGCATTTGCTGCGCATGAACTGCGCACGCCGTTAACGGCTATTAAAACGCATGTGCAACTGAGCCAATTGATGTTGAATCAAACCGCATCTGCCCAAGATACAGCCAAAGTCATCGACAATTTAAAACACGCAGAACGCAGCATCCAACGTTATCAACAACTTTTGGAACAACTGTTATTGCTCAGTCAAACTGAAGCAGGTATTCAAGCGGCACATAGCCATGCAGATATGCGTAGCGTATTAGAAACAGTCTTGTCGGAACTGACTGTGGAATATCCCAATTTATCAGCGAAATTACAGATTGATTGGGCGAGTTTGGTAGCACAACACATTAATATTCCAGCGCCTGCGTTGCACATGGTACTGAAAAACTTGATTCAAAATGCTTATTTGCATGCAGAGGATGCACCAAACATTCAAATTTATATGCAAGACCTGCAATTGATCATTGCAGACCAAGGCAAAAGCCTGAATGAAGATGATTTTACCATTCTGACTCAGCGTTTTTGGCGTAAATCTGCGCATAAACAAGGCTATGGCTTAGGTCTAACTCTAGTCAAAGTATTATTAGAGCAATATGGCTACCTACTTCAATTTCAGGCTAACCAACCGCAAGGTTTAAAAGTGATTGTCAGTTTTGATGCAGCACCTTCTGCAACAGAGAAACAACAGACGGATTAAGCTTTTCTGAGCTTTAACAGCAAATAAAGCAAGATTCAGAACAAGATCACTTAACTTTTGCCAATACCGAACATATTGCTCTACTTTACGATAACGCCATTTTTAAGGTGATTTTTGAAATAAAAGGTCAATGCGTTCTAAAATTTTATCTATGATGTAGATGCTGCGGGCTATTGAGTAGAAGAACATTGGCTAGAAAAAAATTGCTGAAACTTTCATCACCGTTTTTTTGTTCGATACCACGTCATATTTTTAAATGAGGTAGATATCCGTGCAGATCGTGCATGTGCTTGGTCTTGTGATCAATCTACAACTTAATTAAAGTGTACATAAAACCAACAGCACCCCACTCAAAATATAATACGCAGCGTAGGAGCATCTATTCCAGACTAAAATATAGATAAATATATCAATCAAAGCATTCCATTTAAGCTCATGTTTTATTTAAATAAAGTTGAATTTTTAAAATATCTTATTATCGAAATGATCTTTCTATCGAATCCATAACCACTTGAACGATGATCACAAAACGTATTAGATGATCCACTGCAGTTTGTGTGGTCATCTACTTTGAATGAACTGAAAAAATGGAATCGCCATTTTTTATAAACAGCAACGAAATATCATGCTATAAAGAAATGCGATATTGATGTTGGTTGTTTTCTGGCTTTGACATTCCGAATCAAACCAGTTCAAGTCACTCGCTTGATCAGTCGTTACAGAAAACAAATGAATAGATTTGGTCAGTTGTTTTAGAATATAAAAATCAGCAAAAAAAACTAAAAATGTAATTTTTTAACATTGCGAATTCCCTGCAAAGTTTTCATTATAGTGCCTCATTTTGGCACACGCTTTCTACGTCAAATTAAACAAATTACAAAAAAAATGTGGAATTTTATGCCATAATTAGCAAACTTTGCAGACATCTTGCAAAGTATTATTGCAATTATTTATTGGAGCAAGCGGAATGATTTCGACCATTTTGGTTATTCATGGACCGAATCTAAATTTGCTAGGAAAGCGTGAACCCGAAGTTTATGGTTACCTCACTCTTGAGGATATAAATCAACAGCTCATTTCACAAGCGCAAAAAGCATCAATTTCTATAGATACTTTCCAAAGTAATTGGGAAGGCGCAATTGTAGACCGAATTCATCAAGCCGCGTTAGATGGCACACAATATATCATTATTAACCCTGCTGCATTAACGCATACCTCTGTTGCGGTACGTGATGCCTTGTTAGGGGTCGCTATTCCATTTCTTGAAGTCCATTTGTCGAATGTGCATGCACGTGAGGCGTTTAGACATCATTCATATTTATCAGACAAAGCCATTGGTGTGATTTGCGGTTTAGGCGCAAAAGGCTATGCCGCAGCACTCGACTTTGTTCTTGAAAAAATTCAACCTACTACACAATCTTAAACTAGGAATACTGTCCATGGATATTCGTAAAATCAAGAAACTCATCGACTTGATGATTGAATCTGACTTACAAGCGATTGAAGTTAAAGAAGGCGATCAGTCGATTGCATTAACTCGTCGCAGTCCAGTAGTAGCGGCAGCAGTTCCTGCAATGCCTGCACCTTCTGCAGAAGTACCATCTGCACCTAAATCTTCACCACGTGGTGCTGTTGAAACTTCTCCAATGGTTGGCGTGTTCTATGCAGCACCAAGCCCAGGTGAAGCACCATTTATTAAAGTGGGTCAAACTGTTTCTGCTGGTGAAACGCTTGGCATTATCGAAGCAATGAAAATCATGAACCCAATTGAAGCAACTCAAAGTGGCGTGATTGAAGAAATTCTAGTTAAAAATGGCGAAGTGATTCAATTTGGTCAACCACTCTTCCGCTACCGCGCTTAAGACCTCGGGGATTCACAATGTTGCAAAAAGTTTTAATTGCAAACCGTGGTGAGATTGCCCTGCGCATCACCCGAGCTTGCAAAACTTTAGGGATCAAAACCGTGGGTATCTATTCAGATGCCGATAAAGACCTGATGCACTTACGCTTTTGTGATGAAGCCGTGTGTATTGGTCCGGGTGCGAGCAGTGAAAGTTACCTGAATATTCCTGCAATTATTACTGCAGCAGAAATTACAGGTGCAGATGCCATTCACCCTGGTTATGGTTTCCTTGCTGAAAATGCCGAATTTGCTGAAATTGTAGAAAGTTCAGGTTTCATTTTCATTGGTCCACGCCCTGAGCATATTCGCTTAATGGGTAACAAAGTTTCTGCAATTACTGCAATGCGTAAAGCTGGCGTACCAACTGTACCGGGTTCAGCACACGCCGTTACACCACACAATGCTTTAGCTGAAGCCAAAGAAATTGGTTTCCCGCTCATTGTAAAAGCGGCTGCTGGTGGTGGTGGTCGTGGTATGCGTATTGTAGAGCGCGTAGACACCCTGCTTGAATCAGTTCAAGCGGCTCAACGTGATGCAGAAATGTGGTTTGGTGATGACACGGTCTATATGGAACGTTTCTTACAAAAGCCACGTCACGTAGAAGTACAAGTATTGGCTGATGGTAATGGTCACGCGATTCACCTTTATGACCGCGACTGTTCTTTACAACGTCGTCACCAAAAAGTTCTTGAAGAAGCGCCAGCACCTAACTTACCAGAACAAGCACGTGCCGATATTTTAGAAGCGTGTGTTAATGCATGTAAGTTAATGCAATACCGTGGTGCAGGTACTTTCGAATTCTTATTTGAAGATGATGAATACTTCTTCATTGAAATGAATACACGTGTTCAGGTTGAGCATCCTGTAACTGAAATGGTGACAGGCATTGACATCATTGAACAACAATTGCGTATTGCTGCAGGTCTAGGTTTAGACATTGAGCAAGATCAGGTTGAAATTCGTGGTCACGCAATCGAATGTCGTATTAACGCAGAAGACCCAACCACCTTCGTACCTTCACCGGGTAAAATTGAACACTTCTATGCCCCAGGTGGTGCAGGTGTTCGTGTAGATTCACACATCTACGAAGGTTATAGCATTCCGCCGTATTACGACTCAATGATTGCTAAACTGATTGTGCATGGTAAAGATCGTGAAACCAGTATTGCGCGTATGCGTCAAGCCTTGGATGAAACCATCTTAACAGGAATTAAAACCAACATTCCTTTGCACAAAGACTTAATTCTGCAAGATAAAAACTTCTGCAAACAAGCAATGGATATTCACTATCTTGAAAAGCATTTGCTAAAGCAACTTGCAGGCAATGAAGAAGAAAAAGCATAAGCAATTTAAGGTTGCTTAAGTTTAAAATGAAGAGCTGATGATTCAACATCAGCTCTTTTTTATTGTTGAGAATAAAAGCTAAACCGTTCATCTATGCAGATCAGTGTGAAGAAAAAAACAATACTCCAAATGAAGTATTGGTTTAAAATTGACTTAAAAACTGAGATCATTTTAGATCATCGAATGATGCAAAATACTAGACAAGATTAATCTAAAAACTCAGTCATGAATGCCAATACCTCTGCTGTTTTTTCGGCATGCAACCAATGCCCTGCATGAGCGACTGTTTCAACTTTTGCGTGAGGAAACTGTGCTTGAATAGCGGCATAATGCTCAGGTAACTCAATATAAGGTGAATTACCGCCACGAATAAACAAAGTATTGACATCACTATGCACCGTCTGCCATGACAAAATTTCGGCATAATGTTCATGTAGCGCATTTAAGTTAAATAACCATTGCCCTTTGCTAAATGACTTCATCAAAAATTGCACAACCATTTCTTCTTGAAGATGCTCACGCATAATTTCCATTGCCGCTTGGCGACTTTCAACTTGTGCATCTTGCACAGCAAACAAGGCTGTAAAAATTTGATCGTGACGATTTTCAGGATAAGCAAAAGGACAGATATCCAATAAAACCAATTGCTGTAAACGCTCGGCAGCCAAAGGCGCCAAAGTCATTGCAACCTTACCGCCCATTGAATGCCCAACCATAGAAAACTGTTTGATATTCAAGCTGTTCAGTGTTTCTAAAATATCTTGTGCCATTGCTGCATAATTCATGTCATCACAATGCGCAGACTTACCATGATTGCGCACATCTAATTGAATTACGGTGCGCTGTTCTTGAAATGCACGTGCGAGCATGCCTAAATTACTCAAACTACCAAATAAACCATGAATAAAAACCAAAGATGGCAACGTAGATTCAGGCTGATTTTGCGTGATTTGATAATTTAATAACATAAAATAGACTCTAAACTTGAATACAAATGATTAATCTATTTAATGAGTTTTGAGTTTATAAATCAAATTTTATATGTGCTTTTTACGGTGAAACTTATAATATTACTTAGGCTATTTGTGTGAGCCTAAGCAATAACATACAAGATGAACTTTTCTTAAAATTTTATTTAAAATAATTCAAAGGCAACTTCAAATAACGAATGCCGTTGGCCTCAGGTTGTGGGAACTTACCTGCGTCCATATTGATTTGAATTGATGGCAGAATCAATTTAGGCATCGTTAAAGTAGCATCACGCTGAGTTCTCATCTCAATAAATTCAGCTTTGCTTACCCCTGTATGAATATGAATATTCTGCTCTTTTTGAGTTTTGAGCAGTGTTTCATGTTCATATTGTTCACGTGATTCTGGTAGATAATCATGGCATAAGAACACTCGTGTTTCTTCAGGCAATGCGTATAGCGTTTGCACAGAATCGTACAACTGCCCTGCACTGCCTTTCGGGAAATCACAACGTGCCGTACCATAATCAGGCATAAACAAAGTATCACCTACAAATACAGCATCACCGATCACATAGCTTAAACAAGCAGGCGTATGCCCCGGTGTAGGGATGTTATAGGCTTGTAATTCACCAATCGTAAAAGTTTCATGATCGTCAAACAGATAATCAAATGATTGATGTGAATTGAAATACTTGATATCCAAGTTGTAGATAGCACTAAATGTTTCTTGCACAATCGAAATTTTATGGCTCATGGCAATTTTACCACCCAACTGCTCTTTTAAATATTGAGAAGCTGTCAGGTGATCGGCATGCACATGCGTTTCTAAAATCCATTCAACCGTTAATTCATTTTTTTGGATGTAAGCAATGATTTCATCGGCATGAATTGTTGAAGTAGTCGCAGATGCAGGGTCATAATCCAACACGCTGTCAATAATGGCACATTGACGCGTTACAGGATCACTTACCACATAACTGAATGTATTGGTATTTTCATCAAAAAAATGCTGAATATCTGCGTGCATCTTATGCTCCTGCAACCTTACGATGAATGAGAATCCCCACCAACATTGCAACAATGAAATAGATTGCTTGATAATAACCTAAACCAATCAAGGTTAGACTTGGCGCTGGACAAATTCCTGCAACGCCCCAACCGATACCAAAAATAAAACTACCTGTGATCAGTTTAGAGTCAATTTGAGTTTGTTTAGGCAAATCAATTGGTTCATTTAAAATGGTTTTTGGTTCAGCTTGGCGCATAATTCTTTGGAATGGAATAAAGGCAACCGCAATTGCACCCATCATAACAAATGCCAGACTTGCATCCCATGTACCGAAAAGATCGAGGAAGTTTAAAACTTTTTCAGGATTCGACATACCAGAAAGAATCAATCCAGCTGAAAAAATACCACCGAAAACAAAGGCTAAGAAATTTTTCATTTAGAATGCTCCTGTGATATGGCGGATAACATAAACGGTAATAAAGCCAGCTAACATAAAGGTAGCTGTTGCTGCAATGGAGCGCTTAGATAAACGACTCATGCCACAAATACCATGTCCACTGGTACAACCCGAACCCAAACGAGTACCGAAACCAACCAACAATCCCGCCACAATCATCATCAATGGGCTTGCATTCAATTCAACTTTAGGTTGAGCCACGATGCCATAGAAAAAAGGCACAATGAAAATACCTAACACAAACCACAATGCAGGCGTTTTGAACAGCGTTTGCGGATTTAATACTTGAGCCAGTAAACCACTAATGCCTGCAATACGACCATGAACATATAAATAGCCCACGACTGCAAGACCAAGCAATCCACCACCGATTAATGCCAGCAGATAATCATGCATTTTGAACACCCAAAACAATATATGTTTTTATAATATATTATTGTAATTATTATTCAACTATTCTCTTGTAAGTTTTGTAAACTTCATCTGACTATTCGTCTATGTTTGCGATGTGAGAGAGATTTCGCAAGTTTTTGGCTGATATTAAGTCATAAGGCAGAAAATTTAGTCATTCTAAATGACTGCCTCATAACGTAATAAAGATATATCAAAATAGACAGCAACGACAAAAGTTGAGGGCATTAGACTCATTTGTGAGCAAGCGCAATAAGTTCTTTTTTATGCCGACGAATTACACGTTTAGCAGCATCTAACATAATGCGATTGGTAGTCTCATCATCACCAAAGTCAATAGGTTTAGCTGGACACATTGGACGAGCTTTTCGATCTTCGATTGTGTAGTCTTTAAGACGCTTACCCATACTGCACCTCTCAGAATTTCTTAACTTTCACTAATATAACATAAAATTTAGTTTGTTAAAAAATCATCAATACGAGTTTTTAATTACCCTATTTATTGCTTAAAGATAACTTTTTTTGTTATTAAATGGTCGCTTGGAACAAGAATCACTGAGATGAAACGAATAGGAATAGTTGCTACATTCATACAAGAACAAGCATCTGTATGCTTTGGACTCAAAACAATATAAAGTTCAACATATCATGCATCTACAATATCTACAAAATTAGCATTTAAAACTTTTGCCAAATCGCTTGGTGTTAAACCAATATCTAATCCCCGCTTCCCTCCACTCACATACATAGTTGCAAGCTGTTGAGCGGATGCATCAATCACTGTTTTCAGTTGTTTCTTCTGCCCAATTGGACTAATGCCCCCAACCAAATAACCTGTCAAACGCTCAGCATCTTTAGGATCAGCCATGTGTACTTTTTTACACTGAAAAGCAGCCGCAACTTTTTTAAGATTTAATTGGTAATGGACAGGTAAAATCGCCACAAAATAATGCTTATCATCACTGACCAATAAAGTTTTAAATACTTCTGTGACATCTAAGCCTAACTTCTCCGCAGCTTCTAAACCAAAACTTTTAGCATTATGATCATGTTCATATTCATGCATAGAAAATTGAATTTTCTTGGCTTTTAAAAGTTTAGCTGCTGGAGTCATTGAAAAAATACTGTAAAAAACGATGCTCAAATTATACGCTTGATTGAGATTAAAAGTGAATTCGCTTAGGCCATTTTTAAATATAAAAGTAACTATCGAAAAAATAGCCTAAAATCATCAACTCGGTTTACGCGAATTTTCAACCAACACGTTAGCTAAGCGTTGTGCATGCGCAATCACGCGGTCCAACCAGCGTTGTGCCGCCAACAACTCTAAACCTGTCGCAGCATTGAGCTGATTCACAGCAGTATATTGCAACACTTTTTCACGGTTTTCGGCACGTTGATCTTCTGTCCATTTTTTCAAATTAGATAATTCCGTATTTAGACTTAGCACGTGTTTATGCACATCAAAATCATCCATTTCCTTTAGATGTTCATCAAGAATTTGTAAAAAATCTAAGCCAACTTGATAAATTGCAGGTTGCGTGCGTATTTCTTTTGCTAAAGTAATATTTTCCAAATCACTTCGTAAAACACGTAAATACACCATCAAACGAAGCATCGCCATTAAACGCTGTTGATCGGCTTCATTTTCTGAAATCGACATTTCTTCCAAATAGCGTTGGACTTGAATGAGTACTTCATCTAGCTGTAATAAACGTACTTTTGAAGGTAATCTTCCCTCTTGGATAGCCAGTTTCAGCATCACCAAAACGTCATACAAACTATGGTAAATCACCTTTGATGCAGCATGAATAGCCAAGGCGGGCACAGATAAACTCGCTTGATCGAGATAACATAAAACCGATTGAGTTTGATCTGGGATAATTTTCATAATCAGTTTTTCGAACTGACGGATAAAAGGCAAAATAATCAAAGTACCAGAAATACTGAATGCTGTATGAAATGCAGCAACAATCACCACATTGTCCCATGTTGCCATAAGACGTTGATTTTGTGTTAGCTCAAGAAATAACGGTTTTAAAATAATAAAAGCAAAAATGGCTGAAATGATGTTAAAAATCACATGAACCGCTGCAGTACGTTTGGCATTTGCAGTTGAACCAATTGCAGCAATAATGGCTGTCGCCACCGTACCAATATTCTGTCCAATCACCAAACCTAAAGCCTGTTGCAAATCAATCGCACCACTGGCCAATGCTGCTAAGGTCGCGGTAATTGCAGCACTTGAAGATTGCAACAGAATGGTCATGATAATACCGACCAAAACCAAACTGAGTTGGGCAATCAAAGATCTACTTGAAAATACTGATAAATCGACACGTTCAGCAAAACCTGACATGGCAACTTGCAACATATCAATGCCAAGGAAAATCAGACTAAAACCTGCCAATGTCATTCCAAATAATGCAACTCGCCCCTGACTAAATAATTTGAGCATTGCACCCAAACCCAGCAAAGGTAATGCAAAACTGGTGATGGAAAATTTAACACCTAAAAATGCCACCATCCAACCCGTACTGGTTGTGCCAATATTCGCGCCAATAATGACACCAATTGCCTGAGCAAAAGTAAGAATCCCCGCACTAACAAAACCAATCGTGGCTAAAGTTGTTGCCATAGAAGACTGTACAATTAAAGTTAAACCGATGCCTGAAAGCACAGCTTTAATGGGTGAACCTGTGAACTTAGACAACCAAATACGCAAGGTTTCCCCTGCCATATCTTTTAAGCTGTCCGTCATCATGGTCATACCAATCAAAAATAGGCCAATACCACCACATAATTGTACAAAGACTTCTAACACACTTACTCCCTGTGCAATAAGCAATTTTCAAAGTGCTAAAAAGCCGATATTGTACGTACTTTTATCTTAAAATTGCAGTTTATTTGTTCTATTCCAATAGTTTATATTAAATAAAAAACTTGTCATCAATTTGACATATTATTAAAACCTAAGGATAGATCAGACTCCATTGGTTTATCCAATCATTCGATAAAACAAAACGAAACCTCTGTATTATGCTGACACGATACAATTCAAATCTGTGAATGGCTTGACTAGGTCAATCGCTCACCTCAAAATCAGTATATATACTCACATACGCCAAAATGACAGATATAGTTTTAATATGATTTTTAATACTTTTAGAAAATATCCATCTATAAAAATATTCAGTATTGGTTGTACTGTTTTAACGCTAGCAGCTTGCTCTCCACTAGGAGGTGGTTCTCTTGCAAAACGCTCAGCTAAACTTTCTACAGGGATCCAAAAGGCTTATGCTGTGCATCCTGATACAGCAAATCGTGTAGCACCAATCATTGTACAAAGTGCAGAACAACATAATGTTGATCCTCTGCTTGTCGCTGCAGTTATTAGACAAGAATCGAATTATCGTGCCTATGCTGTTTCACCTTCAGGTGCAGTTGGGTTCACACAAATTATTCCACGTTATTGGCAGCAGACTTGTCCTGGCGATTTATTCCATGAACATACCAATATCAACTGTGGTACATTTATTTTAAATCATTATAAAAATCAGTCGGGTAAATGGCCTAAAGCTTTGGCCTATTACAATGTGGGACCTACTGGCTACAATAGTAATCGAAAAAAGAAAAAGCAAGGTAAACGCTACGCGAAACAAGTCAAACAGCACCAAAAAAACTTAAAAGATGCACTTTAATTTTGACTTACTAGCTTAATAAAGTAGCCAATACCCGTTGAATTAAAGCCATCCTCAGATGGTTTTATTTTCCTTTCTTTTTCTACTTTTCTTCTTAATATTTTCTTTCTCCCATAAAAAACACCCTCAACGTGAGTTGAGGGTGTTCGAATAATGAGCTGGCGATGACTTACTCTCACATGGGTAACCCCACACTACCATCAGCGCGAAGAGGTTTCACTTCTGAGTTCGGGAAGGGATCAGGTGGTTCACTCTTGCTATGGTCGCCAGCACAA
>NZ_VPEN01000147.1:0-1103 GCF_013417135.1 Acinetobacter sp. YH16051 | reverse complement strand
GATGCTGGGGTTTTTTATTATTAAAAGGAAAACTATAGGTATTAAATTAACTTTCCTTCTCATTATCAGAATCTAGGTTTTTCTCTGAATCGGAATCATTTTTCACGAATAGGTCTTTAAGCTCTAGCATCGCTGCTAGTGCATACATAGTGAGAGTAAATAGAATTATTCCAATAACAACAAATCCAATGCCATAAGAGACACCGAAACTGGTAAAACAGAAGAAAAAACCTGTAGTAAAGAAAATAGCTGATGCAACAAACATCACACTAAAAATAGCTGATAATGCATATTCAAAATTAAGAATAAAATTCTTTATCCAACTCGGTATTGGTATTTTCCTTTCTAATTCTCTTTCTGCTACAACTAACATTAATAAAGGTAGACAGTAAATTCCCGAAAGCCAAATAAGAATATGGACATAATTATCATGGGAAGGTATAAGGCTCTTCATCATTTCGTTAAAGTTAGATAGATCATGACTTTTATGAAAAATGACTCCCCAAATATCTTGACATAAAGCTAATAAAAGAGGGATCACTCCTAAAAGGATAGTTATTGCAACCCCTTGTTTAAAAGATTTTTTTATATATTCTTTCGGTGGAAACACAGGACCTCCTATCAACAATTAGCTTATTTAAAACCCGCTCTTCTCAACATTTTTTTAAAATTAGCTTCAACTTGTTTTTTAACTTTAGAAGCTATTTCTTTCTGCAATATTCCATACTTTTCTTGTGCTCCACATTTAGCACAAGTAATCGTATCTGAAGCTTTAGGATTACTAGGAATCTCAAACTTATCGCTTCCGCAAGAACATAAAATATTTATTGTTTGATCAGTCATCTCAGTGCCTTCGTTAATATGAAATTATTAAAAAGACTGCCAAGCGTACTTAACAGTCTTTCACAGCTCATCGCTTACTATCTGGCGTACGTTCAACACGAACCCAGCTTGAATTTGGCTTTGATGTCGGGGGGGCAATAGTTCGATCTGGAATAGTTGAGTAGTTATCTCTCAACCCACCTCTAGGACCTTGCTCTCGATAAATCCCACCATCACGGCCTGTATTCTGTCCTGGCTTTAAAGACATATTTCGCTCCTAA
>NZ_VPEN01000146.1:0-1104 GCF_013417135.1 Acinetobacter sp. YH16051 | reverse complement strand
TGCCAATTTTGGTTAAACACTTGGACGGCCGGAATCCTGACCTTGCTTACCGACTTGCTGGGCGACGAACTTTTAAAATTAAAAAACGTAAAATTAATTCGAATTGAGGCAGGCTTTTACTCCCATTCGAGCGAATTTCGAATAAGAGATGTTCTGTAAATTTAGAGTATAGCCTAACGGAACAAAATAAAGTCTTAAAAAGCAACTCAAAAACCGTATTTATAGACTTAATATTTAATTTCGGTACAATATGTATTTAATTATCTAAACTCTAACGGTACAGAATGCCTAATCAGGTCGGATATATTCGAGTCAGTTCAACTGAACAAAATACTGAACGTCAATTAGATGGAATCAGCCTGGATAAGACCTTTACTGAAAAGGCAAGCGGTGGTAGCCGTGAACGTCCTCAGTTAAATGCAATGCTCGACTATCTGCGTGAAGGTGATACGGTGCATGTTCATAGTATTGATCGTCTGGCACGTAATACAAATGATCTGAACGAAATTGTGAATAGTCTGAATGATCGTGGTATAACCATTATTTTTCATAAAGAGAATTTGACCTTCAGTCATGATGTAGCACAATCGGCAATAAATAAACTCATGTTTCAGATGCTTGCTGCATTTGCAGAGTTTGAACGCTCCATGATCCGTGAGCGTCAAAAGGAAGGAATTGCAAAAGCCAAAGCGAAGGGCTTATATAAGGGAAGAAAGCGGAAGGTTGACTATGTTGAAATACGAAAAGCAATGGCTGAAGAAAATTCAACATTTAGAGGTGTTGCAGAAAAGTTTAAAGTAGGGATAGCAACAGTACAAAGAGCTTTAAAAGAAGAAACTAATAATCAATAAGGTTGATTAATGAAGACGCTTAGATATTCAAATTTAGAAAAGATCATGACCATTTATACTGAAATTTCTACTTATATTACATTTCATAATGCGACTGGTTTAACAGATATAAATAAATCAATGGAAGATTTTTGAACCGTACCGGGTTTGTCGGAGACCAAGCTTTCTGAGAGAATGTCCCGATGAAAAAAGTAAAATATACCCCTGAAATCAGAGAAAGAGCGGTTCAATTATTGATTGAATCCGAGAAAGA
>NZ_VPEN01000145.1:0-1110 GCF_013417135.1 Acinetobacter sp. YH16051 | reverse complement strand
CGTCTTAAAAGTAGAAAAGCAACACCAACGGCAGGACAGAATATGAGTGATAAAATTGTTATTCGGAACGGATATTCTCACCGTGTTACTTCTGTCAAAAAGTCAAATGGTCATAGTATATTAAGAATAATTGCATATATTCTTGCTCGAAAATTAGAGAATAATTTAACAGGTGAAGAGCATAATTTTTCTAATAAATCGGGTGTAATAGAATCTGGTGTAGTATTGCCACATAGTATTAAAACTGAGATGACCGAAGAACAATTTTATAATCATATTGAAAATAATAGTCACGCATCCACAAACATTATTGGCTACAGTTCTATTCTTGCTTTACCGCCAGAACTATCACAAGAAGAACAAATAAAAGTTGTCGAAAAATTCTGTGAAGATTTTACGGAGCAATACGGAACTTGTATTAGTTATGCAATACATGAAGCTGATAATTTGAAGCGCAAAAAAGCTCGATTGCAAGAAATTGAAAAGTATAATTTGCCCGAAGATAGAGAAGATTTACAGTTACAGATTCAAAATAATCATGTTCATTTTGTGATTCAATACTGCAAAATTGAAGCACTCACAGAGCAAGATTTAAAATCAAAACGTAAGAAAAAATCTCATGCAGATACGTTTAAACTTGGCAGTCAAGTTAAAGATTTTAACCCAATAAAATATGGCTCAGAGATTAAAAAAGATAAGTCAGACTTAATGAATATTGAGCAAAATTTTTTGCAATATATGCGTCAAAAGCCATGTGATTTATTTAACAGTGCATTAGAAAAAAATAATCGAATTGAGCGTTATACACATAAGTCATATAAAGACCTAGGCTTGCAAATTTCAGCAACAGTTCACGAAGGTGAAATGGTAAAAAGTCGTGTTGCTCAGGGCAATAAAATGGATGTTCACGAATACAACAAACAGCAGAAAGCAAAGCAACAAACCGAAGCTGACTATCTGAACTTTATCAATGTGCCATTGCCTGCGGAGCTTGCATACAAGATTTTGAACGGTGAAAAACTTGCTGAAAAAGAGCTATTGGACAGCTTAAAACCGAAGCCAAAATCAGACTATGAGCAAGCGCAAGACTTGCTTGATCAGATCAATAAT
>NZ_VPEN01000144.1:0-1119 GCF_013417135.1 Acinetobacter sp. YH16051 | reverse complement strand
ATAGCAAGCTGAAGCTAAGTTGCGATAACCCTTGCCTCCCCATCATTAGCCAGGGGGCGGTCGAGAAAAAGACGAAAAAGCTGCCCATCCCCGCGCTGTAACAGAGCGTGTACAGCCAGAAGTTCAGGTGTTTCACAGGAGTCAATAGCTGCGACCACTGTAGGTCTGCCGTCCGGTGCCGCCGAGTCTCTGGCCAGAGTCGCCAGGCTGCGATAACAGCGCCTATCATTGCCATCCCTAGCAAGCCGAAGATTGCGCGCCATCCGAGCCACGCGTCGACCAGCGCTCCTAGCAGTGGGCCTATCGCAGGAACCATCGCAAGCATAGAGCCGAGCAAGCCATAGATGACGTTGCTTTCCTCACGGCCCGAATAGATGTCGCGTACCGTCGCGAAAGTGGAAACGAGACATGCCGAAGCGCCGCAGGCCTGAAGAACGCGGAAGCTCAGAAAAAGTTCTGGCGATGAAACTACGGTGAGGCCGAATGAAGCCGCAATATAGGCAATCCCGCCACCAAGTAAAACGGGGCGGCGACCCAGCCGATCCGACAGTGGGCCGAAGAGAAGCTGTCCGGCTCCAAGCAAAACCAGGTATGCCGTCAACGTCAGCTGGATCGTCCCTGCACCGGACCCAAGTGCATCCGCCATGAAAGGCACCACGGGCAGGTACATATCCATGCCCAGTGACGCCAGCAAATCGAATGGTGATAACAGCAATAGCGTGGCGGGAAGAGAATACCGCCAAGAAAAATCTTTTGAGCGCACGAAGCCATCTCCTTAAGTTAAGAATTTGGCGGCGCTCTTGCAGAGCAACTAGGTTCTTGAGAACGCCGCAACAACCGAAAACGAAGGTTGCTGCGGCTTACTTGTCTGCTTTCTTGGTAGCGCTCATGTGCGGGTTATCTCATGGATGAGTCCATATCGTAACAATCTTCACGCTAAAGTGCAAAGAACCTTTTTTTATTACCAATTTTTTTTGATTCGCATAATTCGTCTTATGTTAATTGTAGAAAAATTTCATAATTAAATACGACTTATACTCTCTAATGCTACTTATCGTCTGTCGACTTATTGTCATCACATTTTCATTATTTGGACTCAAATAAGTGATTTCCAATAAT
>NZ_VPEN01000143.1:0-1122 GCF_013417135.1 Acinetobacter sp. YH16051 | reverse complement strand
AATGATTTTTATTTTGAAATATGGAGCTATAACGTGACGACCCCGAAGGATCAAGTTCCTCCAAAGGAGCCAGTAAAAAAACCTATGCCGGATTATCAGCCTAGACCCTTAAGAAATGTGAATGAAAGTAATGTAGGGAATGGATATTCGCCAACAATATTAAATGAAGATAAGTCAGGTCGAAAGTAAGCCAAATTAAGTTTTCCATCATTGATGGTGGAAAACTTTTCTAGCGGTACATGTCACGTTAATGTAACCTGAACATTGAGTGGACAGTGAAAAAAACAATATGAAGGCACTATCGGTCATTGAGCTGGCAAAGCTGTATGGTATGAACCGCCAAAGCATCTATAAGCGTATAAATAAAGGCGATCTGAGCAAAAACAGTGACGGTAAGATTGATCTTGCCGAGGCTATAAGAGTCTTTGGTGAGCCATCACAGCGAAGCACACAGAACGTCACGTTACAGTCCCAGGCGGCACAAAAGTCGGCAGAAGTTGACATACTGCAACAACAGGTAGACATACTTAAAAAGCAGCTTGATCTGGCTCAAGAGCGCGAACAGTTCCAGCGTGAGCAGTTGAAAGCAAAAGATGATCAAACTTACTCGCTACAGCTGCTTTTGGGAGCGCCAAAACCAGAACAGAAAGAAGAAAGTACAGAAGCCGATCAGCCAATAGCGCAAGTGGCCTCAGATCAGACTATGGAGGAGCCCAGGACAACTAATCCGGTATCACAGCCTGAACCTAAACGCCGTGGCTTGTTTGGCCGTGTAATACGTGCGGTACTCGATTAAAGTCATGAAGTTACACTAATAGGGTAGATAAGAACTATTTTAGAGATAGTCATGATCTGACTGATACATAAACTTATCCACAAAGTTGTCGATAAATAAACTATATTTCTTTGATTTTAAAATAAAATTCTTATTGTATAAGTAGTTACGAGTACACAGAAATTGGGGGAGTTCTTTCCCTAAACTTTTTGTCTAAATACGAAAATTTTTTCATAAAAAGTCAATATTGATCTACCCTATATTTTCCCGTATCTTGCCAAAATAAGGTGTTGATTCTGTTGTCAGACAGCACTGAGAATATCATTAAGTTACCCCTCTCACCATTT
>NZ_VPEN01000142.1:0-1127 GCF_013417135.1 Acinetobacter sp. YH16051 | reverse complement strand
CAATTTTCTGACTTAAATTTCGCTCAAATAAACTTCGAGTAATTTAAACCAATCAATCAATGAAATATGTTCGATCGATCAATCAGTAAAAATCCACACAAGTTGTTCTTCATAATCTCTTAATGATCTCAACTTCTACCTCGTCAGTAGAAATTTTAACGCAAAAAATTCTCTACAACTTAACCCTGTGAGCTAAGTTTGTAGGCTGTTTCGCGTCGGGATGTGTGCATTATAGGGCAATTTCCTACACGTGCAAGTGCTTTTAACTGCTTGTTTTCACGAGTGTTGGATTTTTACGCACTATTTTGGTTCAAAAACACACAAAACTCGCACTAACCCTATAATTTTAAATTAAAAATATGTTTTTCATATTTTTGCAATCTAAATCCGCTTATTTTGTTGGGGCAGCCTCTTTCACTTTCACACTGAGTATTTTTACCGCTTGTTTCGGTACATTTTGATGCATGCCATAGTTGCCTGTTGGTACTTTTACAATTTTATCGACAACATCCATACCTTTAGTGACTTGACCAAATACCGCATAGCCTGCGTTACGTGGACTTCGATTTAAGAAATCGTTATCTACCACATTAATAAAGAATTGGCTGCTGGCAGAATCAGGATGATTCATACGTGCCATCGCCAAGGTACCACGGGTATTTTTCAATCCATTACTTGATTCATTACGAATGGTCGCTTTGGTTGGCTTTTCTTGCATATTGGCATCCATACCACCGCCTTGCACCATAAAGCCTGGGATAACACGATGGAAGATCGTACCGTTATAGAAGTTTGACTTGGCATAGTTTTCAAAGTTCTTTGCAGAAACTGGGGCTTTGTCATTAAACAGTTCGATTTCAATATTGCCCATGCTGGTTGTCATTTCTACCACGGTGTTGGCTGCCATCGTATTGAAGCTGATAAGCATTGCTGCCATGGTAAACACACTTTGTTTTAACATTTGCTGACCAATCCATCTGTGTTGTATTTGCATTGCATCTATATTAACCCGAATTACGGATAAGAAAAGCCCTTGAAAAAAAGGTAGTTAGAGCCATTTAGAAAGTTACGACACAACCCAAAGGCTCTAACTACCATGTACGATTTTACAGAAATTTTTTGTATTG
>NZ_VPEN01000141.1:0-1134 GCF_013417135.1 Acinetobacter sp. YH16051 | reverse complement strand
CTGTCTCTTCTTAATCGTTGATCTTTAGGCTTTCGCTTATTCCGTTTATTCAAATAAATCTGATCTGCATTTCGACAAGCCACTTCAAACTCTTTCATACTCCAAGCCTTCTTGGCAGTGAAGCGTACATAGTGTAAGTTTTTTGGAAAATACATTTGATTCAGCTTCTTCTGCTCGGGATTTCGGGCATTTAATATCGATCTCATTTTAGCCTGTAACGTGCCAATTTGATGACGTGTACCATGAAAAGTTCCCTTAGAACTCAATCTAAAAGTGGCTTCTTTCAAACGATCAGCCTGTTCAGTCGAAATTAAATCAATTTTTTTATTCAACTCCCGCGTTGCCGACTGCATAAATTCTTGCGATAGATACCAGGTAAAACGGATTTTCTTCTGAGAATATCGTTGAAAAAACTCCAAATGCTTTTTACGAACCCCGCGTAATGCACGAGTTAGCTCTTTCAACCGCTCGTTATAGCTCACGTCATCGTTAAATTTAATTCCAAACCGTTGCAGTAAAAATGCACTCACGGATGCCTGATTCCAACGTGTATGTTCATTTTCTAAAAAAGCAAAGCCGAAAATACGTTGAATACTGGAAAAACGCCTGACATCAGATGCATCAAAAGGCTTAAACACCCGATAAACCAGATCTTGGTTACTATCAATAGTTTTTACACGCTTGGCATGAACATTAAAAATAACGCCAAAGCGTTCAGGATGATAATAAACCCGAGAAAATTGTGGCTTAAGATCACTAAACTCAATGTATTGTCCCAGTACATAATCCCCATAGCGCAACAGTTTTTCTTTTTTCGTGGTCAAAAGACTATTCAACTTTTGCTTCTGTACCATGCTCGAATTTTTGGCGAGTATTTCTTTTAGCGTCAGCTTACTTCTTCGCGCTTCTCTGTAGCCTGTGGTAAATAACCAAAACTGGAATACCTCACTTTTGGCTGGATCATAATTGATGACCAGACTCCATACTGGTTCCCCGTAGTCCGATTTTTTCTTACGCTCAGATTCAGTCAGATCGAGGCCATACTTCAAAATTAATTTTGGAAGCACATGATGGAACTTTGAAAAAAGCACAGTATCAGAAAACCAAAACTTAGCCCTTCCATTCGAAATGCAT
>NZ_VPEN01000140.1:0-1152 GCF_013417135.1 Acinetobacter sp. YH16051 | reverse complement strand
GGCATCGCCACCCGCACCGGTCACCTTCGACCCGAAGACGCGCTCGACGAGATTGTGCGGTTCTTCGAGGCGCGGGTTTCCGCCTTGCGACGGAGCGGGGTCGCTGCCGACCGGCTCATCCTCGATCCGGGGATGGGATTTTTCTTGAGCCCCGCACCGGAAACATCGCTGCACGTGCTGTCGAACCTTCAAAAGCTGAAGTCGGCGTTGGGGCTTCCGCTATTGGTCTCGGTGTCGCGGAAATCCTTCTTGGGCGCCACCGTTGGCCTTCCTGTAAAGGATCTGGGTCCAGCGAGCCTTGCGGCGGAACTTCACGCGATCGGCAATGGCGCTGACTACGTCCGCACCCACGCGCCTGGAGATCTGCGAAGCGCAATCACCTTCTCGGAAACCCTCGCGAAATTTCGCAGTCGCGACGCCAGAGACCGAGGGTTAGATCATGCCTAGCATTCACCTTCCGGCCGCCCGCTAGCGGACCCTGGTCAGGTTCCGCGAAGGTGGGCGCAGACATGCTGGGCTCGTCAGGATCAAACTGCACTATGAGGCGGCGGTTCATACCGCGCCAGGGGAGCGAATGGACAGCGAGGAGCCTCCGAACGTTCGGGTCGCCTGCTCGGGTGATATCGACGAGGTTGTGCGGCTGATGCACGACGCTGCGGCGTGGATGTCCGCCAAGGGAACGCCCGCCTGGGACGTCGCGCGGATCGACCGGACATTCGCGGAGACCTTCGTCCTGAGATCCGAGCTCCTAGTCGCGAGTTGCAGCGACGGCATCGTCGGCTGTTGCACCTTGTCGGCCGAGGATCCCGAGTTCTGGCCCGACGCCCTCAAGGGGGAGGCCGCATATCTGCACAAGCTCGCGGTGCGACGGACACATGCGGGCCGGGGTGTCAGCTCCGCGCTGATCGAGGCTTGCCGCCATGCCGCGCGAACGCAGGGGTGCGCCAAGCTGCGGCTCGACTGCCACCCGAACCTGCGTGGCCTATACGAGCGGCTCGGATTCACCCACGTCGACACTTTCAATCCCGGCTGGGATCCAACCTTCATCGCAGAACGCCTAGAACTCGAAATCTAACGTCCGTTCGGGCATCGAGGTCCATGTCGGGGTGGGACGGGCCCGTGGCTTCAAGATCACTTGCAGTCCGACCGCGA
>NZ_VPEN01000139.1:0-1155 GCF_013417135.1 Acinetobacter sp. YH16051 | reverse complement strand
CACACGACGAGGAGCATACGCCAATTTGTAGCCGATGCGATTGCCCTTGTTTCCTGGTACATGACATCAATTGGCGCCGAGTTCGCGAGTCACCAATTATGCAGTATCGCGTCGAGTTGGATGTACCTGTGCGGCGGCTGCGTTGTCCACAATGCGGTCCAACCAGAGAGCGGATCGATTGGCTACCACCGCGCTCCCGTATTACGCAATCATTGCGCAACTGGATTGAGAAATTAGTACAGATGCTGCCCGTCAGTCATGTTGCCAATCTTTTGGGCTTGCATTGGCATACAGTCAAGACTATTGACATGGAGCGGCTCAAACGTGATTTGCACGAGCCAGATCGAAGTCGATTGCGCCGCCTGATGATGGACGAATTCGCCTTGCACAAGGGTCATCGCTACGCCACGGTGGTCGCCTGTGCCGACACCCAGCAAGTGGTGTGGATTGGCGAGGGCCGCTCGCGTGAGGCGATCCGGCCGTTCTTCGAGTGGTTAGGCGATGCCCGGAACCAGATCGAGGCAGTGGCCATGGACATGAACTCAGCCTTCGATCTTGAAGTGAAGGCCCAGTGCCCCAACGCGGTGGTGGTCTACGACCTGTTCCATGTGGTGGCTAAGTATGGCCGCGAAGTGATGGATAGAGTGCGAGTTGATCAGGCCAATCAACTGCGAGATGACAAGGTCGCCCGCAAGGTGATCAAAAGCAGCCGTTGGATACTGTTACGCAATGCTGACAACCTTGAGCCCGAGCAGGCGGTCAAGCTGGACGAACTCCTGGCCGCCAATGCGTTCTTGACTACGGTGTACGTGCTCAAGGACCAACTTAAGACGCTATGGTTTGCGGAAAGCGAGACGACGGCCAGAAGCGCCTGGCGGGAATGGGCCGGCATGGCCCTCGGTAGCGGAATTGATGCTTTGGTACGATTTGCCAAGAAGCTGGAGCCATATATGGAGGGTATCGTTTCCAGTGCCCTCCACCGGCTGAACACCAGCGTGCTGGAGGGCATGAACAACCGGATCAAAGTCATTAAGCGGATGGCCTATGGATACCGCGACACGGACTACTTCTTCCTCAAGATCCGTGCTGCATTTCCCGGCAAAGTGCGATGAACTTAAAAAAAGCCCGACATCCGGTCGGGCTTTTTCATATTGG
>NZ_VPEN01000138.1:0-1158 GCF_013417135.1 Acinetobacter sp. YH16051 | reverse complement strand
ATTGTACTATACCCGCGCATTAAAAATGGAATTCCTAATCGACTATGATATCTCCTCAAACTATTGATAAAAGCATTTTTGATGCTATGTTCTCTAATGTTAGGAAAACATCTAGTGTCTTTAAAATTCAATCATGGAAAAGAGATGCGGAAAAGGTTCGTAGTATAGATATATGCAAATATAAAGCTATTTTAGGCACAATAGCTGCTTATGAAAATAAGCATGATGAAGCTATAAATATATTTAAATCTATATTATTACTTACAAAAGATTGTGGCTATCAGGCTATGATCTACTCAAACATAGCTAATGTTTTAGGACATGCTGGAAAGTACTCAGAAGCAATTGATTCCTATTGGAAAGCTTTTGAGTTAAGTAATAATCCATCATATTTTGAATCGTTCTTTAATTTATGTAAAATTTATTATATTAATGATCAAAGGCTAACTAATATGAAGTCTTTAGATGACAATAAGAAAAAATTCTATGAACAAGAATTATTAAGCTTAAATGAGACGCGTCAAGAAATTATAGAAAATACAAATCTAAATCTCGATTTGTATAGAGATGTATTGAAAGTAGCTTTTTCTGTCTTCTTCACACACTGTAATAATCAAGTTAATAGATTTATAGAAGTGAATGATAGTCAAATTTCTACAATACTATTCAATACCGATTTGGATCTAGAAACAGTTATGCTGTTAAATGAGGGTATGAATGATAAATTTTTAGACTTATTAGATAGTTATGAGTATGAAGAGCTTATTAAATATCCTATAATATTTACGGCTGAAAATTTTAAAAGCAATGAATTAGGATAGTCGTGGATAGCATAGAATTTTTAAATTTTGCACAAAAAATCATTTCTATTACTCCAATTTCAGAAATTGATTATCGTCAGATAATAAGCCGTAGTTATTACTGTGCATTTCATAAACTTAATGAAAAATCCAATTCCTTAGGCATTCCTGTGAATGCCTATAAAGGTGGAACTCATGCATCCTTACGGCAGACTTTAATAGAATTACGTCCGGCAAATAAACAATTGAAAGCTATAGCATATCGACTAGTTAGCTTCCATCAATTACGTATTATTGCAGATTATAAGTTAGAGGATAAAGTGACAGAAATATCAGCTAAGGAATCTATTGAAAACTG
>NZ_VPEN01000013.1:0-53695 GCF_013417135.1 Acinetobacter sp. YH16051 | reverse complement strand
TTGCAGTTGCACGTATTATCATGCCAAACAGCTATATTCGTTTATCTGCAGGGCGTGAATCATTATCTGATTCAGATCAGGCGTTGGCATTTATGGCAGGTGCGAACTCGTTATTCTCAGGTGAAAAGCTTTTGACCACACCAAACGCAGGCGAAGGCAAAGACAAACAATTGTTCCAAAAATTAGGCTTAGTGCCTGAACGTGCCAAGCCAACCGTTTCGGAATTGTCGGTAGATGCAATGGCTGTGGCTTAAGCAGATCTTGAAAAAGACTCAGATATTTAATGTCAGTAAATTAAAGAAGAATCATGTGATATGGCAAAAGATTTTCACAGTGCAACTGTGGTTGCAGGCTATGACAGTCATATTCGGAAACTCATTCCCGGATATGAATTGGTACATCAACACATCAATGCAATTTTAAGTAGTCATTTGCCCGAAACAGCACAAGTTTTAGTGGTGGGGTGTGGCACAGGCTATGAGTTGCAGTATTTACTGCAGCAACATCCACAGTGGCAATTTACGGCCATCGACCCATCTTTAAGCATGTTACAGCAGGCAGAAAAAAACATTCAGTCTGTGGCAGGGCATGAGCGAGTACGTTTTATACAGGCAGATACCCACCAATTTGCCCAACAAGCGCAGGTTGAAAATTTGCAGTTTGATGCGGCATTGGCGATTTTGGTGGCGCATTTTGTGCCAGTCGCAGAAAAAACATTATTTTTTCAAGATATTTACCAAACATTAAAACCTACAGCGATTTTATTAAGCTATGATCTGATGCAGCAGACTGAAAATATAGAACTGCGCTGGATGCAGAATTTGGCTTTGGATTGTGGTTTAACTACGACTCAAGCGGAAAAAATGCTTGCACGACTGGCCGATGATTTTCATTTAATTATGGCAGATGCGCAGGCAGCATTGCTTACTCAAGTGGGTTTTCGTCAGTGTAAAACATATTGTCAACTTATGAATTATTATGGTTTTTTTGCAGAGAAATAGTTGATAAATAACATTATTTAGTCAGTAATCTTTGTAGTAAAAGTATCCGCACAAGAAAAGTTAGATCAGGGAAAGAGAAAAAATGTCAGCATATTACACTTTACTCAAACGTGAACAACATGCCGATGGTGGCTGTACTGCGCACTATCGTTGCAACATTCATGCACAAGGCGCGTGGAATCCGCATGAACAACACATGGCACCTGCAACGGGTATTTTGTGTGCAGAACTTGAGCAATTTATGCCGCGTGATGATATGCGAATTGGTCGGGTCGGTTTAGATATTTTTGGCTTAATTGCCTTTGGTGAATTTAGTATCACCACCCGTATGATTCGACCGGGTAAAACCATTGAGCTGATTGAAGCGGAAATGTGTGCTGAAGG
Source organism: Acinetobacter sp. YH16051 (assembly GCF_013417135.1). NCBI lineage: Bacteria > Pseudomonadati > Pseudomonadota > Gammaproteobacteria > Moraxellales > Moraxellaceae > Acinetobacter > Acinetobacter sp. YH16051. The sequence continues at coordinate 52,310 of NZ_VPEN01000013.1, read as the reverse complement.
AAAAACCTGTATTGTGGCGCGTGCATGGAAAATGAAAACCTCAGATACACGCGCAATTGCAGGATTGGAAGATTTACCGATAGAAAACCCTGAATATTTGCCCGATTGGGATGGCATGCGTTGTTGGCCGGGCGGCTATATTCAAAGCATTGAAACCCGTGCGCATTTAGATCGTCGTGCAGGTAAGGGCATCGTTTGGTTAAGAAACCAATTGGATATGGTTGAAAATCAAAGCACATCTAGTTTTGTGCGTTTATTGGGGATGGTGGATACCGCCAATGGCGTAGTGCCACGTTTAGACCCGAATGCGGGTTGGGGTTTTCCAAATTTAGATTTGCAAATGCATTTACACCGTTTACCGCAAGGCGAATGGCTAGGCTTGGAAGTAACACAACAATATGGTGAAGATGGTATTGGCTTAACGAGTGCAGTTTTGCATGATACTCAAGGGCCATTTGGACGTAGTGAGCAGATTTTAACTTTGCGTCAATTCTAAATCTATTCAATATCAAACAAAAAACATCAGGACGAATTGCTTCGTCCTTTTTTTATTGGCATGCTGTGTGCAGATTATTTCATCTTATTTTATCTGAAAATATTATGCGTATTAGTTTGATTGGTGCAGGCCGTGTTGCACACCATTTGGCCTATGTTTTAAAAGCACAGCATCAAATTGTGCAAATTTATAGTCGCAGTTTGGACAAGGCACAGCACTTGGCTACGCAAGTTGGTGCAGCAGCAATTGCGCAAGTTTCTGAATTAAAGCCAGAAGTTGATTTGGTGATTATTGCTGTAAGTGATCAGGCCATTGCACAGGTGATTCAGGATATTCATCCTTATTTAAGCCATGCTTTGGTTGTGCACACTTCAGGCAGTACCAAGTTAGATGTTTTGCAACAACATCATGCGCGTTCTGGGGTATTTTATCCATTACAAACTTTTAGTTTGGAACGTGAAATTGATTGGTCACAAACGCCATTATTTATAGAAGCTGCATTTTCTGAAGATCAACAGGTTTTATTCAATTTGGCAAATAGCCTAAGCAGTTGTGTTTACGCTTATACTTCAGAACAGCGTTTGAGTTTACATTTAGCCGCCGTATTCGCCTGTAATTTTAGTAATTATTGTTATGACATGGCCAAACAGGTGGTTGATGCAAAACAAGTGGATTTCAGCTTGCTGTACCCCTTAATTTTGGAAACTGCGCACAAAGCTACACAAAATGAGCCTCGTCACATGCAAACAGGGCCTGCTATGCGTGGCGATCAAAATATTTTAAAGATGCATCAGGACTTGTTGGCAGCAGGGCAGCAACATGCACTTGCCGAAGTTTATGCGCTTATGAGCCACCAGATTTTAGAGCGGCATCAATCTTAGCCATTTGATGAGATAAAACGAGTTCACATAAAAAATGCTTCCCAGTGGAAGCATTCTTTTCTAGCAGAAATTAGTTAATTTTCTTGAAGATAAAATCATTAATCTTATGACCTGCTTCAATTCCGCGACGTTCAAACTTAGTTTGTGGACGCCATTCAGGACGAGGGTAGCTATTGCCTTTGCCCGCCAAGTTTTCTAAACGTGGACGGTTGTCTAATACATCTAGCATCCATTCTGCATATGGTTCCCAGTCGGTTGCTGCATGGAACGTACCGCCTAACACTAATTTTTGCTCTACCAACTCCATGCGTTCATGAGCAACAAAACGGCGTTTGAAGTGACGTTTTTTCTGCCATGGGTCTGGGAAATATAACTGTACCGTATCAATGCTATTGTCTGGCATTTCACGTAGCACTTGAATTGCATCGGCATCTAAGACACGTAAGTTGCTTAAACCTGCTGTACCTGCTTCATAAACGCACTGTGCAATCCCTGGAATATGGACTTCAATCCCGACAAAGTTACGTTCAGGATTGGCCTGCGCCATAAGTACCAAAGAACGCCCCATCCCAAAACCAATTTCTACTGTAAGCGGGCGTTCAGGGTGTTCAAAATGTTGACGTAAATCGCCAACAGGATATTCCAAAATTAAGTCGCCGTATTGTTCCAAGGCGCTACGTTGTGACGTATTCAATGGTGAAGAACGGCGCATGAACGTTACAATTTCACGATGCTCGTTGAGGTTGTCCAGCTCGACAACGTGCTGGTCTAATTGATCGTTCGACATAATTTTGGCAAATCTAATAAATTCGAATGCGGTATTTTAAGTCCTGAGCCATTGAAGTCAAATTTTTTCGCTGTTTTTCGCAGCGCCGTGCAAGATTGCGATACATCTGCATCTTTTGAGCATAAAAAATGCCGAATCATTAAGATTCAGCATTTAACATCATCAACGGTATTTTAATACAATAATTACGAATGGGTACTGTATTGATCAATTAAGGTATGACTGGCCTCATTCAATCCAATAATATGCACTTTAATTTGTTGGGCTTTAAATTTGTTCACCACGCTATTCAGCATATTTACAGAGGTAATATCCCAAATATGTGCATGCGTTAAGTCGATGGTGACATTGCTAATATCTTCTGAAAAATCAAAAAACTGATAAAACTTTTCTGAACTGCTAAAGAAAATTTGCCCTGAAATCACATATTGGCGGGTATGTTCGCCTAATAAAAATGAGCTGACTTTAACTTCACTTTCCAGTTTATTCACCAAAAATAAAGCAGAAAGCAGTACGCCAACAAAAACACCCAAAGCAAGGTTATGGGTAGCTAACACCACAATCACCACAGCTAACATGACTATATTGCTTTGTTTCGGATGCTTTTTAAAATTACGGATGGAATCCCAGTTAAAAGTCGTGAATGACACCATAATCATAATCGCAACCAAGGCTGCTATAGGAATATATGCCAACCAATCTTTGAGAAAAACCACCAAGCACAGCAAAAATACGCCTGCTGTAAGTGTAGATAGCCGTGTACGCGCCCCAGAACTGACGTTGATAATAGATTGCCCAATCATGGCACAGCCTGCCATACCGCCCATAAAGCCACTAACAATATTGGCATAACCCTGACCACGACATTCCTGATGCCGATCTGCTTCTGTGCCTGTGGCTTCATTGACAATCGTAGTGGTCATCATGGTTTCGAGTAAACCGACTGTGGCTAAGGTCATGGCATAAGGAAAAATAATAAATAAAGTTTCAAAATTCAGTGGAATGTCAGGCACTAGAAAAATAGGCAGCGTGTCGGGAAATTGTCCCAAATCGCTTACGGTACGCATATCTGCACCAAGTAATAAAGCAACCACACTCAGCACAATAATGCAGACCAAAGGCGAGGGAATGCTTTTACCAATTTTAGGAATGTATGGAAACAGATAGACTACCGCTAAACCTAATCCTACAAATAAATAGCCTAAGCTATCCATTTTCGATAATTCAGGCAGTTGCGCCACAAAAATTAAAATCGCCAAAGCATTTACAAAGCCATAAACCACCGATTGCGAAACAAAACGCATCAGTTTGGCAACTTTAAAATAACCTGCCACAACCTGAATCAGCCCTGTGAGTACTGTTGCAGCCAATAAATATTGCAAACCATGTTCTTTGACGAGGGTAATCATCAGTAATGCCATAGCGCCTGTCGCGGCAGAAATCATGGCAGTACGCCCACCAAAAAAAGCAATCGTGACCGCAATACAGAACGATGCATATAAGCCGACTTGCGGATCGACGCCTGCTATAGCCGAAAAGGCAATTGATTCAGGAATTAATGCCAAACCCACCACTAAACCTGCCAAAACATCGGTGCGGATATTGGAAAACCATTCTTCTTTTTTCAGGCTAATCACAATCTCAATTTCATGAAACTTTAAAGGGCTGTATGTTAAAACATCTAGAGATAAAAAAGCAGGCAAAACAGACTTGAAAAAGCCTGTCTTTTGCAGGATAGTCAAAGCGTAAGGGCTTTTTAAGACATTTACGCTTTTTTGCAATTTATAGGTTCAATCACTTGCAAGTTTGTGACAAGCGATTTACAACAGAGATAGTTATATAACAAGGATCAAATATGAAGCTTTATTATTCACCTGGCGCATGCTCTTTGGCAGCACATATTATTTTAAATGAAGTGAATGTCGATTTTGATATTGAGCGTGTAGATTTAAAAACCCATAAAACAGAAAAGGGTGCCGATTATTATGAAATTAACCCTAAAGGTTATGTACCTGCTTTAGAAATTAACCCAGGTTTAATTTTGACGGAAAACGTAGCGCTATTGCCATTTTTAGCGCAGCAAGACCCTAAACAGGATTTAATTCCGCCATCTGGTTTAGGTCGTGCTAAAGTATTGGAATGGTTGGGTTATTTAAACTCTGAATTACATGACGCTTACTCAGTATTTTTTGGCGCGCCTTTAGATGCAGAAGCCAAAGAAAAAGCCTATGCAGAAATTGATCGCTTGTTGACTTATATTGATCAAGCGATTGCATCATCAGACCATGAATATTTGGTGGATGATAACTTTGGTCCAGCCGATGCGTATTTGTTTGTTATCACTAATTGGTCAAACTATATTGAGCATGATTTAACTCCGTATAGCCATGTGGTTGAAATCCGTAATAAAGTTGCTGCGCGTCAGTCGGTACAAATTGCTATGCGTGATGAAGGCTTGATTCCTTAATCGGCTTTTACTTGCCAGAATCAGATAATAAAAAAGACGTTGAGTTAACACTTAACGTCTTTTTATTTGAGTTGTCGGACTTGGAAAAGACCCTAATGATTATTTAAAGAAATAACCCGTTTCAGGTGAGCTGGCATTCGCCATACGCTTACGTGGCATACGTCCTGCCAAATAAGCTTCACGTCCTGCTTCTACTGCTTTACGCATCGCAGATGCCATTAGCACTGGGTTTTGTGCTGCTGCAATTGCAGTATTCATCAGCACACCATCGCAACCTAATTCCATTGCAATCGCAGCATCACTGGCAGTACCCACACCTGCATCTACCAATACAGGTACTTTGGCATTTTCTTTAATAATCGAAATGGTATGCGGGTTAAGAATACCTAAGCCTGAACCAATTAAACTACCTAATGGCATAATTGCCACGCAGCCCATACTTTCCAATTCTTGCGCCACAATCGGGTCATCGGAAGTGTAGACCATGATCTCAAAACCATCGTCAATTAGCGTGCGCGCAGCTTTTAAAGTTTCGGTGATATTTGGGTAGAGGGTTTTTTCATCGCCCAAAACTTCTAGTTTGACGAGGTTGTGACCATCTAGCAATTCACGCGCCAACATGCAGGTGCGCACGGCACTGTTGGCATCAAAACAGCCTGCTGTATTTGGCAAAATGGTGTATTTTTCTGGTGGAATTACGGAAAGTAAGTTTGGCTGATCTGGATGTTGCCCAATGTTTACACGACGAATGGCAACCGTAACAATTTCTGCGCCACTGGCTTGAATCGCCAAATCTGTTTCGGTTAAATCTTTGTATTTGCCCGTACCCACCAATAAACGTGAATTAAAGGTACGTGAACCGATTTTAAAGGTATCTTGCATGGGTGCTCCGAGTTTAGCCGCCACCAACGGCATGAATAATTTCAATGCGGTCTTGATCGCAAATAGGGGTTTCGGCAAGTTTGCTTTTGGCAATAATTTTTTCGTTTTGCTCCACAGCAAAACGTTTGCCTTCTAAATCTAATGCCTGAATCAGTTGTAACAGGGTCGTGTGAGAGGTCTGTTGTGTTTCGCCATTCAGATAAATTTGCATGACCGTGAATCCATCTTCAAAATTACAAAATACAATTGAGCTTTATTTAGCATATTTCATGGCTTGCCACGCTAAGCTTAGCCAGCCCGCAATCATGAGCACACCACCAATTGGGGTAATCATGCCCAAGCCGCGTACAATGTCCAATGCCATGATATAAAGTGAACCGCAGAAAAATAAAATACCCAGTTGGATTAGAATAAAACTGGCTTTAATGGGAAGTTGTGGAATCACTTTAGCTAAGATGCCTAATGCCAAAAGTCCAAGAGCATGATAGAAAAAATAATCTGTTGCAGTTTGCCACCAACCCAATTGAACCTCAGTTGCACGGGCTTTTAAACCATGTGCACCAAATGCACCAAGTAATACCGCAACCGCTAAATTCAAGGCAGAAATTGCAATCCACATACGCAAATTGACCTATTTAATTTTGCGCTTAACCTTAGCACATTTTTAAGCTTGGGAAAATCTGAGAATTGCCTGCCCGTATGTGGGTTGTACAAATCCAAGACAATAAAAAAGGGCAGTTTGCCCAATTTTATTTTTCGATGTGTTTGTATTCATCTTGAGAGTGTCAGTTTAGTTTGATGACATTGCCACTTTAATTTTTTCCATGGCATTTTTTTCGAGCTGACGAATACGTTCTGCTGAAACATTATATTCTGCTGCCAATTCATGCAGGGTCGATTTATCATCATCTAACCAGCGACGCTGCAAAATGTTACGTGAACGATCATCCAACTGCTCCATGGCTTCATGTAGGGCAGAAGTGCTTTGTTCTTCGTAGTCTTCGTTTTCGACCAAACGTGCAGGGTCGTAACGGTTATCTTCCAAATACAATGCAGGTGCAACATAAGTTGAACCTTCATCGTCATCATCGCCCTGTGCTTCAAAAGCTGCGTCATAAGCGGTTAAACGACCTTCCATTTCCAAGACTTGTTCTGCAGTTACATTTAAGTCATTGGCAATAGATTGTGCTTCTTCAAGCGTCAGTTTTTTGCTAGATTTTTTGAGGCTACGCAAATTAAAGAACAATTTACGCTGTGCTTTGGTGGTGGCAATTTTAACAATACGCCAGTTACGAATAACATATTCGTGAATTTCAGCTTTAATCCAATGCACGGCAAATGACACCAAACGCACGCCCATATTCGGGTCAAAGCGTTTCACGGCTTTCATTAAGCCCAAGTTGCCTTCCTGAATTAAATCGCCCTGCGGTAAACCATAGCCCGCATAACTTCGTGCAATATGCACCACAAAACGTAAATGCGACATGACCAACATTTTGGCCGCGTCTAAATCTTGATCGTAATAATAACGCTCGGCTAACTCTTTTTCTTGTTCAGCCGTTAAAATAGGAATTTGGTTAACAGTACTAATATAAGCCCCGAGGTTTACCCCTGGTGCAGATAATGACAGGGGCATCAACTGATTGCTGCTGTCACTCATGAGATCTCCTTATAGGATTGGGTAGGTAAAATAACCGATGTCTTTATCTTAATGCCAATATTCTACTTAAATAAGTAAAATTGGTGTAGATATGTAAATCTTTATAGCAATAAGCGGCGAATATTAAGTCATTAAAACAAATGAACAATCAAATAGATGCACTTATTGCGATGATTTTGGCTTGGCAACATCAATCACATAATGAAACTCTGTTGCCGAAATCTGGCTTGCTTCACAGCTGTATTGATGTAACTGACAATAACGCGCCACATCTTGCTGGCTGTGCGGATCAGATGACTTCAATAAAAACCGTGCAGAATCTGAATGTTTAAGGGCACGTTTCAGCATCAATAAAGGCATAGGACAAGGTTGTCCCATGGCATCAATCACTATGATAGGTTGTTCAGCATCACACAGCATTGAAGTAAAAATTCGCCTTAAAAAACAGAATGATCATACTAGCAAATTCGCTCACAAATCCCAAATAAATTTCATCTGAAGCATCGGGGCTATTCATTGCGCGGCTTACTGCGCATAAGGGCAAGAGAATTGGCTTATTTTGCGAGATATTTGCAATAAAATTTATAGATCAAAATTGTGCTAAGTCACTTAACAGAAATAAAAATTTTCTATTTGTTCAACTCGTTTCAAACTGAACAAGATAAATCAAAAAAAATCTATTAATTGTCATAAAGCCGTGTTAAGCTCGATGCGTATTTAGGATTTTAGATAGACAATCGTTGTTTGTCGCCCTATTACAAATGGATGTAACCGGGATTTTGTTAATAGTTATACAGAATGATTACAAGCTTAGAAATAAAAATATTTTTAAACTTTGTTTGCTCTGCTGTTTGCAACACCGGGTGGTCCTTCTTTTTAATCAATGAGGATTAACTTATGACAGCTCGTGAACAAGGCGTAGTTAAATGGTTCAACGACACTAAAGGCTTTGGCTTTATCCAACGCAATGGCGGCGACGATGTATTCGTTCACTTCCGTGCGATCCAAGGTGACGGCCACCGTTCACTTCGTGACGGCCAACGTGTTGAATTCAGCGTAGTAAAAGGCCAAAAAGGCTTCCAAGCTGAAGAAGTACAGCCATTAGACTAATCACTCGATTATTCTAAAAAAACGCTCCAATCCTGATTGGGGCGTTTTTTATTTGTATTTCTGTTTATAATAGGTCAGTTTTTTGTCTGTATAAGTTCGAGCACATATTTATGTCATCTGGTTTTGAAACCTTAAATTTACATCCGCAATTGAAACAGGCTATTGATGCTTTGGGTTTCAAGGAAATGACGCCAATTCAGCAAAAGGTTTTAAAATTTACTTTGGCTGGACATGATGCCATTGGTCGTGCGCAAACAGGTACAGGAAAAACTGCTGCCTTTTTAATTAGTGTGATCAACGATTTATTGAATAACCCAATTCAAGGACAGCGTTATCGTGGTGAACCACGTGCATTGGTTTTAGCGCCTACGCGTGAATTGGCTTTGCAAATCGAAAGTGATGCAAAAGACTTAACCAAATTTACCGACTTAAATGTGGTGACTTTGTTGGGTGGTGTAGACTTTGATAAGCAAAAGTCACAACTCAATAAAAACTTTGTCGATATTATTGTTGCGACACCAGGGCGCTTGATTGATTTTGTAGAACAAAAAGAAGTTTGGCTAGATCAGATTGAGTTTTTAGTGATTGATGAAGCAGACCGCTTGCTGGATATGGGCTTTATTCCATCGGTAAAACGTATTGTGCGTTATTCACCGCGTAAGGAACAGCGTCAGACGTTAATGTTCTCGGCAACTTTTAGTTATGATGTGTTGAACTTGGCTCAACAGTGGTTATTTGAACCTGTTACAGTCGAAATTGAACCTGAAAAGAAAACCAATGCCGATGTTGAGCAACGGGTATATATGGTTGCCAAAACCGATAAATACAAATTGCTTGAAGAAATTTTACGTGATGAGCCGATTGAAAAAGTCATGATTTTTGCCAATCGGCGTGATCAGGTGCGTAAGCTTTATGATCATTTAAAGCGTGATGGCTATAAAGTGGTGATGTTGTCAGGTGAAATTGCCCAAGACAAACGCTTAAAAATGCTGGATCAGTTTAAAAATGGCAAACATAACATCATGATTGCAACAGACGTTGCAGGGCGTGGTATTCATGTCGATGGTGTTTCGCATGTGGTGAATTTCACTTTGCCTGAACAGTCAGATGATTATGTGCACCGTATTGGTCGTACAGGTCGTGCAGGTACACGTGGTGTGAGTATTAGCTTCTTGTCGGAAGATGATGCGTTCTATTTACCAGAAATTGAAAAAGCCATTGGTCAAAAATTGCCATTAACACGTTTAGATGGTTATTGCTAATTACTCATTTAAGCTATTTTTTAGTTTAAATCCTGCTGTTCTTAGTTTAAAAGTCGCTCTCAGTGGAGCGACTTTTTTTATTTGCTTCTTATGTCGTGCTGTAATAATTTACTTTGCCTGACATCTAAAGGTCAGCACAGTTTGATAATCATCATCACGGGCAATATCAGTATTACGTCCCGCAATTGTACCTAAAACAGTTGCTGCCGCCTGAATCATTTGTCCCGTTTGCTCATCGACTACACCTTTGAGTGCGCCGTTATAAGATGTTTTTTCATCAACCAAGACTGGAGCGGCACGAGTACCACAGGTTTTATTGGCAGCTGTAATTGCATTATTTTTGGCAATAATATTACTTTTACCTAAACCTGTGACTTCATATAGGTTGTTTTCTTTTTGAATGGCAAGAGAATTATTTGGCGTGGTGGCACATGCGGTTAAAAGTGCAAAAACGGCAAGGCTAGAAAAGGCGACTATTTTTTTCATATCTACCTCGGGGCTAAAACGCTGTAGCGCGTATTGTTTGTTGATGATATTTCAATTCAAATGTGTAGAGATTGAAAATAACAATTTGATCTAGTTGAACATAATCTGGATGGTTTTAGATGTAGACACTGTATAGGCTGTGTTGATAATTCGTCATTCATTTATACACATCAAACCCAATCCATAATGTATTTTCATGCTCTTAAACTATAGATGAATGCGTCAAAGCATCATTGTTTAGATGTGCTGAGCAGGTTCATCTTAAAAGTGCAGACATATAGACCCTAATCAGAATCTTGCAAATAAGCATACGGAAATAGCGCAATTTTTTGAGTTTATGCTAATCTTAACCGAGCTTTTTGAAATAGTTATATAAGTCAATGACGGATACAGCGGTAGAAATCGTTCATCAAAATATTCATCAACGTCAGTCTACGGGGCAGTTAGTTGAACCTGCACCAAATACTGAGCAGCTAGAAATGGCTTTTCAGGCAGCTTTAACCGCACCAGATCATCATCGTTTAAAACCTACGCGCTTTGTGGTGATTACTGCCGAGCAACGTGCAGCATTTGGTGAGTTACTTTCTCAAGCCTTGGCAGACATGGGCGAAACCGATGCGGTTCAGTTGGAGCGAGTGAAACAGCATCCATTTCGTGCGCCACTTTTAGTGTTGGCGTTAACGCAATTTCAGGATCATCCAAAAGTGCCACGTTTTGAGCAGACTTTAAGTACAGGCGCTGCGGTACAGAACTTTTTACTGTCTTTGCAGGCGCAGGGCTTTGCCAGTATGTGGCGTAGTGGGGCAGTCGTTGAGTCGAACTTGCTGAAACAAGCTTTAAACTTAAATGCAGATGATTTAATTTCAGGCATTATTTATGTGGGAACAGCGGCTAAAGCCATTCCTGCACGCGCTGAGTTGAATACGCAAGCTTATGTTCGTTATTGGAACGCATAAGTCTTTATTTTTAGGATATAACAATAATGTCAGAGTTAAATTTTGCCGATTTGGTTGAACCTGTTGCAATAGATCGAAAAACTGCGTTACGCATTACAGTGCTAGGTGGTGGCAGTTTTGGTACAGCAATGGCCAATACAGCAGTGCGTAATGGCTGCGACACGATGATTTGGATTCGTGATGAAGCGACTGCCAAAGAAATTAATGAAACGCATATTAATCGACGTTATTTGCCAGATTTTCAGTTGGAGCAGGGTTTAAGAGCCGTTTCAGATTTGGAAACTGCAGTTCGTGACCGTGACATTATTTTAGTGGCTATTCCAAGTCATTCTTTCCGTGATGTGTTGCGCCAAATTAAACCTTTTATTAGCGCACAAGCAGTGGTGTCTTTAACCAAGGGTATTGAAGCCAAAACCTTTAGTTTTATGAGCGATATTATCCGTGAAGAATTGCCAGAAGTGCCGTATGGTGTATTGTCTGGCCCGAACCTTGCCAAAGAAATTGTGGCGGGGCAGCCTGCAGGTACGGTTATTGCCAGTCATTCTGAATTGGTGCGTTATGCAGTGCAGCAAGCTTTACACAGTGCATTATTCCGTGTTTTTGCCAGCGATGATGTGAATGGTGTGGAATTAGGCGGTGCGCTAAAAAATATTTATGCTGTGGCAATGGGCATGGCAGCCGCTTATAACGTGGGTGAAAATACTAAGAGTATGATTTTAACCCGCGCTTTGGCAGAAATGAGTCGTTTTGCGGTTAAGCTTGGTGCAAATCCATTGACCTTCTTAGGGTTGTCTGGTGTCGGTGACTTATTTGCAACGTGTAGCAGTCCATTGAGTCGTAACTATCAAGTGGGTTATGCATTGGGCAAAGGCAAAACTTTGGAACAAGCCACAGAAGAATTGGGGCAAACAGCCGAAGGGATTAATACCATCGTGCAAGTGCGGGCGCGCTCGAATGAATTAGATGTGTATATGCCAATCACTTGTGCGCTTTATGAAGTGATTTTTGAAGGTGCGCCGCCTATGAATATTGCACTGTCTTTAATGAAAAATGGACATCGCAGTGATGTGGAATTTGTCTTGCCGCATCATCAAGTTTAGTTTTACATCCATAAAACTGCGCCACAGTAGGTAAAAACTTGCGTGGAATATGACAGTTTGGTGAACTGAATTGTCATATTCTCAGGTTATACTGAGCGCATAATTTGAGTTAAATTGACACAACTTAATGTGTATCATCCTATAAGGAAATTCTATGCAACTGACTCTTGTTCGTCATGGTGAAGCCGCTCCTGCGATTATGGGCAATGATCATCAGCGTCCATTGACTGAGCGTGGTCATATACAAGCACAAGAAACGGCAGATTATGTAAAAAATATCATTCAGCCCGATGTGTTTGTAGTCAGTCCTTTACTGCGTGCACAAGAAACTTTGGCACATTTGCAGCAATATTTTAAAGATGTGCCTGTGGTGGTCTGCAATACCATTAAACCTGAAGATGATGCAAAAGTTGCTGTGGAATGGTTGTCACAATTGCCGTATGAGTCAATTGCAGTGGTGTGTCACATGAATGTAGTGGCGCACATGGCAGAGATTTTGACTTCAGAATCATTCCATCCCTATCATTTGGCAGAAGCACGGATTTATGAGCAGGCAGTAATTGCTGCGGGGCTTTCAACCCAAATCAAAAGTTTTATTCCAAACGCATAAAATAAATGTATAAAGTTAAATATAATTCAACGGTAGAACGATAATAATGCTGTATTTATGGATGCCAGAAGCCAATGGGGTTTGGCAATGGTCAAATGGGGAATACTGGACAGAGGCAGATAGTCTTGATGCCTTGATTCAGGCATTGCAGGCTTTTCAAGGAAAAGATGCTGTGGTGTTTTTCCCAAGCCGTGATGTGCAAATCATGCAACAAACTTTGCCTAAAGCTCAATATAAACAATTGGGTACCGATGGCGTGAAGTATTTATTAGAAGAATATACCGTATTGCCAATTGATGCGATGCAGGTGGTTCATCATTTTCAGCCACCTGAGCAAATAACCGTGCTGGGAGTTGCCAAGCATAGTATTGAAACCTATTTGCATGTATTAAGTTTGTTGCCAGTTAAAATCAGTGCATTGTTACCTGATTTTTTAATTTTGCCGCAACCTGAACCAGGGCAAACGGTGATTGGAAATATTTGCGGACGCTTGTTGGTACGTGAAAGTGAATTTTTAGGTTATTCAGTTGATGATCTGGCACTTTATCTAGATTATCAAACTGCAGAACGAAACTATAAAATCACCAACTTTAGTGCAGAACAAATGCAAAGTATTGAAGCATTTGCAACACAAGAACAATTAGAAAGCTTTCATTATGTAGTACCTGCATTAGTGAAAGCCAAACAGCATCCATTCAATATGCTGCCAAAATCCAAGCAAGACACGGGTGTTTCAGGTTATTGGAAAGCCTGTGCAGCAGTATTTCTTGGGATTTTAATTGTACAGTTTAGCTATGATGCACTGCGTTGGAGCAAACTTAAAAAAGTAGCAGATCAAACAGCGGTTCAAGCCATAGAACAATATCAATATTGGTTTGGTGCAAATAGTCGTATTACCGAACAAAATATTCAAAGCCAGTTTGAAAGTCAGGTACGCATGAGTAAAAATGCAGATACTCAAGCGCTGCAATTGCTCAGTCGTGTTGGCCCTGTGTTGATGCAAAATCAAATTGTGGCCAATCGTGTGAGTTTTGATGCCAATATGTTGAACATGGAATTGAATGCCAACTCGGCAGCGACCTTACAAGCGCTCACTCAGCAATTGAATCAGCAGGGTTTTAAGGTCGAGCTGGGTAATATTCAGCCGAGCGCGTCAGGTGCAGTAGGATTGGTGAAAATACAATAATGAAAGCCATGGAAAAAATGTCAACTTGGTTCGATCAACGTATTGAACTGATACAAGATTATCTAGATCGTTTAAATACACGTGAACGTGTTTTGGTGGTATTTACCACAATCTTTGTGATCGTTGCTGCTGTGGGTTCTGCGTTGTGGTATATGCATGCCGCAGCCGAAAAACAGCAAAAACGGGTAAATGACCTTAAAGATTTGGTGGTGGTGATGCAAAGTCATGCAGTCACCATGAAACCTGCCAATGATGCACAACTCAGTGCAGCCGATAAAATTCAGCGTGTGGCTCAGCAACAGGGTTTATCGGTTGCTTCGCAGCAAAGTGGTGACAAGATGCTACTGGTGGCGAGTCATGCCAATTATGCTGTGTTGGCAAATTTTTTAACCCAATTGGCGCAAATGGGTTTAAGTATCGAAAAAATGGAATTAATTTCTGAAGCAGGGCAGATTAAATTAACAGCGACAGTCCAGTAAAGGTTAAAAATAAAGTCCGAAACTCGGAAAATAAACCCATGTCAAGCATAGCGTTTTGACTGGGCTAAGCCTATAATATGGCGACTTAGAAAGCAGTAGACTTTTGCAGATATGTTGTATTCTCTAGCCCGCCCGTTGTTATTTTCTTTAGCACCAGAGCGTGCACATGAGCTGACACTATCACTATTGAAATCGAGCCATAAAATGGGCTTGATGCGTCAAAAGACTGTAGCGAAACCTGTGACGTGTATGGGAATTGAATTCCCTAATCCAGTAGGTTTGGCAGCAGGTCTAGACAAAAATGGTGCGTATATTGATGCCTTGGCTGGTTTAGGCTTTGGGTTTATTGAAATTGGTACCATTACGCCACGTCCTCAAGTGGGCAATCCGCATCCACGTTTATTCCGCATTCCGCAGGCCAAAGCCATTATTAACCGTATGGGTTTTAATAATGATGGGGTCGATCAGCTGATTGAAAACGTCAAAGCGGCAAAATTTAAAGGCATTTTGGGGATTAATATTGGTAAAAATGCCGATACGCCAGTTGAAAATGCAGTAGATGATTATCTGATTTGTTTAGAAAAAGTCTATAACTATGCCTCTTATATCACCGTAAACATTTCATCACCGAATACCAAAAACTTGCGCAGTTTGCAAAGTGGTGATGCGCTGACTGAGTTATTGCAAACCCTCAAACAGCGTCAGTTGGAGTTAGCCGAAGAACATCAACATTATGTGCCGTTGGTATTAAAAGTTGCTCCAGATCTAGACCCTGAAGATATTCAGTTTATTGCCAAACAATTATTGCAATTCAAAATTGATGGCCTGATTGTGACCAATACCACTTTGTCGCGTGAAGGCGTAGAAAACTTGCCGCATGGCGATGAAGCTGGTGGTTTATCGGGCGCGCCTGTGTTTGAAAAAAGTACTGCATGTTTGGCAGCATTTTCAGCAGCACTGAAAGGTGAAATTCCTTTAATTGGTGTCGGTGGCATTTTGTCGGGCGAACAAGCGGTTGCCAAAAAAAATGCAGGTGCAAGCTTGGTTCAGGTGTATAGTGGTTTAATCTATGCAGGTCCTGAGTTGGTTCAAGATTGTGTGAACGCCTTATAACTTATGAATACCATTGATATCGTTATTCTGATTCTCTTGCTTATTGGAGGGTTGAACGGTTTGCGACAAGGATTTATTAAAGCCTTTGCGAACTTGGTAGGATGGATTTTTGCCCTAATTGTTGCGGCAAAATATGCAGTTGTCCTAGCACCTTCGATGACAGCACTCAGTAGCGATCCTGTGGTACAAAAAATTGCAGCCTTTGCATTTATTGTCTTGGTAATTGTGGTACTGACCTGGATTGTAACCGCTGTTCTAAATGGTGTTTTAAAGAGCTTGAAGCTTGGCCCATTAAATCGTTTGGCAGGCGGTGCATTTGGTACCTTGAAAGGCTTACTCATTGTCCTTATTACCATTCAAGGCATTGGTCCTTGGGTCGAAAGCTCGCCTTATTGGAAACAGTCTAAATTTGTACAAACTTTATTGCCGTATGCACCGTGGGCAACAGAACTGTCCAAAGACGCTGCCAATGAGGCTTTACAGCACATCAAGTCGAAAGATGCCGCGCCATCTTCCGACATCGCATCTGACGCAAAAGAAAATCGCTCTGGCGCAGATGGCTCAACGAATAATCCTTTTTATTAATCCCTAGCTGGTCTGCGAGGTTGCTATGTGTGGAGTTGTTGGTATAGCTGGTAAATCACCTGTTAACCAAATGTTGTTTGATGCATTAACGATGTTACAACATCGTGGACAGGATGCAGCTGGGATCGTAACTTGCCACAATGGGCGTTTGTTCTTGCGTAAAGATAACGGTATGGTGCGTGATGTATTCCATACGCGTCACATGCGTGCGTTGCAAGGTAATTATGGTATTGGGCATGTGCGTTATCCAACTGCAGGTTCATCAAGCAGTGCTGAAGCGCAGCCATTTTATGTGAACTCGCCGTACGGGATTACTTTGGCACACAATGGTAATTTGACCAATGCCGAAGAAATTCACGAAGATCTGTTTAAAACAGATTTACGTCACATGAACACCGATTCTGACTCAGAAGTGTTATTGAACGTATTTGCACATGAATTGCAAAAACGTGGCAAATTAAACCCAACTTCAGAAGATATTTTTCATGTGATCAGCCGTGTGCATGAGCGTTGTAAGGGTGCTTATGGCGTTGTTGCTATGATTACAGGTCAAGGATTGGTTGGCTTCCGTGATCCAAATGGTATCCGTCCATTGATTTACGGTTCACGTGAAACTGAACAGGGCATGGAATATATTATTGCATCAGAATCAGTTGCAATTACCGCACTTGGCTTTAAAGTTGAGCGTGATATTGCGCCAGGCGAAGCGATTTTTATTAATGATGCAGGTGAATTGTTTACCCAGCAATGTGCAGCTAAACCTGAATATCGCCCATGTATTTTTGAATATGTATATTTTGCTCGTCCAGATGCGACCATTGATGGTATTTCAGTGTACAAAGCGCGTTTGAAAATGGGCGAAAAACTGGCGCATAAAATTACCCAAGAGTGGGGCGAGCAGCACGATATTGATGTCGTTATTCCAATTCCAGATACATCGCGTACTTCAGCTTTAGAATTGGCAAATACTTTAGGGGTTAAATTCCGTGAAGGTTTTATGAAAAACCGTTATATCGGACGTACCTTTATTATGCCAGGTCAGCAATTGCGTAAAAAATCAGTACGCCAAAAACTGAACCCTGTAGAGCTTGAGTTTAAAGGCAAAAATGTACTGTTGGTGGATGACTCGATTGTCCGTGGTACGACCTGTAACGAAATTATTCAAATGGCACGTGATGCTGGGGCGAAAAAAGTATTCTTTGCTTCTGCAGCGCCAATGGTGAAATATCCAAACGTGTATGGTATTGATATGCCAGCCAAAGATGAATTAATCGCGTCTAACCGTAATGTCGAAGAAATTCGTGAAATTATTGGTGCAGACCGTTTAATTTTCCAAGATTTAGAAGATTTAAAACAAGCCGTTCGTACCCATAAAGTACCGCATTTAACTGAATTCGATTGTTCAGTATTTGATGGTGTGTATGTGGCTGGCGGAATTGACGAAGCTTATCTGAATGATCTTGAGCAAAAGCGTAACGACTTGGCTAAAAAAGGCAAAGATGGTTATATTGATGTCAATATTGATGCCGCGTCAGTAGACTTAACTGGTGTAAAAGAGAGTTAATTTTTTTCTGATCAGCTCAGTGAGAAAAGCGGGAAATTCCCGCTTTTTTCATTTATGATGGTGGCTCAAATACAATGTAATTCAGGATGTTTACATTGAGGTCTGTGAGTAGTTACTTGATTAAAAACAAAAATATGATTTGGTCTGCAATTTTATGTTTGGTTGCAGTCGCTTTGACCCTGTTTATCTTAAACACAGTTTTGGGTCTGTTGGTCTATTATGTCGATTCAAGCCAATCCATCTATTGGCACAGTCTAAGCCCATACTGGATTACGGTCTTGGTGCTGATTATGACAGTATCCGTCATTTTGGAATTTTACGTTTTTCGCTCAGGTGGTCATTCTTTGGCAAAACAATTGGGTGCGCGTCGTTTAACCCAGTTCGAAAGTACCCCAGAAGAAAGTACCGCACTTAAACTGACCGAACAATTGGCCGATACCTTTCAAATCCCAGCGCCTACTGTATATGTATTGCCCGATGAAATTGGGGTAAATGCCCTCACTGCAGGCTTTAGTCATAAAGATATTGTGATTATTTTGACTTGGGGTGCTTTGCAAAACTTGGATGAGCAAGAGCTTTATGGACTACTCAGCCATGAGTTTAACCATATTTTAAGTGGTGAAACCATTGATAATACCAAGCTTAAAATCCTCTACAGTAGCCTAACCACGTTTAGTAAGTGGGGCAGTAGCATCGCCAAACTTGGCTTTGGACAACATCGTGATGCACCGCCACATAAGTTAGCGACTTTTTTTGTTGCTGTAGGTGGTGGTATCTGGTTGTTTGGTAGCTTGGGCGTGTTGATTACCCGCTTAATTAAATATATTAGTCTAAGCGGACGTACCTTTAAAAATGATTTAAAAACCAAACGTTTGATTCAAAATAATGCCAATATTCAAACTTTGCTGCGAATTTATGTGCATCATGCAGGGTCGCAAATTCATAGTGAATATTCAGAATCTATTTCCCACATGTGCTTTGCTAACTCGCTCAGTCCGCAAAGCTGGATGAATATTCATCCAAGTATTGAAGCCCGTATTTTTGAGCTTGATCCAACCTTGGTGCAAGACTTACAACTCGAAAATTTGAAGCGTTTACGCAATCAGCCTTTGTTTAGCCTATTTCGCTCGTTAGAAGAAATGAATGCTGAATATTATGCGCCGTGGAGCTCGCCGCAACCTTTGCCTTTGCTGCGCTTGTCGCCGATTAGCTTTGCAATTAATGATGCAATTAAGCCACTCAAGCCTGAAATTCGCAATAACATGCCGCGTCCAGAGCTAATTCAGCGTGCCTTACAAACGGCAACGGGTTCGCGTGAGGTGATTGTCGCTATTTTGATGATTCGCCAATATCGTGAATTTATTCCTGCTGAAGCAGAAGTGAGTCGTGCAATTGTAGATGCTTTATTACATTTGGATGGGCGAGTACATATCTCGATTTTCCATGAAGCGTGTAAAAATATTGGTGGTATGCCGCTGAGTATCGCACGGCAGTTTCTAACCAAATTGGCAAAAATCATTCAGGAAGATGGCGAGATTGGTTTGTTGGATGCCTTGCTGCTTGAACGTATTAAGTTTGAATTGAACTTGCTGCCTTTACATACACCTGCAGCGTTACACGAAGTTAAACCGCAAATTGTACGTTTAATCGATGCTTTATTGCATGTGCAGCAAATTAATAGTGTTAATCAGTTAGATGTACGTGAACGTATTTTAGAACGTGTTTTAACTGCAGATGAATTGATTGATTATGAAGAAATTTCAGATGAACCGATTGATTTATCAGAAATTTTAAATGATATGGCAGGTTTGCTGCTGCGTGATCGACTGATGGTGTTAGGCATTGCTGAAATTTGTTTGTGGAATGACCGTATTATCACCCAAGATGAATTGGATGTTTTGGAGTTGCTCTATTGGCGTTTAGGTTTTAAAACCGAAGAAATTGTCGAGCAAATGCAAAAACAAAACAGTTTGATGATTGTGTGACACTGATTGACTAGGTGTGTTTAAAGCAGATTTTGAAAAAATACGAATAGGTCAGATTGGGTGAAAGAAAGCACAGCATTGTGCAGCCTTTCTAGGTAGAATAGGTGCTATCTTGCATGTTGTTCTGTGATAAATACGTGCAGCGAAAAATTAGATGGGTGATGATAAACATGATGGGGCATCAGCGTGACATTTTAGCCAGTTTGGGAATCGATATTTGGGTTTCCAGAATGGCTGTGTCTCAAACTTTGCCACAATCATCGGTTTGGCGCGACCAAGCTGCACCTGAAATACACAGCGAAATTATTGTTCCTGCTGCAGTACCTCAACAATTAAAACAACAACAGCCGATTATTCACGAAAAGCCTAAGCAAGAACCATCTCCGCAACATACGACAGTTGAAGCGGCCGCGCCAGAAGTTGTTCCTGAAGCGCGTGTCATGCTGCAAATTGAAGCATTTAGTATTGAAGCTTTGCAGTTGCCACATTGTGTCATTTTGGTAGAAAGCACTACCTTGAGTCAGGAACAGCAACAATTGTGGCGTAATATTCAACATGCGCTACAGGCCGAATATCACGTATTGCAATGGCCTTTTGCTTTAGAAGTATTACAAGACGGCATCGGGGTAGAAAATTATGTGCAAGGTTTTGTTGATGTCTTGAGCACAGATAAAAACATGCTGATTTTAGGTCAATTACCACATTTTAAATCTGAACAATGTTTGCATTTAGCCAGCTTGCAAGAGATGTTAGATCAACCGCTGTTGAAAAAAAGTCTGTGGGATGCGATACAAATCACATCGTTACAGCCTAAAGCCTAAGTCAATTCAGATATTTAAAACTCTACATATACAAGCAATTGTAGACACGAAACAGGGATAATCATGCGTAAAAAAGTGGTAGTGTTTAGTCAAATTGATGCAGAAATTTTAAGTAAGCTAGAGCAAGATTATCAGGTGGTGCAGGTCAGCCCGAAGTTGGGTGACGTGAATCAACAGTTGCTTGAGCATGTGCAAGATGCGGATGGCATGATTGGTGCAGGGCGCTTGCTTAATCAAAGCAACTTGCATACTGCGACTAAACTCAAAGTGATTTCGAGTGTAAGTGTCGGTTACGACAACTATGATGTAGATTATTTAACCCAACAAAAGATTAGTCTTTGCCATACACCGCATGTCTTGACTGAAACCACAGCAGATTTAGCCTTTACTTTATTGATGAGTGCAGCACGACAAGTGCCATATTTAGATCGGTGGACTAAACAAGGGCAATGGAAACGTACCGTGGGTGCAGCACAGTTTGGACAGGATATTTATGGTAAAACCATTGGTATTGTAGGTTTGGGGCATATTGGTGCGGCTATCGCACGGCGTGCATTTCATGGTTTTAATATGAATGTGGTGTACCACAATCGTCGTGAAAAAATGGAAGTGGCGAAGGCATTTAATGCAGAATATTTAAGTCTGGATGAATTGCTGCAACAGTCTGATTTTGTGGTACTGGCAGTCGATTTAAATGCAGACTCTAAAGCCTTAATTGGTCAGCGTGAACTTGATTTAATGCCGTCTCATGCAATTTTGGTCAATATTTCGCGTGGTTCGGTCATTGATGAGCAGGCACTTATTCAGACCTTACAAGCAGGCAAAATTTTTGCCGCAGCTTTGGATGTCTATGACAAAGAACCACTGCAAGAATCACCATTATTTGAGTTAGATAATGTCGTGACTTTGCCACATATTGGTTCGGCAACCGCAGCAACTCGAAAAAAAATGGCAAATTTGGCCTATAAAAATTTGGTTGATGCGTTGGAAGGGCGTTGTCCGCAATATGTGGTCAATCCTGCATGCTATACGCTTTAAAGTTAAAGATGATTTGGTAAAAATTGATAACACATCATTGCAAATGCGTTCATTTTTCAATGTTATAGTGAATCATTATGCAAGATATGTATTTGAGATCATCCATTGAAACGTCTATTACTGATTTGCGGTTTGAGTTTTGCCAGTATTGCGACAACCCAAAGTGCCAATTTAACCACCACACCACAATTTAATGTGCCTGAAATAGGTAGTGGTGTGGGATTAATTGATCAGCAAAAAGAACGCAGTATTGGTGAAAAAGTCTATCGGGAAGTGCAGCGTAAAATGCCTGTCACGCAAAACCCGTGGTTGGAAGATCAATTAATCAATACATTTTCGCATCTACTCAGCCAAACTCAGTTGGGGCAACCCATTGGGCTACTCATTATCAATGATCCACAAATTAATGCTTTTGCTGTGCCAGGCGGTTTATTTGCGCTAAACACAGGTCTCATTAATTCTGCCCGCAATATGGATGAAGTTGCGGGTGTGATGGCGCATGAAATTGCCCATGTGTCGCAACGTCATTACAGCCGATCCCAAGAGGCATTTAAAGGACAGGGTTTGTTGGCACTGGCTGGGGTTGTGGTTGGTGCATTGGTTGCCTCACAAGCCGATGGTGATGCAGGCGCAGCGGTGATGATGGGTTCTCAAGCCGCTTTAATGGATCAGCAATTGACTTATAGCCGTAATCAGGAACGTGAAGCAGACCGTATTGGCATGCAATATATGTATAGCGCAGGCTATAACCCACAAAGCATGGCAGACTTTTTTGAGGTGATGCACCGTACTACGAGTCGAGTGAGCTTCTTACCTGACTTTTGGTTTACCCATCCCTTAACCACAGAGCGGATGAGTGAGGCGCGTTTACGTGCCAATCAATTGCCACCAGTGCCAACCTCGCTGCGTGATGAAGACTTTGAGATTTTAAAGTTATATAGTTTGGTGGTTTCGCAGCAGGCGACAGAACAGCAGCTTAAAGCATTTGCAACCCGTAACCATTTTGCGGCGAATTTGGCTTTGGCTTATTTTTATAGCCAGCAAGGCGATTTTGTTTTGGCGCAACAAAGTATAGATCAGGCCAAAAGTCACAATCGTTTACATAATTTATTGACACTTATTCAAACTGACATTTATTTAGGGCAAAATAAAATTGATTTAGCGCTCAAAACAATTGGTTCACCTGCGCGAATTATGCCTGAAAATCGTGCGCTGAATTATAAATGGGCCGAGGTTTTGATTCGTCAAAATCAAACTACGCAAGCAGAAAGTATTTTGAAGGATTTCTTGCAAAAAAATCCACGTGATTTATCGGCATGGAATTTAATGCAGCAAGCGGCAAATGTAGACCGAAGCTCTGCATTACGCACGGTAAATGTGTTACGGTATCGTGCAGAAGTACAGTATTGGTCAGGTTGGGAAGAAGAGGCAATTAAATCATTACTGCACGCGCAGCGTTTAGCCAAAGACAATCAGGCGATGTCGGCAAATATAAAAAACCGTGTGACTGAAATGCAAAGAGAACGACAGTTAAAAATATAAGTCGGGCGTACATACGGTGGCATAACAATAAAGAAAGGGAGTTTAAGAATGATTGAGGGACAATGTTTATGTGGTGCGGTGTATTACCGTTACCATGCCGAAATTGAAAAAACAATATTATGTTTTTGCCAGCATTGCCGTCGTGCGCAAGGCGGTATTATGGGATGGAATAGTCCAGTGGCACGCGAACATTTTGAAGTGGTGCGTGGCTTAAAATATCTAAAAGAATATTTTCATAGTCCCAATAAAGCACGGGTATTTTGTCAGGAGTGTGGCAGCCCGATTTATTCTTATCGGCTAGATTTACCCGATATTATTCGCTTACGCTTAGGGACAGTGACTCAAGGCAAAGTTCCCGAACCATGTGAGCAAGCATTTGCGCAATACAAACCCAACTTTTTGGCAATTGAGTCGTGTGAATAGTTATTCACCGAATATACAATGCTAAAATAGAACTTGAGTTGAAACGACCCTGACTTGAAAATGAAAAAATATATTTATTTATGCCTTACTTTGGGGATGACCTTGCAAAATGTCTATGCTGCGAGTGCAGAGCAGTATGTGTTGGCTGTTGAAGAAATTAATGCGCAATATAAACAAGATACCCGACAGTTTTTACGAGGCTTAAACCCACAACAGCAGGGTTTTAATCCGCAGCAACAGCAGCAGTTTTGCGGCATTGTTAGTCGTTATGTTGATCGTTTATATCAGGCAGCAGATGAAAACCGTGCCTATTTGGATCGTCGTTATCAGAATATTAATAAACAGGACGTGATTCAGCAGGTCAGCACATCTAAAGAAATGCAATTACTGAAAAAATATCAAGTGAACTGCGATTTAAAGTAAAAAGTTAAAGCAGAAGTGTCTAAGGGTGAATAGATAATCTATCTCATCCTAGGTTTAGCATTTTACTTAATAGCATTAGATAGAAAGATTAAAGCGGGCTTAATCTGACATTTAAATCAGTGTTCGGAGAAGCACAAATTTGGGGTGAGCTAATTAGCTTAATTTGGCTTTAATTTTGGCAGATACTTGAGCAGGATCGGCGCGCCCGGCTATGAGCGGACGCAGAGAGTTCATCACCTTACCCATATCTTTCATGCTAGTAGCTTGTTGCGCTTCAATGGTTTGCGCAATCATGGAATCAAGTTCTTCCTCAGTCATAGCTTCTGGTAGAAACTGAGATAACACCTCAATTTCGGCTTGTTCCTTACTAGCTAAATCTTCTCGGCCAGCGCCTTCAAAGGCTTTAACCGATTCTTTACGTTGTTTAATTTGCTTTTCAATGACCGCAAGAACCTGAGCATCGTCAAGCTCTTTGCGCTCATCGACTTCGATTTGCTTAATTGCCGCCTGTAAACTACGAATTACCGTTAACTTATGCATTTCTTTGGCGCGCATTGTCGCTTTCAAAACGTCAGTAATTTGGTTTTTCAAAGTCGTCATCATTTAATCCAGACAGGCAATCACAAATTAATTAGTAAAGGCGAGTAGTACGTACTGATTCACGCGCCAATTTCTTTTGGTAGCGTTTAACAGCAGCAGCTTTTTTGCGCTTACGTTCTTGAGTTGGTTTTTCGTAGAATTCACGCTTACGTACGTCAGCTAAAACACCTGCTTTTTCGCAAGAACGTTTGAAACGACGGATAGCTACGTCTACTGGTTCGCCTTCTTTCAATTTAACTTGTGGCATGAAGAATCCTCATTAAGTTATGGATAAGATCTGGGCGAAATTGCCCACGATCACAAGTGAAGGTCAGTATTTTACTCATTTACATCTCATATCACAAGTCTATAATAGGTTTCGCAATAGAATTGATACAGGTTATAGGCAATTTAATGATCGTTTTAGGCTTAGAAACATCTTGTGATGAAACAGGACTTGCACTGTATGACAGCGAGTTAGGTTTGCGCGGGCAAGTACTGTATAGCCAAATTAAATTGCATGCAGAGTATGGTGGTGTGGTACCCGAACTGGCTTCACGTGACCATGTGCGCAAACTTATTCCTTTAATCAATCAATTGCTTGAGCAGAGCCAAGTCAAAAAATCTGAAATTGATGCAGTGGCTTATACCCGTGGGCCGGGGCTAATGGGTGCACTCATGACAGGCGCATTATTTGGACGAACTTTAGCTTTTGCCTTAAATAAACCTGCAATTGGGGTGCATCACATGGAAGGGCACATGCTTGCACCATTATTGTCTGCGACACCGCCAGAATTTCCGTTTGTCGCTTTATTGGTTTCGGGTGGACATACACAGCTCATGGCAGCTTATGGCATTGGCCAATATGAATTGTTAGGCGAGTCGATTGATGATGCTGCAGGCGAGGCTTTTGACAAAGTTGCCAAAATGATGGGTTTACCGTATCCGGGTGGGCCAAATATCGCCAAACTAGCTGAACAAGGCGATGCCAAAGCTTTTGAATTTCCACGTCCAATGTTGCACCAAGGCTTAGAATTTTCATTTAGCGGTTTAAAAACTGCGGTTTCAGTACAAATGAAAAAGTTAGGTGATGAAAACCGTGATGCCGATATTGCGGCAAGTTTCCAAGAAGCGATTGTTGATACTTTGGTGAAAAAATCGGTAAAAGCTTTAAAACAAACAGGTTTAAAACGCTTGGTGATCGCGGGTGGGGTGAGTGCAAATACTCGGTTACGTGAGCGTTTAGAAGCAGATTTAGCTAAAATTCGTGCAACGGTTTATTATGCAGAACCTGCATTGTGCACCGACAATGGTGCAATGATTGCTTTTGCGGGCTATCAGCGTTTAAAAGCAGGGCAGCAAGATGGTTTATCGGTTACGACTACACCACGTTGGCCGATGACGGAGCTTACCAATCCAACTGCGGGTTAAGTTGTTCGTAGCATAAAATCAATCAGAGGCAATAATCTGCCTCTGACTTTATATGCTAAATTTTTACATTAATATTAGAAACGAATACTTAAAACTTAGCGAATTGCGTCCATTAAACCTTTGGTAAGATCTTTCATCATGCCTTGCATCACAGCATTCCCCGCATTGTTGCAGTTTTCTAATTTTTTACCTTCTAGTGATTTACCTTGATTGGCTATTTCTTCGCACTTCTGCAAAACTTTTTTAGCCTCATCTAAGTTCTCGGCATAATACTCTTGCGTTTTCACTTGTGTACATGCTGTAAGCGTTGTGATTAAACTTACCGTTATTAACAAATTTTTAAACTTAAACATTATTTTTTAACCGTTGTTTGTTTTAAAGAGATTACATCTTAAGCGAATAATGGGTTCAGAAAATAATACAATGGACTAAAGTTGATCTTGTTAACTAAAATTAAATAATTGTAATATAAGTATTTTTTAATAATTTTTCTGAAATTTTATAGTCATATTCTGTCCCAAACTTTATTTCACGTATTGGTTTCAAATAGAACTTCTTTATTTTTTTTGTGCACTCATCCTACAATTTATAGAAATCCATAAAGTAGCTGACAGCAGTATTTAAATCTGTGAATCCTGTCCAATTGTTGTGTTTTCAACTTTAAACTATGATTTTTGGTAGATATTTAATATAAAACCAATTGAGATAAACATGCGATTTAAAAATACATTTTGCATTATTTGTGTGATGGGGATGATGGTATTGACCGCTTGCGAAGGGGCTGAGTCAATACAGCAAAATATAAATAGTACAGAAAATCAGCCGAGTTCAGTGACAGCCCAACAGGTCGAAGTACCGACTCGTTTGACTACTGTAGCAACTCATCCTTCGGCTATCACACCTGAAGCGACAGTACCGCAAGAAGTATATGTAGGAGAGCCGACTGTGGCAGAAATGCAGGCGCATGGCGAAGAATTTTATAAAGACACATTGGCACGGATTGCTGCAGAACAAGGTCAGTAGTCGCTCAGTCATTTAGCGCGTTTAAATAGAGTGGGTTGCTGACTATCTTCTATATGCAAACAACCCATTAAAATATTTAAAGTGCTTTAAGTTGCTGCAAGCCAATCCAGTGTTTAGAAAATTGATAGGCAGCACGCCCTGAACGCTGTCCACGTGCCTGACACCATCTTAATGCTTCTGCACGTACTTCGGCAGTCATTGGCATTTCGGCTTTGTGTAAATAATGCTCCACAATTTCTAAATATAGATTTTGATCCATTGGATAAAACGACAGCCATAGACCAAAGCGATCAGACAGTGAAATTTTCTCTT
Source organism: Acinetobacter sp. YH16051 (assembly GCF_013417135.1). Lineage (NCBI taxonomy): Bacteria > Pseudomonadati > Pseudomonadota > Gammaproteobacteria > Moraxellales > Moraxellaceae > Acinetobacter > Acinetobacter sp. YH16051. The sequence goes on along the minus strand of NZ_VPEN01000013.1, from coordinate 25,109 downwards.
CAATTGCTTCTTGAGGATGCAACTCAGTATATTGCGGTACATCTACACGAGTGACAGGTGTATTTTCATGCATAAATTCAGGTAATAGATGACGTCTGTTACTGGTTGCATAAATAATAAAATTACTGGAACCTGATTGTAATGAACCATCTAAAACACTTTTTAAACTACGATAATTTTCATCTTCTGCGTTAAAAGCTAAATCATCACAGTAGACAATAAATTTTTCAGGACGATGCTGAATGATTTTTTGAATTTCTGGCAATTCAGACAAATCATCGCGTTCAATTTCAATTAAACGTAATCCTTGATTGGCATACTCGGTCAATAGGGCACGTACAATAGATGATTTTCCCGTACCGCGTGAGCCTGTAAGTAACACATCATTGGCAGGTAAGCCATTTAAAAACTGCAAGGTGTTTTGAATGACTTTTTCTTTTTGCTTTTCGATGCCTTTTAAATCATCTAAATCAATTTTTCTTGGTTGTTGAATCGCTATCAATTGTCGATCTTGCCATTTGAATGCGATGGCGGAAAAGTCGGTTTCTTGTTTTAAAGCAGGTAAACTTTGCTGTAGTTGTTGGAGTACATGAGAAAGTGATAATAAGATGTTGTCGGGTAAATCTAGGTTTGCCATGATAATTCAGCTTAAAAAATGCAGATCAGATTGCTACACTTTAAGACTAGCGCAATTGACCTAGATTTGACAATCAAAGTGTGAATCGAGTCATTGACGCGTATTACAATTTTTTAGATATTGTTGTGTATAGTAGGCATAGGCAAGCGTAGTGCTGCGAATAAACCAACGGATTGAGGAATGCTATGTTATTTAAAGATTTCACCGAAGATGTTAATCCGCATCAAGCCTATCGCATAAAAAAACTCAAGCGCCAAATTCAAAATGCCGAATCGTATGAAGAATGGAAAAGTATTGCCATTCGTATAGATGAAGAAACTGGTGCGCAAGAATGGAAATATGACAACAGTTCGCCATATTTTGATGCGGAAATTATCTCGCATCGTTTAAATTTATTACGCCGTTATCGCACCACCGAACGCAGTCACGATTTAATTTATATTTTGCGTGAAGGTTTAACTTTTGACATCGCCAATATTGCCCATCCGATGTTGTTTACTGCAACCTATGTGGGTACTAAAAAAATTATTGAAGATTATGTGGATGAAGTCAGTAAAAGTTTGGCTTTTGTCGCTTCAGATGAATGTCAGGCTTTAACCAAAGTAGAAAAAATAGAGTTTTTTCAGCAATGCCAAACTGCATACGGACAACCTGCCTTGATGTTCTCTGGTGGGGCAACGCTAGGTTTGTTTCATACAGGTGTTTGTAAGGCCTTACTTGAACAGGATTTAATGCCTAAAGTGCTGTCGGGTTCGAGCGCGGGTGCAATAATGACTGCAATGCTAGGCATCGCAAAACCTGAAGAAGTACAGCATATTTTGGGTGGTGAGTCATTTTTCCACGAAGCATTTCAGTTTAGACAAATGCGCGAAATTCTTAAAGGCAATGGTGGAATTGCCGATGTGCATTATTTAAAAAAATTCCTGATCAAAAACTTGGGCGATACCACGTTTGAAGAAGCTTTTCAAAAATCAGGTTTGCATATTAATGTGGCGGTTGCGCCTTATGATGCATCGCAAGACTCACGCATTATGAACAGCTTCACTGCGCCAGATTTGTTGGTTTGGAGTGCGGTGTTGGCCTCGTGTGCTGTGCCAATTTTATTTCCACCAGTACGTTTAACCAACAAGCGTTATGATGGCGAACACACTCCATATATGGGTAAAACCCGTTGGGTGGATGGCAGTGTGCGTAGCGATTTCCCACAGGAAAAAATGGCACGTTTGTATAATATTAACTACACCATCGCCAGTCAGGTCAATCCGCATGTAGTGCCTTTTATGCAGGATGATATTAAGCGTTATCGTAAAGATATGCTGAGTTGGCCAGAACGGATTATTCGTCGTCAGGGCAAAGTCATTAGTCGTGGGGTAATGGATTTTGTACGTGAGCGCGCAGGAGCTGTACCGCCAGTGCGTCGTTTGCTAGATCATGGCTATGGCATTGTCGATCAACGCTATTATGGTGATGTGAATATTGTAGGAAGCTATAACCTGCGTCATTACAGCTATATGTTGCAAAACCCGAAACCACATTTATTTAAAATTTTACAGCGTGAAGGCGAGCGTGCGACTTGGCCGAAAATTTCATCGATTGAAACGCATGCACGTGTCGGTAAAACTTTGCAACATTGCTTAGAATTATTAAATGCACCTCAAATAGAGGTATCCACCGAAGTCGCAGCAGAAATGCGCACTGGCGCAAGTGTTGTTTAATGTTTTAAATTTGGATGTTCAACAGCTAGATACTGCGCAGTTCGAGTTGCGCAGTAAAGCGCAAAGTTTGCAACATGGTCGGCATATTTATCGTTTTGAACATCAAGGGCAGTTTTATTGGCTGAAAGTCCAACAACAGGGAGTTTATGCGACAGTAGAGCAGGGCTTTGCACAAGAATGGAACTTTTATAAACAGTACGCGCAATCATCACATTTATCTTTTTTATTGCCATGTGAATTGATGGATGCTGCACCCATTCATATTCAGCCGCAGGGTAATTCACATGACATTTCATCGCATTATTCACAGGTCTATTCACGTGCTTTAATTCTGTCTGAGGCGCAAGCTATTTTTGCGATGGGTAATCTACCTGAATATACAGAAGCGATTAAACACATATTTTTGCGTGTCTTTGAAGCAGTGGATGCATTGCATCAATTGGGTTGGATTCATGCCGACTTAAAAGCTGAACATATTGTGCAGTTAGATGGGCAAATCAAACTGTTAGATTTTGAGCAAGCACAGCAAGTTGCAGATATTCAATGTCAGGGGATGACCGCCACACCACGTTATATGGCGCCAGAATTATTTCACGGACAGCCTAAAACTGCACAAAGTGATATTTATGCGTTAGGCATTATTTTTTATGAGTGGTTAACGCAACAACGCTTACAGGCAAAGAGTTACCACGATTGGGCATATTTGCACTGTCAAAGATTGCATATTCAACTTCCCATACATCTACAAGCATTTTTACCACTGCTGAATCACATGTTGGCAAAGTCTTATTCGCAGCGTGCAACGAGTATTGCAGAGTTGAAATTATGGCTTAGTGGCTGAATATGCTTAAGAAAAAATCAAAAAATAGTTTTTTGTTTTTTATTTAAACAGTCATTGTGCTTTTTTATAAAAAAGGCTTGTCATCAGGAAGTGATCTCTATAATATACACAGCCATCGGGGACGTGGCGAAATTGGTAGACGCACTGGATTTAGGTTCCAGCGCCGCGAGGTGTGAGAGTTCGAGTCTCTCCGTCCCCACCACTTAAATATCAAGTCAGCTTGATTTTAAGTTACAGAGGATTGGTGTAATGGTAGCATGACGGTCTCCAAAACCGTTCGTCAAGGTTCGAATCCTTGATCCTCTGCCAAATTAAAATCCAACAACTCAGTTGGTACCCGATGTTGGGGACGTGGCGAAATTGGTAGACGCACTGGATTTAGGTTCCAGCGCCGCGAGGTGTGAGAGTTCGAGTCTCTCCGTCCCCACCATACATTAAAGAGCAAGGCAATGACCTTGCTTTTTTATTGCCTGTTATTTTAGCTTTAAATCATTGCATCTCTTTGACAAGGCTTAGATGTATTTTAAGATTTAAAGTTCAGTATAAAAAAAAGCCCATAAACAGGTTATGGGCAAGATCATCTTTAAGTGTTGATGAAATACGATTTGAATTTTTATTTTTGCATCCTATCAAGTTCAACCGTTATCGCATACTTATCTATATTGTATAAGTACTTATGCTTTTAAATGGTCTTCAAATTCCTCGCCTAATTTCATTGCTAAAGCATTACCAGAAAGCTCGCAAGTGACCAAACCATATTCTTTTTGAAAGCTAAATGTGAAACCGTGACCATCCGCCAAATTTTTGACTGAATAACCTAATTTTTCTAACCAAATACGAAACGCAATTAAATTTTTTGCTTTAACAACTTTTTTCACGAGAGAACTCCTATCCATTTATTTAATTATTAATAGGGATATTTCTTGAATTTTTAAAGGGCAGAAATGTATTTCTTTGACATTTTTTTCACTGATTTTTAGAAATCTAAAGTCCTTTTAAGCAATTAGAATATTTTAAAAGAATTATTTATTTGTAAATTATTGATATTTATTATTTTAACTGAGGTGGCGTAATTAATTTTAAGGTCTTAGATATATTGCCAAAAGATGACTTAGAAATATTTTGTTAATGATTTTTAGTTTTAGGCTGTATTTATTTTCAGCATTAACACATAAAGATTATCCATTTTTTATGCCAAGCTTTAATTTAATGCAATGGATATTAGTATGGAGCATGTCGGTACCTAATAGACATTAGCTTATACTATGGTTGAGTTTGAAGATTTGGGAAATAGACATGACCGCACAAACAATTCAACAGCAGGTGGAGTGCATGGTGAAGCAGATGCAAAATCAAGGACTAGAGCCTGTTGCTGTGATGCTCGGGCATGAAGATTGGTTACTGTTTTCCTCACAATCCAAAGTGGATTATACGCCTTTTGGCAGCGCACGCCGTTATCAGCCTGCATTGTCCAATTTGCTGTTGGTGCGGGTCGATGAAATGAATGCTGTACGTGTGGTGACGCAAACTCAATTAGATGAGTTTGCTGCCAGTAATCAGATTTTATAATCCGAGAGAAATATCAGATGCTTTATGATCAAAGCATCAATTTAAAAGTTGTCTTTGAGTTCACGTAATTTCTGAAATTCTTCGACACTTTCGGCTCTTAAAAATGGATTGGTTTCTAGTTCTAGTTCGATGCTGCTTGGCAAAGTGGGTTTATTAAGCATGCGTAAACTTTCAATTTGTTGATAACGCTCTTGAATGGCAGCATTGTCGGGTTCTACATGCAGTGCAAATTGTGCATTCGCCAATGTATATTCATGGGTGCAATATACTCGGGTACGCGGAGGCAGCGCTGCCAAGCGGTTTAAAGATTGATACATTTGCAAATATGTACCTTCAAAAACACGCCCACAGCCCATCGCAAATAAAGTGTCGCCACAGAACAATACATCCAACGCATCTATAAAATACACAATATGCCCCAAGGTATGTCCCGGAACGGCAATAACATCGACCTGTAAATCATGAAAATTGATATGGTCTTGGTTTTGTAAAGGATGCGTGATAAACGGAATTTTGCTCAATTCTTCACGTGGGCCATAAACTGGCAAGTTGCGTTCTGCAATGAGTTCAGGTACACCACCAATATGGTCTTGATGCCAATGTGTCAGCCAAATTTGGGCAATCTCTAAGCCATGGCTTTGGCAAAAATCTTCAACAGGTTTGGCATCGGTAGGATCGACTACTACCACTTGTTTACTGTCACGATGTTCAAGCAACCAAATATAATTTTGTGAAGGTTTTTGCGCATCAATAAGATGAACTTGGTAGTGCATGCTCAATTCCTGAAACTTTATTGCTTGTTGCTATTACAGCATGCTTTCGCTAGGGAGTAAAAGCTTAGCTTTTATGTTGGCAGCAAGCCATATTTGTTTCATTCTGATTGTGAATCAGGTCGTAATACTCATTTAAGAACATAAAAAATGCCGTGATCAACACGGCATTCCTAAACAGTTGTTTCAGCGAACTTAGCGAATTTTTGCCAAGAAACGGCCTAAACGCGTCATGGCTTCACGTAATTCATTTTCTGCAGGTAAGAACACAACACGGAAATGGTCTGGTGTAGGCCAGTTAAAACCTGTACCTTGCACTAACAGTACTTTTTCGGCTTTAAGTAAATCCAACATTAATTTTTCGTCATCTTCAATTGGATAGACGTTTGGATCTAATCTTGGGAAGCAGTACATCGCACCTTCAGGTTTCACACATGACACTCCTGGAATTTCATTTAGCATTTCCCAAGCAATGTTGCGCTGTTCATATAAACGACCACCTGGACGGATCAAGTCATTGATAGATTGATAACCACCCAATGCTGTTTGAATCGCATATTGTGCCTGATGGTTGGCACACAGACGCATGGAAGCAAGCATGTCCAAACCTTCAATATAGTCTGCGGCGCGAGATTTATTGCCTGTAATGGCCATCCAGCCTGATCGGAAGCCTGCAATACGATATGACTTAGACAAACCATTGAATGAAATACAGAGCTGATCACCTGCCAATGCAGCTACAGCAACGTGCTCAATACCGTCATAAATGATTTTGTCGTAAATTTCATCGGCAAATAAAATCAGGTCATATTTTTTAGCCAGTGCAACAATTTGTTCTAAAACATGACGTGGATACACCGCACCTGTAGGGTTATTCGGGTTAATGATGACAATACCACGTGTATTTGGCGTGATTTTGCTTTCCATGTCGGCAATGTCTGGGTACCAGTGGTTTTCTTCATCACATTTATAGTGAATAGCTGTACCACCCGACAAATTCACCGCGGCTGTCCATAATGGATAGTCAGGCATTGGCACCAGCATTTCATCGCCATCGTCCAATAAACCTTGCATCGCCATAACAATCAGTTCAGACACACCATTGCCGATATACACGTCATTCACGTGCATATCAAAAATGCCTTTTTGCTGATAGTACTGACAAATGGCCTTACGCGCAGGAAAAATCCCTTTAGAGTCGGTATAACCAATTGCATTGGGTAAGTTCAATGCAACATCATTAATAATTTCCTGTGGAGCTTCAAAACCGAATGGGGCGGGGTTGCCAATATTCAGTTTAATAATTTTATGACCGGCCTCTTCCATTTCATTGGCCGCTCGTAACACAGGTCCGCGAATGTCGTAGCATACATGCTCGAGTTTTGATGATTTTTTTATTTCGCGTGGAGTCGTGTTACCAAGTACGGACATAGTTCCATCCAATGATTTTAAGATAAACAAAATATAGATTACTGAAATATCACAATCTATGCTGAAATTTAGCTAGATATTTTGCAAGCTCTAGCGTAAATATGGAAGTACTGAAGCATGACACTGAATGTCAAAGATTTAAAGGAGTTAGTGATGGGAAAACTCAATAAAACAGACCGAGAATGGCAAAGAGAGTTATCACCAGAGGAGTTTCGGATTACACGACAAAAAGGGACAGAGCCTGCGTTCACGGGGAAATATTGGAATACTAAACAAGAGGGTGTGTATAGCTGCCGTTGTTGTGGAACAGCGTTATTCTCATCTGAAACAAAATATGACAGTGGCAGTGGTTGGCCTAGTTTCTATCGTCCAATTCAGCCTGGAGTAGTTGAAGAGCACCATGACAGTTCACATGGTATGCAACGTACAGAGATTGTTTGTCATCATTGTGACGCACATTTAGGGCATGTTTTTGACGATGGGCCACAACCGACAGGATTGCGTTATTGCGTCAACTCAGCTTCATTAGAACTTAAAACACAAGAAAAAAATGATGAGGGAAATTATCCATGACTAGCATTTATCAGTTTGAAGCTGAATTATTAGACGGAGAAAATAAAGCTTTTAGTGATTATGAAGGCAAGGTGCTATTGATTGTGAATACAGCCAGCAAATGTGGTTTTACCCCACAATTTGCGGGTTTGGAAAAATTGTATCAACAATATAAAGACCGTGGTCTTGAGGTATTAGGTTTTCCATGCAATCAATTTGGCGGGCAAGACCCTGGCTCCAATGAGCAAATAGGGAGTTTTTGTCAAAAAAACTATGGGGTCAGTTTTCCCATGTTTAGTAAAATTGATGTGAAAGGCCCAGAAGCACATGCAATTTTCCGTTATTTAACCAATAACAGTAAGGGGATTTTAGGCAATGGAATTAAATGGAACTTTACCAAGTTTTTAATTGGCAAAGATGGCAAAGTCTTAAACCGTTTTGCTCCGACAACTAAACCTGAAGATTTGCAGACGGAAATTGAAAAGGCTTTACGATAAAGGCTTGCGCTTGTGCAAATAATTTAGGGTCTGTTGACACTTCGTCTATATTTGCGACAACGCATATTTTTTAGCTGATATAAGGCATGAGACAGGAAATTTAGTCATTCTAAATAACTGACTCATAACGCAATAGCAGCAAAAAAATATGCTTGTCCCCTTGCGCAGCAAACAAAGCAGTGCTTTGTTATTGCTCATGTGGCTAAAACTTTCTCAGATTGCGTCATGAAACTTGGCAATAGTCTCGCTATTACTTGCGTTTCATGCCTGATCTGCTCAGTTTTAGCCTACAGCGCAAGCCATTTATGAAATGTCAACAGACCCTGATTAAGGCGATCAGATGATCGCCTTAAATTTAGTTGAAATCATTAACTTATAAAATCGCTTTAAGACGTTGAATTACTTGTTCACATTGTGCCAAATCTGCAACCAAAGCCAAGCGAACATGGTTTTCACCTGGGTTACCTTGTGCGGTTTCACGAGATAAATATCGCCCTGGTAGCACTTTAATATGGGCTTTTTCCATCAATATTTTGGCAAAATTTTCATCATGGTCGACTTTGAGCCAGTAATAAAAACCTGCATCTGGTTTTTTTAATGGCAGTAAATGCCCAAGTTCCGTTTGGAATAATTCAAACTTGGCGCGATATTGTTGACGATTATCTTCAACGTGCTGTTCATCATCCCAAGCTGCAATAGATGCCAATTGATGTTGTACAGGCATTGCCGCACCATGATAGGTACGATATTGCAAATAAGGTTTTAATAAGTTGGCATCGCCCGCAACAAAGCCTGAACGCATGCCGGGTAAGTTTGAGCGTTTAGACAAAGAATGGAATACGATGCAGTTTTTGTAGTCATCGCGTCCAAGTTCGGCACAGACTTCCAGTAAACCTGTAGGAGCTTGGTCAAACCATAATTCCGAATAACATTCATCAGATGCAATGACAAAATTATATTGATCTGACAAAGCTATTAGCTTTTTAAATTGTTCTTTTGAAAGGACAGCACCCGTTGGATTTCCTGGTGTACAGACAAATAATAAAGCGGTTTTTTCCCAGACTTCTGCAGGTACGGCATCAAAATCACCCAAGTAATTATTGTCTTCGGTGCAATTGATGAAATAAGGTTGGGCACCTGCCAATAAAGTTGCCCCTTCATAAATTTGATAAAACGGATTGGGCATCACTACATAGGGTGCATCTTCACGTCGAATCAATGCTTGTACGAAGGAAAAAATCGCTTCACGTGTACCTGAAACGGGGAGAACTTGAGTGTCTGGGTTAACTTGTTTTAAATGAAAGCGTTGTGTCAGCCAATGGGCAATGCTGTGACGTAATTCAGGCAGACCTTTGCTGTTCGGATAAGTTGATAAATGCTGAAAATTATCAATAATGGCTTGTTTGACAAATTCAGGTGCAGGATGTTTAGGTTCGCCAATAGACAGTGGAATTAACGGCAAATTTGCAGGTTGTACGTCCTGAAATAGTTTGTTTAGCTTTTCAAAAGGGTAAGGATGTAATAAGGACAAACTTGAGTTCATGGATGTTCCGTAAATTGAAGTTAATGTTGACCACAGACCTGATTAGAGGCCTCATCTAAAGCAGCTTTGAGCTGGATGGCAAAGGTATCTGCTTCAGACTTTGTCATTGGGTTGCCATCTTTTTTGGTGACGAAGAAAATATCTTCGGCACGTTCGCCCAGGGTGGCAATTTTGGCGGAGTGAATATCTAAGCCTTGCATCATAAACAAGCCGCCAATTTTGGCGAGTAACCCGGGATGATCTAGTGTGGCAATTTCGACCATGTTTTGATTCAGCGCTGCATTGAAAGTCACTTCTACTGTATTTTCAATGTCAAAATGACGTAATTGACGCGGAATGCGGCGTTGCATCAAACCCGGATATTTATCTGACTGGCTCAAGGCATTCACTAAAGCCTCAATCACCATTTCTTCACGTTCAGGGTCTGTTAAGAGTGTGCCAAAACGGTCTAAGACCACGTAAGTATCCAAACTAAAGGCTTTGGTCGCAGTAATAATTCGTGCATCCTGAACGTCAAGGTTCATGCGGTCTAAAATAGCGACAGTTGTGGCAAATAGGTTAGGTTGGTCTTGCGTGTAAATAAAGATTTGTACTGCGTCTTGTGCTGATTTTCGGTGCGCGCGCATGAGCACTAATGGTGCAGGATTATCGCCATGCTCCAAAATCGCGCGGGTATGCCATGCAATTTCATCGGCAGATTCTTTAATAAAGTATTCATCGCCCAGTTCTTGCCAGACTTTTTCAACAGCACTGAGTTCAAAATCTTTAACCAGTAACTCGCTTGCCGCAAATTTGGTGTCTTCAATCAGCATTTGATAATCGACGGGACGCCCAAGTCCTGAGCGAATGACATCACGCGCTTGCGTATAAAGTTGGCGCATTAAGGATGCACGCCATGAGTTCCAGAGTGTTGGATTAGTCGCATTAATATCAGCAACCGTTAAGGTATAGAGATAATCTAAATGCTCCATATCTCCCATTTTTTCGGCAAATTCCTTGACCACATCGGGGTCAGAAATATCTTTTTTCTGTGCTGTGACTGACATCAACAAGTGATTTTTGACTAACCATGCCACAAGGTTACATTCACGTTCAGTAAATCCGTGTTTACGGCAAAACTCAATCGCATCTACCGCACCAAGTTCACTGTGATCACCACGACGACCTTTAGCAATATCATGGAAAATCGCAGCCAAATAAATAATGTCACGACGGGCTAAACGCTGAAATACCGAACTGACCACAGGAAAATCTTTCGCGAATTCAGGTTCTTTGAAGCGGCTTAAATTGCGGAGTAATAGTAAAATGTGCGCATCGACTGTATAAATATGGAATAAGTCGTATTGCATTAAACCTGTAATTTGACCAAAAGCGGGGATGTAATTGCCCAATACACCTAAGCGTTTCATAGTCACCAAGGTATTATACAAGCGGTGCGGTGAGCGCAAAATTGCCATAAACAGCGCTTGATGCGTTGGATCATCACGGAAACTTTGGTCAATACGCTTGGCTGCAAGTGTCAGCAGGCGCAGTGTTCGTGCGCGAATTCCTTCAATTTCAGGACGATTGGCCAATAAATAGAAAATTTCTAAAATTGCGCTTGGTTTTTCTGAGAAAATTTTGTGGTGCTGCACGGCAAGTTTGCCATCGACCAGTTTAAAATTTTCATTAATTTCTTCAATGTTACGTTCATAATTAGGCAAACGCGGGGTAATGACCGACTCATTAAAATAGGCCAGCAACATTTCATTTAAAGTGGAAACTTGCTGTGCAGAGCGATAATAACGCTTCATAAATTGTTCAATCGGGTAATTTTGCGGTTTACCTTCTTCTCGAACATAGCCAAAAGTTGCTGCAATATCTCGTTGATAATCAAACAATAAACGGTTTTCATCACGTTTGGTTAAACGATGGAGATGATGACGGATTTCCCATAAAAAGCTTTCGGCTTCTTCAAGTACACCCAATTCAAATTCTGAAATAAAACCTAAATGCACCAAGTCGTAAATACGATTGACGCGAAAATGGCGTTTGGCAATCCAGCCAATTTGGTTGATGTCACGAATACCGCCCGGAGCATTTTTAATATCAGGTTCTAAATTACTTTCGGTGTCATTGTGCTGCGCGTAACGCTTGCTTTGCTCCTCCATTTTGGCATCAAAAAAGGTTTTATCTGTCCAAGTTTGCGAAACAATACGACGCGGCCATTTGGCAAGCTGCTGATTTCCTGTAATTAAACGCGCTTCAATCAAGGCAGTTGCAACAGTTAAATCACTGGTTGCCTGAATCACACAGTCTTGAATAGTCCGCACGCTGGTGGCAGGTTTGAAGTTGCCAACATCCCATAAAGACGAAATAAAGGTCGAAATAAGTTGTTCTTGTTCTGATGTGATTGCATCTTCCGACAACACCATAATATCGACATCGGAATAGGGCAGCATTTCTTTACGCCCATAGCCGCCCACTGCAAATAGGCTCAAATCGGTTTTGTCTAATTCAGCATGTTGCCATAAGAAAGTGAGCGCTTCATCAATCAGGTTAGAACGCGCCAAAATCACTTCACGAATGGATTGTCCATTTTCAAAACATTGTTGTAGCTGATTTTCGACATCGGTGCGCCATTGGTTAATGGCCTGAATGTCATGGTTGCTTTTTACATAATTCAGCAAGGGTAATGTAATGATCATGGACAATTCCGTTATGCAATGACGAGCTTAATTTTGATTTTCGTTTAAATGTACGCGAACAGTGTCCGCAGTCTGCTGAGCTAGCTCACGCGCTTGCTCTGTGGTTTCTGCTCGTGCAGTGGCAACGCCCATACGACGACGCTCAAAACCTTCAGGTTTGCCAAATAAACGTAAATCTGTATCGGGATGTGCTAATGCAAGATTCAGGCCAGAAAATGAAAGATTCGTTGCATCGACACCTGCATAAATCACCGCACTGGCTGCAACGCTATGGCGTGTGGTATTGACAGGTAAGCCTAAAATCGCGCGGGCATGTAATTCAAATTCACTTTGGAATTGTGAAGCCAATGTCACCAAACCTGTGTCGTGTGGACGTGGAGAGACTTCACTGAACCAGACTTTATCGCCTTTCACAAACAGCTCTACACCAAAAATACCGCAACCACCTAAGGCAGTAGTCACTTTGTGTGCAATTCGTTTGGCTTCAGTCAAGGCAGCATCACTCATGGCTTGAGGTTGCCAGCTTTCTACATAGTCGCCTGCATCTTGACGGTGACCAATTGGGTCGCAATATGAAGTTTCGATCGCACCAGTTTCTGGGTTTTTAGCACGTACGGTTAATAAGGTAATTTCAAAATCGAAGTCAATTTGTGATTCAACAATCACAGTGCCTTGATTGACGCGCCCGCCAGTCTGGGCATATTCCCAAGCTGCATCAACTTCATCAAAGCAGGTGACACGCGATTGTCCCTTGCCTGAAGATGACATCACAGGCTTCACAAAGTTTGGATAACCAATGTCATCACATGCAGCGCGGAAAGATTCGAGAGAATTGGCAAAGCGATAAGCGGATGTCGGCAAACCTAATTCTTCTGCAGCCAAACGACGAATGCCTTCACGGTTCATGGTCAAATTTACCGCTTTGGCAGATGGAATCACTGTTGCAATATTTTGCGCTTCAATTTCAAGTAAAACTGATGTCGCAATGGCCTCAATTTCAGGCACAATTAAATTGGGTTGAATTTTTTCAATCAGTTGTTTTAATTCTGTGGCATCTGCCATGTTTAAAGTATAAGCATAATGTGCGACTTGCATGGCTGGCGCATGGTCGTAGCGATCGGCGGCATGTACTTCTACGCCTAAGCGTTGCAGTGAAATTACCACCTCTTTACCGAGTTCCCCTGAACCCAATAGCAAAACTTTAAAAGCAGAAGATTGAAGGGGAGTACCAATGGTCACGCTCATGTGAATCGTCCTTGCTAAAGTGGGCTTTTAGCATAGCAGAACTGTTCCATGAGTTAAGCCCTGTTTGCAACAAAATCATGATTTTGTCATCTACTTATATTGCATTCAGTGCTTTATAGTAATTAGGGCTGAATCCTGAAATAGCTCATTTGGACGATTCAACCTCTAAATTTCAGCAACATTAGAACGAAAATGGCACATAAGTATAAATTAAACCATAGGTGATGGCTGCAGTAAGCGTGGCAGGGACGATTTTCTTAAACTTAAAATACAAACCTGTGAGTACTAAAAAGCCAATTAACATCGCAAAACTTTTATTGGGTGTTTCAAGCAAAGGTGGCAAGGTTGCAACCACAAGCATAGAGCTAATTGCAGCAATACCAATACTGCCTAAAGCGATTTTAAGCCATAAAGCACCACGTTGTTGCGAGCCTTGTTGAAACTTCTGAATCACAAAGAATGGCCCAAAACGTGAGGCGAAGTTTGCGATACCGACTATAATACCGACCAAAATAATTTCTAAACTCATGATTTTGCTCCTGTATGTTCAGGGTCGGGTTGTTTTAAAACATAGTGTTTAAATAATCCCGCCAAAATACCTGAAGAAATCCCAATAAAAATTGCAGCAGATAAGTCAATAAAATAACAAGCTACGGCAGATACTAGAATGGTGATTCCCACGACAAAGGTGTGTTTCTTTTCAAATGCTGCCAATAAGAAGCTAAGGAATAAAGCGGGCAGTAAAAAGTCGAGCGCCGCTTGCAAAAACTGTGGCATTTTAGTGACTTGATCGGCAAATAATCCGCCTAACAAAGAGCCTAATGCCCAAGACAACCAACTAAATAAACTCAGTCCAAGCATCCATGATTCAGACCATTCCTGACGGCGCTGTGACAGTTTAATCATGCCTGAGGCAAAAACTTCATCGGTCAGACCCCATGACCAAATTGCAGTTTTTTTTAGGTTTAAACGATCTTGAATCAGGTTTTGTAAGGCCGGGCCGTAAAGTAAATGTCGAATATCCAAGGCGATTACCGTTAATGCGGTCATCCAGATTGAAGTTCCACTGCCCAATAAGGCAACGACTAAAAATTGACTCGCCCCTGCATACATCGAGCAAGATAAAAATAAGGCTTCCCATGCGCTAAAGCCGAATTGAGTTGCAGAAACACCAAAAGCAAAAGAAACAGGCAGATAGGTGAAAATAATCGCCTGACTATCTTTTGCACCTTGCCAAAAACTTGCTGCGGGCGCAGTTTGAATATTGTGTACGGACACGACACACCTTGTGGGAGAAAGTTGAACGATGGGTCAAATGAAGATTGTGTATTATACTTGAATTCATTAGCATGATGCCGAATTGTTTGTATGGGCGAACCGATATGTTGAAATTGAAAACACCTGTAATCCTGCTTGCTTCAATGTTATGCAGTAGCCTGTTATTGCAAGCGTGTAGCAATGACAACAACCCGCAAAAAACAGTAGAAATTAAGCCTGCGCCAAAACTCACCAATGATGCGACTGTGTATGCGCAAGCCGCGTGGGAATTAATGAATGAAGTTGAGCCGTACGTGTATCGTAAACAGCGTAACTTAATTGAAGATAAAGTCCGCAAACCTGCCCGTAAATTAAGTACCGACTGGCGTATTAATGTCAAAATGACCGACTCTGTAACGGAAGGGAAATATGCGCTGTGTCGTAAGGCCTTGACCAGTTTGGAAATTTGGGCACGTGCGACGATTGACAGTTCAAGCAGTCTTGCACAAAAACAAGCCGATTATGAACGTGATAAAAAACAATGTGCCGATGCTTTGGCGCATCCTGAATTGGGTAATACCGACCCGAAACAAAAGGGCAATGTGGTGCAGTCTTAGTTGAGATTATTTTGCATTGATGTGATGCAGAATCGCCTATAAAAAAACCTCGATGCTTACATCGAGGTTTTTTTATTGAATCAATGCTCGGCTGTAAGCATTGTTCTAAAACTAAACATAAAAACAATTAAACATTAAAACGGAAGTGTAAAACATCACCGTCTTGTACGATATAAGTTTTACCTTCCAAGCGCCATTTACCTGCTTCTTTTGCACCTGCTTCGCCGTTGTATTGTACGAAATCCTCATAAGCAATACATTCTGCGCGGATAAAGCCTTTTTCAAAGTCAGTGTGAATTACGCCTGCTGCTTGTGGTGCAGTTGCACCTACTTTCACTGTCCACGCGCGGACTTCTTGTACGCCTGCAGTAAAGTAAGTTTGCAGACCTAACAGCGCATAACCTGCACGAATCACTACGTTCAGCCCTGGTTCTTTCATACCAAGAGCTTCTAGGAATTCTGCACGGTCTTCATCTTCAAGTAATGAAATTTCGGCTTCAATTTGGTTGCATAAAGGCACCACAATCGCATTTTCTTCTGCAGCAAGTTTTTTGACTGCATCTAAGTGCGGGTTATTTTCAAAGCCATCTTCTGCCACGTTCGCAATATACATGGTTGGTTTTAAGGTTAATAAACCAAAACCACGAACCAATTTGCGTTCATCGTCATCTAAATTGGCTGCACGTGCAGGCTTGCCATCATCCAGTAAAGGTTGGATTTTTTCTAAAACAGCTTTGGTCGCTACGGCTTCTTTATCGCCACCTTTGGCAGATTTTGCTAAGCGTGTAATGGCTTTGCTCACCGTTTCTAAATCGGCCAACGCAAGTTCGGTATTGATGGTTGCAATGTCATCTAATGGGTCAATCTTACCATTTACGTGAATGACGTTTTCATCTTCAAAGCAACGAACTACATGCGCAATCGCATCAGTTTCACGAATGTTGGCAAGGAATTGGTTACCTAAACCTTCACCTTTAGATGCACCTGCAACCAAACCTGCAATATCCACAAATTCCATCGTGGTGGGTAATACACGTTGCGGATTTACGATTTCCGCCAATTTGTCCAAACGTGAATCTGGCACAGGTACAATGCCTGTATTTGGCTCAATGGTACAGAACGGGAAGTTTTCCGCTGCAATTGCAGCTTTGGTTAAAGCATTAAAAAGCGTAGATTTACCAACGTTTGGCAGGCCCACAATACCACAATTAAAACCCATGAATAACTCACAACGTGTTATTTAAAAATTAGGCACGATTTTACATGAAAGGGCAGATAAAGTCAGGTCATCGGACAGATGTTTCTCCAATCTAGCGTGCTTGATGCTGTACGTTGAATTTCTTTTCGGAATTGATTTTGAATTGCTGACTGTTTCGCCTGAATTTTGAATAAAAAGTACATTGTAATTATAAGAGGCTATGACTAAAGTATGACAAGCACAGTATTGATACTGCTTTGGATATCAAAATTTTAAATATGGAGATTTTATGCGCATCTTATACCAGTTTCCTTTGTCTCATTTTTGTGAGAAAGCTCGCTGGTTATTGGATCATAAAGAGTTAGATTATGATGCGCAAAACTTAATTCCAGGCGTGCATCGCGCTTTTGCCCAATTAAAAACAGGGCAAAATAAATTACCTATTTTACGTGATCAAGACCGCTGGATAGCAGATTCGACTCAAATTGCTTTATATCTAGATGATATTTACCCCGAACATGCCTTGTTACGCAGTGATGCCGAACAATATAAACATGCGTTGGCCATAAATACTTTGGCTGATGAATTGGGGCAGCATGTGCGTCGATGGGGGTTGGCGCATGCATTATCTGAAAGTGAAGAACCTTTGGAAATTTTAATTGGCGAAAAAGGCTATTTGCGTCAATTTTCTAAATATTCCAAGCCAATTATTAAAGCCTTGGTGTCTAAGGGCTATCAGCTCGATCAAGATAAAGTTGCAGAATCCAAACAGCGGATGGATGAATTAATTGTCATTTTAAATCAGCATTTGATTGATAATTACGGGCGTTATTTTGTGGGTGAGCGTTTAGGTTTAGCCGATATTTCAGTGTGTTCGATGCTTGCACCTATTTTGGAAATTTCTGGAACGCCGTGGGAAAAAGAACATGATGAAGTGATTTCTGAAGAATTTAAAGATTATAAAAAATATTTGCTGGATTTACCTTTAGGGCAATATGTTTCTCGTATTTATCAAACTGAGCGTAATGCACGTGTAGATTGGCGCGGTATTTAAATGTTATCGCCTCAGATAAAATACGCGCAATCTGCGCGTATTTTTTGGATACTGATGTATAAAAACCTAAAACCAAGGATTAGAACAAAGAATTTAAGTTATTCAAATCAAAAGTCTGTACCAAATTTGGCAGGGTAGCTAAATCAAATTGAGTGTCTGATGTGCCACCAGTTAAATTGCCAAATGCATCGCCTAATGCAGGGACTAAGCTATCAATATTGATCTCTGAACTGGTTGTAGATGACGCACCTTGCAGTAAGTCGCTGATGTTAAAATCTGAACCAGAAATTAAGTTGTCAAAACCATCACTCAAGCCATCTAAGCTGAAACCACCAGTTGTATCTCCAGTCAGATTATTTAATAAACCACCTAGATCAAAGTCACTTGCAAGCTGACCTTCAGGATTAAGCAACGCAAGAATTGGTTCTAGAGCAGCGATATCTAGACCACCTAAATCACCACCGATGTTACCGCCAATTAAGCCGCTTGCCAGTTGCGCAATTTGTGCAATATCAAGATCGCCATTGCCTTGCATTAAACCGCCTACTAATTCAGCAATGACCGCGATATCCATACCGCCTAAACCGCCACCGATATTGCTGCCAATCAAGCCGCTTACCAGTTGAGCAATTTGCGCAATATCAAGATCGCCATTGCCTTGGATTAAACCGCCTACAAGTTCAGCAATCACTGCGATATCCATGCCGTCTAAATTGCCAGTATTGCCGCCAATTAAACCACCAACCAGTTGTGTGATTGCAGCCATATCGAGGTCACTATTGCCCGAAATCAAACCGCTGACCAATTGAGTAATTTGAGCAATGTCAAGATTACCTGTATTGCCACAGATTAATCCATTCACTAATTGGGTGAGTTTCGTAATATCTAAATCACCTGCATTGCTGCCAATCATGCCGCTGAGTAAGTTGGTGATGGAAGCGATATCGAAACTACCACTATTGGATTGTGTCAGTTTGCTAATTAAACTGGTGATATCTAAGTTGGTATTCGAGCTTGAAAATTGGCTGATTAGATTGGTTAGGCTAGAACTATCTAAGCTGCTGCCAGAGAGTAAACTTTTTAATAAAGAATCTAGGGTAGGTGTGGTCGAGGTCGAACTAGTCAGGCTGCCAAGCAAACCAGAAAAGGTATTGCTTAAAGAGCCACCACTTAAGAGTCCATCGAATAAAGAGCTGGTCTGAGTTTCAACGGTAAATACAGAGCTAATTTTATTTTCAGCAAGCTTAGAGATTTAAAAGCCATGACGACTCCTTGTATTTTTATTGGTTTTGTTGTGCTGCATTGTGCTTATTGTCGAGCGCATCTGTTTTAATACATTTCTATACACTTGTAAAAGATAGACGGTCGGGATTGTGAAAATGTATGAGTAGATTCGTTGTTTTGTTGAGTTTTTTAAATTTAAAAATTTGAAAATCAATAAATTAGAAAGCTGTTCCGTTTGTCTGTTAAGTTGTTCAAAACGATAAGCGGTGATCTGTTGAATCATAAACATTTTGCTTTAATAATGGAAAATAATTTTCGATAAAGATGCTTAGTCTGCAAAATAATTTAAGTATAATGGCAGCATGAGTTTAAATTTTATCAGATTAGATTGAGTGCTTGAAAATGGAACTAGATCGTTTCGATAAGCATATTTTAGAAATTTTAAGCAATGAAGATGTGAACCTCAATGAACTTTCTGAGCGTGTGAATATGTCGGTCAGTTCGGTACATCGTCGTATTAAAAGTCTGATTGACCAAAACATTATTTCAGGTTTAAAGCGTGAAATTAATTATCAGAAATTAGGCTTTAGTTTACACGTACTGTTGCAGGTGTCTTTAAGCAAGCACGATACTGACATTTTTGCTAAATTTTTAGATGAATTGGAAAGTATTCCTGAAGTGATTCGTGCATTTTTAGTGACAGGGCAGACTGCAGATTTTATTGTAGAAGTGGTGGCGCGAGATATGGAAAATTACAGTGAAATTTTATTAAAAAAAATTGGTAAAATTGAGCATGTCGCAGGCTTACATTCTAGTTTTGTGATTAAAGAATATGATGTTTTAAACTGTCATGGCTTATTAAATAAAGTTTGATTTCACATAAAAACTTAGGCATAAAAAAACGCACATATATGTGCGTTTTTCTATGCAGTGGTTCAATATTATTAATACTTAAGCATCTAATTGAGCCAAAACTTCATCAGAGAATTCTACGTTGGTATATACGTTTTGAACGTCATCCAAATCTTCAAGCATATCTATCATTTTCATGATTTTTTTCGCTTGGTCGATATCGGTAATATCTGCTTTGGTTGATGGGCTCATCACCACTTCTGCATTATCTGACTTTAAACCTGCCGCAGTTAATGCATCTTGAACTTCACCAAACGCTTCAGGGGTGGTAATAACCAAAATACCATCTTCAGACACTTCAATATCTTCTGCACCAGCTTCTAAAGCCACTTCCATGACTTGGTCTTCTAAAGATGCATCTTCAAATGAAATTTCGCCACGTTTTGTGAACAAGAAGGCCACTGAACCATTGGTTCCTAAGTTACCATCAGTTTTAGAAAAACAGTGACGTACATCTGGCACAGTACGGTTCAAGTTATCAGTCATGGTTTCAACGATAACCGCAACACCACCAACGCCATAGCCTTCATAAGTGACCTCTTTTAAGTCATCGTTATCTTCACCACCAGCACCACGTTGAATAGCACGGTTAATTACGTCACGTGTCATGTTTACAGACAGCGCTTTTTCTACGACTGCACGTAGACGAGGGTTGCTTGCAGCATCAGCGCCGCCAAGCTTTGCTGCTGTTGTTAATTCACGAATAAATTTGGTAAACAACTTACCACGACTCGCATCTTGTTTGGCTTTACGATGCTTAATGTTGGCCCACTTGGAATGACCCGCCATGCGAAATTGCTCCTTACAGATTGGCAGTATGCCTATCAAAATTGCGCTCATTCTACCATAAGCCCTTTTTTTAGATAAAGAGTAGGGCTTTAGGTTTTTTAAGCGTTTGTTTGAGCGTTTTTAGGCTCAGGAATGACAATATCCAAGCCGACATGTTCTTTGTAAAGACGTTGGATGAGCGCCATATCGTGATCTAGTTCTGTCGGATAGATTTTACCAAAAATCCCGCCTTGTTTGGTTTGTGAATTGGCATACATTAAAACAATAGGCACTTGAGCCGCTTTGGCGATATGCCAGAAACCTGTACGGATCGGTTTACGTGTTTCGCCTGTTTTGGCGCGAGTCGCTTCGGGGGGCAATGACCAGATTGAAATGCTCATTTTGCTCGAACAATTCCACCATTTGCGACACAATATCTTTGTTAGATTTACGGTCTACTGGAATACCGCCGACTTTTTCTAAAATAGGTTTAAGTGGCCCTTTAAAAAGCTCTTTTTTGATTAAAGTATGAATTTTAATATCATAAATTTGGAACAGAGCAAGCGAGAGGATTGCATCCATCATTGAGGTGTGTTCAAAACCGACGATCACTTGTTTATTTTCGAGGATGTTGGGTTCTACCTGATATTGCCATCCTGCAAGTTTGAATGCGGACTCGCCTATAAATTTTTTCAACATAGATTTAACAGCTGATGAATCTGGAAATGCATAATTTCTGCTTGTTTTATATAAGAGTCAACAGAAAATTGTTTGAAATATAGCAATCTCAAGTGATGCAGTTGATATAGCGTTATATCTTTTATTGGTTTTAACTCTAAATACTTTGTTTTTAATATTAAAAATATATGAATTGAGAGAAATTAAGTCTTAAATTGAGCAAAAATGCACTATTCAAATGATTTGTAAATCATTAGACTTTGGTCGTAATTAGCTATGATTCTATTCATCATTTCACTATTCCACGCATCATGGAAGGATACTAAAGTGGCTTATTTGACGACTTTTCTTGTGGCATTGACTGTGTTGTTATTGGTCTTGGTATGGTCAATGTTTGAGTTGTTTTTAGAAGTGCGTAAAGAGAAGCGTTTAAAGTTGCATCGGGCAATGTTTCGGAAAGTGAAGGTGTAGTTTTTATATTTCAATAATAATCAAATTCGTCTGCTGACTATCTATACAGCAATTTCTGAAAATGGCTTGTGTTTTTAAAAAATCTTCGCTAGTATTCTTTGCGCTTGAACTTGTTGAAATATAACAAATTCAATTATAGGGCCTATAGCTCAGTCGGTTAGAGCAGCGGACTCATAATCCGTTGGTCGACAGTTCAAGTCTGTCTGGGCCCACCAAATTCATATGTTTATATTGTAAAATACATACTTAAACCCTTAATTCTAATAGAGTTAAGGGTTTTTTTATGTCTTAGGAATACTCAGGTGTACTCGTATAAAAACACCCTATTTGTATCCTGGCTTGTATCCTGTATAAAAAATAGAACTCAGGATACAGGAGCCTAGTTTAATCTAGGAAAATCAAAATTTTATGGCTAAATCTAAATTACTTACAGATACACAATATGCAGCATTAAAAGCACAAGAATCTGAGTACAGAGTTTCAGATATTTCAGGTCTGTATTTAAAAGTTGGTGTAACAGGCAAAAAGTCATGGCAGTTAAGATTTAAGAGTACGGTTGGTAAGTGGACATGGCTTGGGTTGGGAAGCTACCCAGCAATCTCAGTCAAAGAAGCACGCTCGTTGGCTATTAAGTATCAAAATGGTGAACTCATTTTAAAAACTAAAAATGAGAAATTATTGGAAGCTAAACAACAAGAGAACCTATTGTTTGGTAATTTACTGATTAAATGGATGAATACGAAAAAAGGTGTATGGACTGATAAAACCTATAAGAAAGAGTATCAGTCGATAGAAAAGCATATATTGCCAGTATTTGGTCACCGTTTATTTAAAGAAATTTCCGCATCTGAATGGAAAGAATTTTTCAGAGAAAAACAATTAAATGAAGGGATATTCAATAGACTTGAAAAATTAATTTCGTATTGTCGTAATGCTTATGATTATGCAATTGATGATAATTTAATTAGCTATAACCCTCTCGCAAGAGTACGAAAAGGGCTAGTAAATCATACTTCAGGCTCAATGAAACATGTCGTAATGGATGAACTTCCCGATCTTGTTAATGCAATCCGTAATTATCGCTCTGAAACTACTAGCATTGGACTCGAATTGCTCTTGGTGTTGTTTCCTAGACCTGGTGAGTTGAGAGCTGCACGTTGGGATCAATTTAATTTTGAAACAAGAGTATGGCTTAGACCTGCTGATCTGATGAAAAGAAGAGTAGCTCATGCGATACCGTTACCGAAGCAAGCAATTAAATTATTGCTTCGATTAAAAGAGATTTCAGGGGATGGCAATGAATATTTGTTTCCATCAAGAAGTAATTCAAATGAAAAATTTATATCTGACGTGACCTTCAATTCAGCATTGAAACGAATGGGGTATACTGGGAAGCAGAATCCTCATGGATTTCGCCACATTGCGAGTACTTTTTTAAATGATATTTTTAGCGATAAAGAACAAGTGATTGAATCAGCATTGTCTCATCAAAAAGCAGGTGTGAAAGGTGCATATGATAAAGGTGCTCACTTAAGAGAAAGGGTGGATGTTATGCAATTTTGGGCTGACCACTTGGATTCGATCTGCGGAGTAAGAATGTTTGATTAAAGTGTTCTTGTTATAATTTTAAAAGCTGAAATTTTATTTTCGGCTTTTTTTTTGCGAAACGGGATTATTGAAGATGTAATTTTTCTAATATGTGTAGATTAATGGGTTTTAACTGTTTTAATAAATTGATGAAAACTTTACTAAACCCTCATAGTCAAATAAATCCGACTTTAATGAAACTCCGTGAAGAAAATGTGTGGCGATGTTCAAGTAGCATATTGTGCAAAATTTTACAGATTAATCGTCAGCAACTTATCAAAATTCAAAATGCTGTTCCTAACTTTCCAAAACCCATGAGAGATCGAGATACTCGACAAGCAGTGATGTATTTTGATGTTGATGAGATTTTCAATTGGTACATGAATGAATTTCATTCTGATTTTTGAACTAAATTTAACGAATTGACACTATTGGAAAAATATTTTTTTTAGTCTGATATGATTTTTTCTTTTTTTGAAAAAATATTTATGTTGGAAATGAAAACACCACAATCAACTATGATTCAGGAAAATAAAGCGTTAGCTTTAAAGTTTAATGATGTAGCAAAAAAATTAGGCTTGTCGAGGACGGGACTAAACTTTTTGATCGCAAAGAATCCCGATTTTCCACGACCTTTTAAGCTTGCAGATGGTGAAAAAGCGCATAACTACTTTGATTATACGGAGGTGTTAAATTGGTATGAAATACAGAAAAATAATAGGTCTTCTGTTAGTAGGAAAAAATAAATTGGCTTATATGGGAACGTTTGGATAAAGGAGAAAGGCTCAAGGGGTAATTTTATAAAACCATGATGTAAATTTACTTTTAATAAAATATTTCACGAGGAAAAAGCTATTTTGAACGCTCTCGAAAAAAACCACGTTAGGTGGTTTTTTAATTTTTAGGTCTTTTTCTTGTCTGATTCATATATGCATGGTTGTCTCTAGTCAGAGCCTAAAGAAATAATAAATTTCTCAATCATTTTGCGTTCCAACTCTGGTAATTCCTGTAAAGCATTAGTAATAGGATCAATCCCTGAGGTACTCATTTTTTCACGGCGTCCCAAGATGTAATCGGCTGATACATTAAGTACGACAATGAGTTTATAAAAATTCTCTAATGAGGGTTTACGTGAGCCCGACTCAAAATGCGCAATAGAGGTTACGGGTATTCCCGTTTTTTCAGCAAGTTCTTGCTGTGTCAGCTTTCGTATCTTTCTGACTTCTTTCAATCGAATCTTAAATTCATTCGAGTCTAATTCAAGTGTCATTATTACCGCCAAATAGACAATAAAAACTTGACGTTTTGGTCATGTTTTTATATTAATATAGACATAGTTTAGATGCTTACTTGTAAAACGAGAAGCAACTAAATCATTACTTGATAAAAATCTAAATCAATTGAAGGCCAAACGATCATGATGGATTATTCTTCGAGTCGAATTTTGACATCGATGCATCCTAGTATTCGCCATCTCAATATTCGCAATGTAGCTAAAATTGTAGCCTCAAAAATTATTTGTAATACGCAATTACAGTTGCAATATAATCCTGACTTTTGTCGGCAACTGGGCGTATCAACTTATCTCAACACGCACATAGGATTAGCTTATTTCATTGATGATCGCTATTTTGACCATTATGGTTTACAACCAGAAAGCTTAATAAATTTTTCAGATGTCTATGCTCAATTGTTGCATGACTTTTATGAGTTTTCAGGTTATCAGCCAGATGAACCGTACCGGGTTTGTCGGAGACTTTTTTATTTAAGTTAGGCCACCTGACCTAACGGGTTAATCTTATCATAGTACATTGCTTCAAACTCAAAAGGCGATACATAACCCAGTGCACTGTGTA